>NZ_JBFUHO010000004.1:0-305816 GCF_056402355.1 Variovorax sp. P4_B11
GGGCCGCAGCAGGCACCGGGGCTGCCGGAGCGGCTGCAGCCGCAGGGGCGGAAGCCGCCGGCGCCGCAGCGCCCTCGCCTTCGAGCACCAGCACCACCGAGCCTTCCTTGACCTTGCTGCCGACCTCGACCTTGAGTTCCTTCACCACCCCGGCCTGGCTCGACGGAATCTCCATCGAGGCCTTGTCCGACTCCACCGTGATCAGCGACTGCTCGGCCTTCACCGTGTCGCCGACCTTCACCAGCACCTCGATCACCGCGACCTCGTCGAAGTCGCCGATGTCCGGCACCTTGATTTCCACTGTTGCCATGTCGTGTCTCCCGCCCTTCGGGCGCCGTTGATTGGTTTTATGCGTAGAGCGGGTTGATCTTCTCGGCGTTGATGCCGTACTTCTTGATTGCGTCTGCCACCTTCTGGGCCGGCACGGTGCCGTCCTCGGCCAGCGCCTTGAGCGCCGCCACCACGATGAAGTGGCGGTTGACCTCGAAGTGCTCGCGCAGCTTGTTGCGGAAATCGCTGCGGCCGAAGCCGTCGGTACCCAGCACCTTGTAGTTGCGGCCCTTGGGCACGAACGGGCGGATCTGCTCGGCGTAGGCCTTCATGTAGTCGGTCGACGCCACCACCGGGCCACTGCTGGCCGACAGCTGCTGCTCGACGAAGGAGACGCGCGGCGTCTCGGTCGGGTGCAGCAGGTTCCAGCGATCGGCCTCCTGGCCGTCGCGGGTCAGCTCGTTGAAGCTCGGGCAGCTCCAGACCGCGGCCGAAACGCCCCAGTCCTTCTCGAGCAGTTCCTGGGCCGCGAAGCTCTCGCGCAGGATGGTGCCGCTGCCCAGCAGCTGCACCGTGGGCGCCTTGGCCTTGAGCGCCGGCGCCTGCTTGCACAGGTACATGCCCTTGATGATCTGTTCCTCGGTGCCGGGCTGGAGGCCGGGCATCGGGTAGTTCTCGTTGAGCAGCGTGATGTAGTAGTAGATGTTGTCCTGCTTCTCGACCATGCGCTTGAGGCCGTGGTGCAGGATCACGCCGACTTCGTGCGCGAAGGTCGGGTCGTAGCTGACGCAATTCGGGATCGTGTTGGCCAGGATATGGCTGTGGCCGTCCTCGTGCTGCAGGCCTTCGCCGTTCAGCGTGGTGCGTCCCGAGGTGCCGCCGAGCAGGAAGCCGCGCGCCTGCATGTCGCCGGCCGCCCAGGCCAGGTCGCCGATGCGCTGGAAGCCGAACATCGAGTAGTAGACGTAGAACGGCACCATGATCCGGTTGTTGGTGCTGTACGAGGTGGCCGCCGCGATCCAGCTCGACATGCCGCCGGCCTCGTTGATGCCTTCCTGCAGGATCTGGCCGGCCTTGTCCTCGCGGTAGTACATGACCTGGTCCTTGTCGACCGGCGTGTACTGCTGCCCCGCGGGGTTGTAGATGCCGATCTGGCGGAACAGGCCTTCCATGCCGAAGGTGCGGGCCTCGTCGACCAGGATCGGCACCACGCGCGGGCCGAGCGCCTGGTCGCGCAGCAGCTGCGTCAGGAAGCGCACGTAGGCCTGGGTGGTCGAGATCTCGCGCCCTTCGGCGGTCGGCTCCAGCACCGCCTTGAAGGTCTCGAGCGACGGCACCGTGAAGCTCTCGTCGGCCTTCACGCGGCGGTGCGGCAGGTAGCCGCCCAGCGCCTTGCGGCGCTCGTGCAGGTACTTCATCTCGGGCGTGTCGTCGGCCGGCTTGTAGAACGGCAGGTCGGCGATCTGGCTGTCCGGGATCGGGATGTTGAAGCGATCGCGAAAGGCCTTGATGTCCTCGTCGCCGAGCTTCTTGGTCTGGTGGACCGTGTTCTTGCCCTCGCCGATCTTGCCCATGCCGAAGCCCTTGACGGTCTTGATCAGCAGCACGGTCGGCTGGCCCTTGTGCTTGACGGCGGCGTCGAAGGCCGCATAGACCTTCTGCGAGTCGTGGCCGCCGCGGCGCAAGGCCCAGATCTCGTCGTCGCTCATCTTGGCGACCATCTCGAGCGTGCGCGGATCGCGGCCAAAGAAATGCTTGCGCACGTAGGCGCCGTCGTTGGCCTTGAACGACTGGTAGTCGCCGTCGTTGGTCTCCAGCATGATCTTGCGCAGCGCGCCTTCCTTGTCGCGCGCCAGCAGCGGATCCCAGTTGCTGCCCCAGATCAGCTTGATCACGTTCCAGCCCGAGCCGCGGAACTCGCCTTCGAGTTCCTGGATGATCTTGCCGTTGCCGCGCACCGGACCGTCGAGCCGCTGCAGGTTGCAGTTGATGACGAAGACCAGGTTGTCGAGGTTTTCGCGCGCCGCCAGGCTGATCGCGCCCAGCGACTCGACCTCGTCCATCTCGCCGTCGCCGCAGAACACCCAGACCTTGCGGTTCTCGGTGTTGGCGATGCCGCGTGCATGCAGGTACTTGAGGAAGCGCGCCTGGTAGATCGCCATCAGCGGGCCCAGGCCCATCGACACCGTCGGGAACTGCCAGAACTCGGGCATCAGCTTCGGATGCGGGTAGCTCGACAGGCCCTTGCCGTCGACTTCCTGGCGGAAGTTGAGCAGCTGTTCTTCGGTGAGCCGGCCTTCGAGGTAGGCGCGGGCATAGATGCCGGGCGACACGTGGCCCTGGATGTAGAGGCAGTCGCCGCCGTGGTTCTCGCTCTCGGCGTGCCAGAAGTGATTGAAGCCGGCGCCGAACATGCTGGCCAGCGAGGCGAAGGAGCCGATGTGGCCGCCGAGGTCGCCGCCCTCGGGCGGATGGTGGCGGTTGGCCTTGACCACCATCGCCATGGCGTTCCAGCGCATATAGGAACGCAGCCGTTCCTCGATCTCGGCATTGCCGGGCGAGCGCTCTTCCTGGTTGGCCTCGATGGTGTTGACGTAGGCGGTGTTGGCCGAGAAGGGCTTGTCGATGCTGTTCTGGCGCGCGTGCTCGAGCAGTTGCTCGAGCAGGAAGTGCGCGCGGTCGGGCCCCTCGCTCTCGATCACGGCGGACAGTGCGTCCATCCATTCACGCGTTTCCTGCGCGTCCAGGTCGTTCGCAGCCGAGCCGTAGAGGTTCTCGGGATTTGCCGACATGCTTGTCTCCTTGTGAGGGTTGTGGCCGTAATTTAGTGCCGTATCCGGCAGCGCGCGGGAGTTTCTCACAGAATTATCCAGATTTCAAATCGTGCCTATCGATTTCTTATTATGAAATCATCGACTCGGCCGCACTCGGATCCATGGCACTTCGGCACCGCCCGCCTTGCGCGGGAGCCTTCACCTAAACTTCGCCGATGTCCCTTTCCTCTCCGATCGCCGTCGCACGCAATGCCGCGTCGCCGCTCTCGTGGCTGCGCCGCTGGTGGCGCCGCCAGACGCCGGTGCTGCAGGACGCGGTCGCGATGCTCGCGCCGCTGGCCGCGGTGCTGCTGTTCCTCGCCGCCATCGTCTCGGCCTTCTGGTACTTGCGGGCCGAGGAAGTGGAACGGGTCCAGGAATCGGTCAAGCGCGATGTCGAGTACGCCCAGCAGCGCGTCCGCCTGCGGCTGCTGGAGCGCCAGGAGCAGTTGATGCGGCTGGCGCGCGACGCCTCCAACCGAGAAATCGACGCGGCGGAATTCACCAGCCGTGCCGAGTCGCTGGTGAGCCAGTTCCCGGAGCTGCAATCGGTCAGCTGGATCGACGACCGCCGCCGCTTCAAGGCCAACTACGCGGCGCCCAGCGTCCATCCGGCGCTGCAGCATGCAGTCGGCGAAGTGCTGCGACCGGGCGATATCGAGAGCAACTACGCGCTGGCGCGCGAGCTGCGCCAGCCGGTGTTCTCGCAACCCCTGGCCGGTGGCGAGCCGCCGCCGATGCTGGGGCTCTACATCCCGCTGTTCGACCAGGGGCTGTTCGCCGGCATGCTGCTGGGCGAGTTCTCCATCGACGGCCTGCTGCGCTACGGCATGCCCTCCGAAGTCTCGGCCCGCTATGCGGTCTCGCTGCTCGACGCCAAGGGCGGCCTGATCGCCGGCAACACGGTCGCCAAGCCGCGCGGGGCCGGCACCCGGCTGCTGCCCTGGACCGTGCGCACCAACGAATACGAAGTCCCGGTCTCGCCAGTCGGCAATGCGCTGGTGCTGCGGGCGCAGGCCTATCGAACCTCCCAGGGGGTGGTCGGCAACGGCCTCTTCTGGCTGGTCGGCGCGCTCAGCGTGCTCACCAGCTGGATGTTGATCGGCACCTGGCGCCACACGCGCCGGCGGCTGCAGGCGCAGCAGGCGCTGGTGGCCGAGACCAACTTCCGCCGGGCGATGGAGAACTCCATGCTGACCGGCATGCGGGTGCTCGACCTCGAGGGCCGCATCACCTACGTCAACGCGGCCTTCTGCGCCATGACCGGCTGGAACGAGAACGAGCTGGTCGGCCAGACCCCGCCCTTCCCCTACTGGCTCGAATCCGACCGCGAGGTCATGAACGAGCGGCTCGAAGAAGAACTGCACGGGCGTGCCCTGCCCGGCGGCTTCCAGGTCCGGGTCAAGCGCCGCAACGGCAGCGTCTTCAATGCCCGGCTCTATGTCTCGCCGCTGATCGACGCCCGCGGTCACCAGACCGGCTGGATGACCTCGATGACCGACATCACCGAGCCGACCCGAATCCGCGAGCAGCTGTCGGCCTCCTACGAGCGCTTCACCACGGTGCTGGAAGCGCTGGACGCCTCGGTCTCGGTGGCCCCGCTGGGCAGCGAGGAGCTGCTGTTCGCCAACAAGCTCTACCGGCTCTGGTTCGGGTCGAACACCGTCGGCCACCTGGGCATGGTGGCGCAGGCCGGCGTGCCGGCGACCCAGGCGCGCGACGAAGAACTGGACGACGTCGACTCCTTCGCCGGTCTGCCGATCGACCAGCTGACCACCGCCCAGCCGGCCAACAACGAGATCTTCGTGCCCGAGCTCGGCAAGTGGCTCGAGGTGCGGTCGCGCTACCTGACCTGGGTCGACGGCCGGCTGGCGCAGCTGGTGATCGCCACCGACATCACGCCGCGGCGCGACGCCGAGGACCTGGCAGCGGCCCAGGCCGACCGGGCCCATGCCGCCAGCCGGCTGATCACCATGGGCGAGATGGCCTCCAGCGTCGCCCACGAGCTGAACCAGCCGCTGACCGCGATCACCAACTACTGCAACGGCATGGTGTCGCGCATCAAGGGCCAGCAGATCGATTCGGAAGCATTGCTCGCGGCGCTCGAGAAGACCTCCAAGCAGGCCCAGCGCGCCGGCCAGATCATCCAGCGCATCCGCTCCTTCGTGAAGCGCAGCGAGCCCAACCGCACGCCGGCCGAGGTCTCGACGATGGTCAGCGAGGCGGTCGAACTGGCCGGCATCGAGTTGCGCCGGCGCAACGTCCGGCTGAACCACTACGTCGCGGCGCGGCTGCCGATCCTGCGGGTCGATCCGATCCTGATCGAGCAGGTGATGGTCAACCTGCTGAAGAATGCGGCCGAGTCGATCGACCTCGCGAACCGCCCGCTGGCGCGCCGCAGCGTCGAACTGCGGGTGCTGCCCAAGACCATCGACGGCCAGCCGGCGGTCGAGTTCTCGGTCCAGGACACCGGCATGGGCCTGGCCCCCGAAGTGATGGACCGGCTCTACGAAGCCTTCTTCTCCACCAAGCCCGAAGGCATGGGCATCGGGCTCAACCTCTGCCGCACCATCGTCGAGTCGCACCGCGGCCGGATGCAGGCAGAGAACATCTACAATGGGCCGGACATCGTCGGATGCCGTTTTTCCTTCTGGTTACCGGTGTTGGACGCTATCGATTCCGTAGCAAGCAACGAGGCGAAAGTACCTGCATGAGTTTGATTCCGAAGAAGGGCACTGTGTATGTCGTCGACGACGATGAGGCGGTCCGCGATTCGTTGCAATGGCTGCTCGAGGGCAAGGACTACCGGGTCCGCTGCTTCGATTCGGCCGAGTCCTTCCTGTCGCGCTACGACCCGCGCGAGGTCGCCTGCCTGATCGTCGACATCCGCATGGGCGGCATGTCGGGCATCGAACTGCAGGACCGGCTGATCGAACGCCGTTCGCCGCTGCCGATCGTGGTCATCACCGGCCACGGCGACGTGCCGATGGCGGTCGACTCGATGAAGAAGGGCGCGATGGATTTCATCCAGAAGCCGTTCAACGACGAGGCCCTGGTGGCGCTGGTCGAGCGCATGCTCGAACATGCCCGCGGCGCCTTCGCCCAGCACCAGCAGTCGGCCAGCCGCGACGCGCTGCTGTCCAAGCTCACCGGCCGCGAGGCCCAGGTGCTCGAGCGCATCGTTGCCGGTCGGCTCAACAAGCAGATCGCCGACGACCTCGGCATCAGCATCAAGACGGTGGAGGCGCACCGCGCCAACATCATGGAAAAGCTCAACGCCAACACGGTGGCGGACCTGCTCAAGATCGCCCTCGGACAGGCGGCGACGCCGGCCAAGGCCTAGTCACTTGCCCCCACGCTCCTCACTTCGTGTGTCGCTGCCCCCCGAGGGGGCCGCAGGCCGCCTTGGGGCGGCCCGGCGCCGGCCTGGGATGGCCCCCACGCTCCTCACTTCGTGTGTCGCTGCCCCCCGAGGGAGCCGCAGGCCGCCTTGGGGCGGCCCGGCGCCGGCCTGTACCGCCCCCGGCAGCCGGTTGCAACCTCCACGCCTGCGCAAGCGGGCGTTTCCATTTCTGAAGATCGAAAAACGATGACAGCTCAACTGATAGACGGCAACGCGCTCTCCAGGACGCTGCGCACCGACGTCGCCGCCCGCGCCGCCGCGCTCAAGGCCCGCGGCGTGGTCCCCGGCCTGGCCGTGGTGCTGGTCGGCGACAACCCGGCCAGCCAGGTCTACGTGCGCAACAAGGTCAAGGCCTGCGAGGACAACGGCCTGCACTCGGTGCTCGAGAAGTACCCGGCCGACCTGAGCGAGGCCGACCTGCTGGCCCGCGTCGACGCGCTCAACAACGACCCGGCGATCCACGGCATCCTGGTGCAATTGCCGCTGCCCGCCCACATCGATGCCCAGAAGGTGATCGAGGCGATTGCGCCAGCCAAGGACGTCGACGGCTTCCACGTCGCCAGCGCAGGCGCCCTGATGACCGGCTCGCCCGGCTTCTGGCCCTGCACCCCCTACGGCTGCATGAAGATGCTCGAGTCGATCGGCTACGAGCTGCGCGGCAAGCACGCGGTGGTCATCGGCCGCAGCAACATCGTCGGCAAGCCGATGGCCCTGATGCTGCTGACCAAGAGCGCCACCGTCACCATCTGCCATAGCGCGACCGCCGACCTGGGCGCCATGACCCGCCAGGCCGACGTCGTGGTGGCGGCGGTCGGCAAGCGCAACGTGCTCACAGCCGACATGGTCAAGCCCGGCGCGGTCGTGATCGATGTCGGCATGAACCGCAACGACGAAGGCAAGCTCTGCGGCGACGTCGACTTCGCCGGCGTGCGCGAGGTCGCGGGCTGGATCACGCCGGTGCCCGGCGGCGTCGGCCCGATGACCATCACGATGCTGCTGGTCAACACGATCGAGGCCGCCGAACGGGTGGCCGCCGAACGGGTGACCGCCGGCGCCAGCGCCACTTGAACTCGCGCCCCCTGTCCGCCATCTGAACAAGACCATGACCAATCCGCTCCTCGACTTCAACGATCTCCCGCTGTTCGACCAGATCAAGCCGGAGCATGTCGCCCCGGCGGTCGACGCCCTGCTCGCCGGCGCCGAGGCGGCCTTGCAGGAAGCGACGGCGCCCGGGTTCCCGGCCGACTGGACCGGGATCGCCAAGGTGCTGGACGTGGCCTCGGAGCGCTTCAGCCGCGCCTGGGGCGCGGTCGGCCACCTCAACGCGGTGGCCGACACCCCTGAGTTGCGGGCCGCCTACAACGAGGCCATGCCGCGCGTCACCGCCTTCTGGACCCGCCTGGGTTCCGACGAGCGGCTGTACGCCAAGTACAAGGCCATCGACCCCGCGACGCTGAACCCCGAGCAGCGCCAGGCGCACCGCTACGCGATCCGCAACTTCGTGCTCGGCGGCGCCGAATTGCAAGGCGCCGCCAAGACGCGCTTCGCCGAGATCCAGGAGCGGCAGGCCGAACTGAGCCAGAAGTTCAGCGAGAACGCGCTCGACGCCACCGACGCCTTCGCCTGGCATGCGGTGCTCGAAGACCTCGAGGGCGTGCCGGAGGACGTCATCGGCGCCGCCCGTGCGGCCGCCGACGCGGAGGGCAAGGACGGCTACAAGCTCACGCTCAAGATGCCCTGCTACCTGCCGGTGATGCAGTTCGCGAAGAACAGCGCGCTGCGCGAGCGGCTGTACCGCGCCTACGTCACGCGGGCCAGCGAGTTCGGGGATCCGGCCTTCGACAACACCGCGCTGATCCGCGAGATCCTCGCGCTGCGCCAGGAAGAGGCGAAGCTGCTCGGCTACCCCAACTTCGGCGAGCTCTCGATCGTGCCGAAGATGGCCGAGTCGGCCGACCAGGTGATCAAGTTCCTGCGCGACCTGGCCGCCAAGGCGAAGCCCTACGGCGAGCGCGACCTGGCCGACCTGCGGGCCTTCGCCGCCGAACACCTCGGGCTCGCCGATCCGCAGCCCTGGGACTGGACCTACATCGGCGAGAAGCTCAAGGAAGCGCGCTACGCCTTCAGCGAACAGGAGGTCAAGCAGTACTTCACGGCGCCGAAGGTGATGGCGGGCCTGTTCAAGATCGTCGAGACGCTGTTCGAAGTCTCGATCCGGCGCGACACGGCGCCGGTGTGGCACCCCAGCGTCGAGTTCTATCGCATCGAGCGGGCCGGCCAGAAGGTCGGTCAGTTCTACCTCGACCCCTCGGCCCGCGCCGCCAAGCGCGGCGGCGCCTGGATGGACGATGTCCGCGCGCGCTGGCTGCGCCCCGACACCGGCACGCTGCAGACGCCGGTCGCGCAGCTGGTCTGCAACTTCGCCGAAGGCGTCGACGGCAAGCCGCCGCTGCTCACGCACGACGACGTGACCACCCTGTTCCACGAGTTCGGCCACGGCCTGCACCACATGCTGACCCGCGTCGACGAGCGCGATGTCTCCGGTATCAGCGGCGTCGAGTGGGACGCGGTCGAGCTGCCGAGCCAGTTCATGGAGAACTTCTGCTGGGAGTGGGACGTGCTTGCGCACATGACCTCGCACGTCGACACCGGCGAGCCGCTGCCGCGCGCCCTGTTCGACAAGATGACCGCCGCCAAGAATTTCCAGAGCGGCCTGCAGACCCTGCGCCAGATCGAGTTCTCGCTCTTCGACATGCTGCTGCACACCGGCTACGACGCCGCCGCCGCCCAGCCGGGCGAGGTCATGGCGCTGCTTGCCAAGGTGCGCGAGGAAGTCGCGGTGATGCCCTCGCCGGACTTCAGCCGTACACCGAACACCTTCAGCCACATCTTCTCGGGCGGCTACGCGGCCGGCTACTACAGCTACAAGTGGGCCGAGGTGCTGAGCGCCGACGCCTATGCGGCTTTCGAGGAGACGGCCGGCGCCAATGGCGAGCCCAGTGTCGAGACCGGGCGCAAGTACCGCGAGGCCATCCTCGAGGCCGGCGGCAGCCGCAGCGCAATGGAATCCTTCAAGGCCTTCCGCGGCCGCGAGCCGCAGCTCGATGCGTTGTTGCGGCACCAGGGCATGGCCGAGGCGCAGCCAGCCTGACATACTCCGCCCCATCGAATCTCGGAAACCATCGATGAAGCTCAACAGCGCCCTCGCGGGCCTCGCCCTGCTGCTGGTCGCCAGCGCCACGCTGGCGCAGGCGGTCTATCGCCACGTCGACAAGAATGGCAAGGTCACCTTCTCCGACCAGCCGCCGAGCGCCGAAGCGCCTGTGGCGCCGGTCCGGGCCGGCAACACGGTCAGCGCCCGCGCCGGCCTGCCCTACGAATTGCAGCAGGTGGTCCAGCGCTACCCGGTGACGCTCTACACCAGCGAGGAATGCGGCCCTTGCGGCGCCGGCCGCTCGCTGCTGATCACGCGCGGCGTGCCCTTCGACGAACGGACTGTCAAGTCGAACGAGGACATCGCCTCGCTGCAGCGGCTGAGCGGCCAGACCTCGCTGCCGCTGCTGACGATCGGCGCGCAGCAGCTCAAGGGTTTCTCGGACTCGGAGTGGTCCCAGTACCTGGACGCCGCGGGCTATCCCAAGAGCACACGGCTGCCGGCCGGCTACCGCAATCCGCCGGCCCAGCCGCTGGTGGCACTGCAACCCGCGGCAGAACCCGCGCCTGCCGCTGCCGCACCGGCCCCGACGGCGGCCGACACGCCCGCACCGGCATCCGGGCCGACCCCGAGCAACCCCGCCGGCATCAGGTTCTAGGGCCTGTCCACAGGCCCTAGCCAAAGCGCAGTGTCTGCACGCCCGAGGACGTCGCCAGCAGGCAGACGCTGGCGCGCTGGTGGGCAAAGACACCGACCTCGACCACACCGGGCCATTGGTTCACTTCGGCCTCGAAACCCAGCGGATCGGTGATCCGCAAGCCGGTCACGTCGATGATGTGCTGGCCGTTGTCGGTCACCAGCGGCGCACCGTCCTTCTCGCGCACCTGCGCCAGGCCGCCCAGCCGGGCGAACTGCCGCATCACGCGCTGGGCCGCCATCGGAATCACCTCGACCGGCAGCGGGAAGGCGCCGAGCGTGTTCACCAGCTTGGAGGCGTCGGCGATGCAGACGAAGCGCTTCGACTGCGCCGCGACGATCTTCTCGCGCGTGAGCGCGGCGCCGCCGCCCTTGATCATGTAGCCGCGGCCGTCGATCTCGTCGGCACCGTCGATGTAGACCGCCAGCTCCTCGACCGCGTTGCTGTCGAACACCTCGATGCCCAGCGCCCGCAGGCGCTCGGTCGAGGCCACCGAACTGGAGACGGCGCCGCGGATCTGGTCCTTGATGCCGGCCAGCGCCTCGATGAACTTGTTGACGGTCGAGCCGGTGCCGACGCCGATGATCTCGCCCTTGACCACATAGTCCAGCGCAGCGCGGCCGACCTGTGCCTTGAGTTCGTCCTGTGCCACTGGACTGCCTTCGCGCAGCAGCGCTTCGGTATTCGCCTTCGGAGCGGCCGGGCGGCTCATGGCGGGAGCGGGTGCAGGGGAAGTCATCGGGGAGAATCCTGGGCTGATTGAAGTCTGAAGTCGAGAATTATCCGATGCTCCTGCCGCTGCCCTCCTCTCTTTACGGGCTCGCCCGCCCCTTCCTGTTCGGCGTCGACGCCGAGCGCGCCCACGAACTGACGCTCAACGCCCTGGCACGGACCCAGAACACGCCGCTGGCCTGCGCCTACGCGGCACCGCGCGTGGTCGACCGGGTCACGCTCGCCGGGCTGACTTTCCCGAACCGCATCGGACTGGCGGCCGGCCTCGACAAGAACGCCCGCTGCATCGACGCCTTCGGTGCCATGGGTTTCGGCTTCGTCGAAGTCGGCACGGTCACGCCCAAGGCGCAACCCGGCAACCCGAAGCCGCGGATCTTCCGCCTGCCGCAGCGCGACGCGCTGATCAACCGGCTCGGATTCAACAACGAGGGCCTCGAGGCCTTCATCGCCAATGTGCAACGGGCCCGCTTCCGGCGCGATACCTCGAAGCCGCCGATGCTGCTGGGCCTCAACATCGGGAAGAACGCCGCCACGCCGATCGAGCGCGCGGTCGACGACTACCTGATCTGCCTGGACGGGGTCTATCCGCACGCCGACTACGTCGCGATCAACATCTCGAGCCCGAACACCGCCAACCTGCGCTCGCTGCAGAGTGACGAAGCGCTCGACGCGCTGCTCGGCGCCGTCGCCGACAAGCGCGAGCTGCTGGCCGCGCGCCAGGGCAAGCGGGTGCCGCTGTTCGTCAAGATCGCGCCCGACCTCGACGCCTCCCAGGTCAAGGTGATCGCTGCCACGCTGCTGCGCCACCGCATGGACGGGGTCATCGCGACCAATACGACGCTGGCGCGCGATGCCGTCGCGGGCCTGCCCCATGCCGAGGAAGCCGGCGGCCTGTCGGGGGCGCCGGTGCGGGAAGCCAGCAACCGCGTGATCGGCCAGCTGCGCGCGACGCTGGGCCGCGACTTCCCGATCATCGGTGCGGGCGGCGTGCTGAGCGCTGCGGACGCGCTGGCCAAGATCGATGCCGGCGCCGACCTGGTGCAGATCTACACCGGTCTCATCTACCGCGGCCCGGCCCTGGTGCGCCAGGCGGCCCAGGCACTGCGCAAACGCAGGGCCTGAGCCGGGGGGCCTCAGCCGCGCATCCGCCAGAGCACCGGCGCGATCACGGTCGCCCAGCGGACCACGCGACGCGGGCCCAACACCGCGATCACCGCTGCGGCCGCGACGCCGGTGGCCACCGGATGCTCGCGCGCCATGCGCATGGCCGCGGCGGTGGCGGATTCCTTCGGGACCGGCGCCTCGCCGGCGCCCGTCGCCGCTGCCTCGAGCGTCGCGATGCGCAATCGCTGGCGCTCGATCCGGGCGACCAGCTGCTCGCTGCTCAGGGACACCGAGGTATCCGGAAGCTCTTCGTCATGCTCGACGCCGAAGCGGTGGTGGATCCATTCGAGATCGCGCTCGAAAGTCTGGCGCGCCGACGCGAAGGCCGAGGATCTGTGCAGCGTGCCCATCAGCAGCAGCACGGCCGCCGCCCAGAGCCCGGTCCAGAGCAGCGCCAGCACCCAGGCTGCCGTGGTTCGGTACGGCGTGTCCCAGAAATGGACCACGATCGCCACCGACAGCAGCGCAATGACGACGGTCGTCAGGCCGACCACCAAGACCCCCAGCGCGAGCATCTGCCGCAGGCGCTTCTTCTCTTCGTCCCAGGCCAGCCTCAGGAGCTGCGCACGATCTTCGGCGGCCAGCGCGCCTTCGCCGGCCAGGATGCGCAGGCGGCGCAGGCGAGACTTGAGGCCGAACAGGCCGGCGAAGCTCATCGCGTCAGCTCCGCCGCGCCCTGGCGCGTCAAATCAGCGGCGCCCAAGCAGCAGGCCCACCAGCACACCCACGGCCAGCGCGGCGCCGGCGATCTGCCACGGCTCGTCGTGCGCATAGGCGTTGGCCGTGTTGGCGGCTTCGCGGGCCTTCTTGGCGGCAATCCGGCTCTTCTCGGCCGCGAGTTCGCGCGCGATCGCCAGCTTGCTGTCGATGCGCTGGCGCAGCGCCTTGATCTGCGGCACGGAATCGAGGTCCTTGCTGGCGAGCACGCCACGGACGTCGCTCGCGATGTCTTCGGCCACGGCGTTGGCCGCGGCTTCGAGGTTGGTGGAAGCAGTCATCGAAAAAGGTCCTCCTCAGTCAAGCCGGCACCGCGCCGGCGACACAGCGCCGACAAATGGCGCGCCGTTCCATGGTACATGCCCGCGCGGCTCTACGACAGCAGATCCACCACGCGCCGGGCGATCGCGAGGCTGCTGGTCAGCCCTGGCGACTCGATCCCGAACAGGTTGACGAGGCCCGGCACCCCGTGCGCCTCGGGCCCCTCGATCATGAAGTCGGYCGCGGCCTCGCCCGGGCCCGAGATCTTGGGCCGGATGCCGGCATAGCCCGGCACCAGCGCGTCGTCCGGCAGCGCCGGCCAGTACTTGCGGACCTCGGCGTAGAAACCGTCGCCCCGCGCCGGGTCCACGACCAGGTCGTCGGGCGAGGCCACCCACTGCACGTCCGGACCGAACTTCGCCTGGCCGCCGAGATCGAGCGTCAGGTGAACGCCCAGGCCCGCGGCCTCGGGCACGGGATAGATCAGGCGGCTGAAGGGCGCGCGGCCGGCGAGCGTGAAGTAGCTGCCCTTGGCATACCAGGCCCCCGGCAACGAACCGGCGGGCAGGCCCTCGAACCGGCGGGCCAGCAGCGGCGCGGCGAGACCGGCCGCGTTGACGACGCTGTCGCAGCGCAAGGCCGTCCCGTCTGCGGACTCCAGCACGATGCCGCTGCTGCCGCACTCGGCGCCGATGACCGCAGATTTCAGCGCGACCACGCCGCCGGCATTCTCGAGGTCGCCCTGCAGGCTCAGCATCAGCGCATGGCTGTCCACGATGCCGGTGCTCGGCGAATGCAGCGCGGCCAGGCATTCGAGTTGCGGCTCCATGGCCTGGGCCTGGGCCCGGGTGAGCGGCGCCAGATCATCCACGCCATTGGCCCGGGCCTTGGCTGCGATCGCATCGAGCTGACCGACTTGCGCCTCGCTGGTGGCGACGATCAGCTTGCCGCAGCGCCGGTGCGGCAGCCCGCGCTGAGCCGCATACGCATAGAGAAGCTGCTTGCCCTCGACGCACAGCCGCGCCTTGAGAGAGCCTTCCGGGTAGTAGATGCCCGCGTGGATGACCTCGCTGTTGCGCGAACTGGTCCCGGTCCCGATCGCTCCCTCGGACTCCAGCACGATGACCTCGCGGCCTTTCAGCGCCAGCGCACGCGCAACGGCCAGCCCCACAACACCGGCGCCGATGACGGCGCAATCGAATTCGTCCATTCCGCGAGCTTAGCGCCATGGAGCAGGGCCCCGGACGCACTCCGGCCAGGGCCGAATGCGGCACGACAAGGAAAGGAAGTGAATGGTGGGCGGTGGAGGCTTCGAACCTCCGACCCCAGCAGTGTGAATGCTGTGCTCTACCCCTGAGCTAACCGCCCTCGGCGCGCGACGCCCGAGTGAACCTCGGACTGCTTGCCATCTGGATGTTCGCACCGTGTGGCGCGAAGCCTCAGATTATGCCACAGCTTTCTCGACAGTCTGGCGAAAAAGCGTGCGGCCGTTGCTCGACTTGTCGAGCTGCGCCAGGACTTCCTCGTGCGCGGCGAGTTCGTGCTCGGTCGCGACCAGCACCGGCAACTCGAAGGCGCCGAGGTCGATCGACACCACCGTGCCGTGCGCGGGCTCGTTCGACGCGATGTCGATCAACAGCGCATCCTGCCCGCGCGTCAGGCTGATGTAGACATCGGCCAGCAGCTGTGCGTCGAGCTTGGCGCCGTGGAAGGTGCGGTTCGAGCGGTCGACGCCGAAGCGGTCGCACAGCGCATCGAGCGAATTGCGCTTGCCCGGATACACCGCCTTGGCCATCGCGAGCGTGTCGGTCACCTCGCCGACGAAGCTGGCGAGCGGCGGCAGGCCTGCGAGTTCGAGTTCCTTGTTGAGGAAGCCGACGTCGAAGGCCGCGTTGTGGATGATCAGTTCGGCGTCGCGCAGGTAGTCGACGATGTCCTTGGCCAGCGTCGGGAACTTCGGTTTGTCGCGCAGGAAATCGGTGGTCAGCCCGTGCACCTTGAGCGCGTCCTCGTGGCTCTCGCGCTCGGGGTTGAAGTAGATGTGCAGGTCGTTGCCGGTGAGCTTGCGATTGAACAGCTCCACGCATCCGAGTTCGATGATGCGGTCGCCGTTCTCCGCCGACAGGCCCGTGGTTTCGGTGTCGAGGACGATCAGTCGGCTCATCAGTGCTTCTCTTTGGCGTGGTTGATCGAGTACTTCGGGATCTCGACCGTCAGATCGGCCTGCGCGAGGATCGCCTGGCAGCTCAGCCGCGACTGCGGCTCCAGGCCCCAGGCCCGGTCGAGCAGGTCTTCCTCGCCCTCCTCCGCCTCGTTGAGCGACTCGAGGCCCTTGCGCACGATCACGTGGCAGGTGGTGCAGGCACAGCTCATCTCGCAGGCATGCTCGATGTTGATGTGGTTCTCGAGCATGGCCTCGCAGATCGAGGTGCCGGCGGCGGCCGTGATCTCGGCGCCTTGCGGACAGTACTCGGGATGGGGAAGGATCTTGATCGTGGGCATGTTCTAGAGAGAGTCGATCTGTCGGCCGGCGAGCGCGCGCGCGATGCCTGCATTCATCCGGGCCGCCGCGAAGGCTTCGGTGCCGTCCGCCAGCGCCTTGGTGGCGGCCTCCACGACGGCGGCTTCATTGGCCGAGCGCGCGCTGCGCAAAGCGGCCATCAGTTGTTCGATGACTGCATGCTCCTCGGCCGACAGCAGCGATGCATCGGCATCCAGCGCGCTCTGCGTCGCCATCAGCATGCGGTCGGCATCGACCCGCGCCTCGACCAGCGCGCGGGCCTGCATGTCCTGCTGCGCGGTCGAGAAGCTGTCCTTCAGCATGGTCGCGATCTGTTCGTCGGAAAGCCCGTAGGACGGCTTGACCGTGACGCTCGCCTCCACGCCGCTGCCCTGCTCCTTCGCGCTCACGCCGAGCAGGCCGTCGGCGTCGACCGTGAAGGTCACGCGGATGCGCGCCGCACCCGCAGCCATCGGCGGGATGCCGCGCAGCTCGAAGCGCGCCAGGCTGCGGCAGTCGGCGACCAGGTCGCGCTCGCCCTGCACCACGTGCAGCGCCAGCGCGGTCTGGCCGTCCTTGTAGGTGGTGAAGTCCTGCGCCATGGCGGTCGGGATGGTCTGGTTGCGCGGCACGATCCGCTCGACCAGGCCGCCCATGGTCTCGATGCCCAGCGACAGCGGGATCACGTCGAGCAGCAACAGGTCGTCGGTGCCGCCGTTGCCGGCCAGCTGGTTCGCCTGGATCGCGGCGCCGAGCGCCACCACCTGGTCCGGATCGAGGTTGGTCAAGGGCTCGCGGCCGAGGCATTCGGCCACGGCGCGGCGAATCTGCGGCATGCGCGTGGCGCCGCCGACCAGCACGATGCCCTGCAACTCGCCCGACGCCAGCCGCGCATCGCGCAGCACGCGCCGCACGGCCGTGATGGTGCGCGCGGTCAATTCGGCCGTGGTGGCCTCGAACTGCTCGCGCCGGACCTCGATGCCGGACTCCCCACCCGACAGGCGGGCACTGAAGGTGGCCGAATCGGCATTCGAGAGCGCCTCCTTGGTGGCCCGGGCGGCCACCAGCAGGGCCGACCGATCGGCGTCGCTGCGGGCCTCGAGGCCCCGTTGCGACAGCACGAAGTCGACCAGCGCATGGTCGTAATCGTCGCCGCCCAGGGCCGAATCGCCACCGGTCGCGACGACCTCGAACACACCCTGCGTCAACCGCAGGATCGAGATGTCGAAGGTGCCTCCGCCCAGGTCATAGACCGCGTAAACGCCTTCGCTGGCGTTGTCCAGCCCATAGGCGATCGCAGCCGCCGTCGGCTCGCTGATGAGGCGCAGCACACGGAGCCCGGCGAGCTGGGCCGCATCCTTGGTGGCCTGCCGCTGGCCTTCGTCGAAATAGGCCGGGACCGTGATCACAGCCCCGTGGAGGTCGTCGTCGAAGGTGTCTTCGGCCCGGTAGCGCAGGGTCGCCAGGATCTCGGCGCTGACCTCGATCGGCGACTTCTCGCCCGCCGCGGTCCGCACCTTGACCATGCCGCCGTCACCCGTCAGGTGGTAGGCCATCGCATCGCGGTTGGCGATGTCCGACAGGCCGCGGCCCATCAGCCGCTTGACCGAGGTGATGACATTGGCGGGGTCGACGGCCCGCGCCGCCAACGCGTCGTGGCCGATCTGGCGGCGCTCGGTGTCGAGGTAGCGCACCGCCGAAGGCAGCAGCACGCGGCCTTCGGCGTCCGGCAGGCATTCGGCGACGCCGTTGCGCACCGCCGCGACCAGCGAGTGGGTGGTGCCGAGGTCGATGCCGACGGCGATTCGGCGCTGGTGCGGATCGGGCGCCTGGCCCGGTTCTGAAATCTGGAGCAATGCCATCAGGCCTCCTCGAGGTGATGGACGGGGAAATGATTCATGCCGCTATTGTCCCCACTGATCGGCCTTGGCCTCGATGTCCTCGGCAAAACGCTCGATGAACATGAGGGCTCTCACCTGCCGCGCCGCCTCGGCGTAGTCGCCCTTCTCGTCGATCAGCCAGTCGAGCGAGGACAGCGCGCGGGCACGTCCGGCCTCGACCTCGGCGCGCAGCTTGTCGAGCGCGACGGCATCGGCGGCGTCGTCGAGCTCCTCGCGCCATGCCATCTGCTGCATCAGGAACTCGGGCGGCATCGCGGTATTGGTATGGGCCTGAATGCCCGCGCCATTCAGTTCGCACAAGTAGGTGGCCCGCTTGATCGGGTTCTTGAGCCGCTGGTAGGCTTCGTTGATGCGCACCGACCACTGCATCGCCAGCCGCTGCGCCGCTGCGCCCTGCGCCGCGAAGCGGTCCGGATGGGCTTCCCGCTGCAGTTCCTTCCAGCGTGTGTCGAGCACACCGCGGTCCTGCGCGAAGGTCGCCGGCACGGCGAAGAGCTGGAAATCGGTATCGTTCAGATTCATGACATCAAAAAGCCGCCATGTTGGCGGCTCGGTCTGGGGCCGGTCAGGCTCAGATGCGGAAGCTTTCGCCGCAGCCGCAGCGGTCGCGTTCGTTCGGATTGTTGAACTTGAAGCCCTCGTTGAGGCCCTCGCGCACGAAGTCGAGCTGCGTGCCGTCGATGTAGGCCAGGCTCTTCGGGTCGACCAGCACCTTGACGCCGTGGTCCTCGAAGACCACATCTTCGGGCGCGAACTCGTCCACGTACTCGAGCTTGTAGGCCAGGCCCGAGCAGCCCGTGGTCTTGACGCCCAGCCGCACGCCCACGCCCTTGCCTCGTTTGCCGAGATAGCGGGTGACGTGGCGCGCGGCCGATTCGGTCAGTGTCACAGCCATGTCAGTGAGTGGCTTCCGTGGTTGCGGCCGCCACGCCGTGCTTGGCCTTGTAGTCGCTGACCGCCGCCTTGATCGCGTCTTCGGCCAGGATCGAGCAGTGGATCTTGACCGGCGGCAGCGCCAGTTCCTCGGCGATCTGGGCGTTCTTGAGCGCCGCCGCTTGGTCGAGCGTCTTGCCCTTGACCCATTCGGTCACGAGCGAGGACGAGGCGATCGCCGAGCCGCAGCCGTAGGTCTTGAAGCGCGCGTCCTCGATGACGCCGGTCTCGGGGTTGACCTTGATCTGCAGCTTCATGACGTCGCCGCAGGCCGGTGCGCCGACCATGCCGGTGCCTACCGAGTCGTCGCCCTTTTCGAACGAGCCGACGTTGCGGGGATTTTCGTAGTGGTCGATGACCTTGGAAGAGTAAGCCATGGGGTACCTCTTTGAATTTTCAGTGAGCCGACCACTGGATCGTGCTGATGTCGATGCCGTCCTTGAACATCTCCCACAGCGGGCTGAGTTCGCGCAGCTTGGCGACGTTGTGCTTGATGGTCGAAATCGCGTAGTCGATTTCTTCCTCGGTCGTGAAACGGCCGATGGTCATGCGCAGGCTGCTGTGGGCCAGCTCGTCGCTGCGCCCGAGCGCGCGCAGCACGTAGCTGGGCTCCAGGCTGGCCGAGGTGCAGGCCGAGCCGCTGGACACCGCCAGGCCCTTGATGCCCATGATCAGGGACTCGCCTTCGACGTAGTTGAAGCTCATGTTCAGGTTGTGCGGCACGCGGTGTTCGAGATTGCCGTTGATGAAGACCTGCTCGACGTCCTTCAGGCCGTCTAGCAGGCGCTTCTGCAGCGCTGCGGCCTTGGCCACATCGGCCTTCATTTCGAGCTTGGCCAGGCGGAAGGCCTCGCCCATGCCGACGATCTGGTGCGTCGGCAGGGTGCCCGAGCGCATGCCGCGCTCGTGGCCGCCGCCGTGCATCTGGGCCTCGAGCCGCACGCGCGGCTTGCGGCGCACGTACAGCGCACCGATGCCCTTCGGGCCGTAGGTCTTGTGCGACGCCAGGCTCATCAGGTCGATCGGCAGCGTCTTGACGTCGATCTCGACCTTGCCGGTGGCCTGCGCCGCGTCGACGTGGAAGATCACGCCCTTCTCGCGGCAGATGTTGCCGAGCGCGACCACGTCCTGGATCACGCCGATCTCGTTGTTGACGAACATCACGCTCGCCAGGATGGTGTCGGGCCGGATCGCGGCCTTGAACGCCTCGAGGTCGAGCAGGCCGTCTTCCTGGACATCCAGGTAGCTCACTTCGAAGCCCTGGCGCTCGAGCTCGCGCATGGTGTCGAGCACCGCCTTGTGCTCGGTCTTGACCGTGATGAGGTGCTTGCCCTTGCCCTTGTAGAAATGCGCCGCGCCCTTGAGGGCGAGGTTGTTCGACTCGGTGGCGCCGGAGGTCCAGACGATCTCGCGCGGGTCAGCGCCGATCAGGCCGGCCACTTCGGCACGTGACTTCTCGACCGCATCCTCGGCCTCCCACCCCCAAGCGTGACTGCGCGACGCCGGATTGCCGAAATGCTCGCGCAACCAGGGAATCATCGCGTCGACGACGCGCGGATCGACCGGCGTCGTGGCGCCGTAGTCGAGGTAGATGGGGAAATGAGGAGTGACGTCCATGGCTGGCTCAGGCTGGCGTGGGGTTGATCTTTGTTCGGAGTGATTCAAAGGGAGGCGCCCGAAGGCGCCGCCGGATCAGGATTTGGCGAACGCGTTGCCCAGTGCGAAGACCGAGTTCGGCGCGTTGACGCGGATCGGCTTGACCACTGGCTGCGCCGAGATCGCGCGCTTGACGGCCGGCTTGTTCTCGATCTGCACGCCCTTGGCGATCTGGTCATCGACCAGCTTCTGCAGCGTGACGGAATCGAGGAACTCGACCATGCGCTGGTTGAGCGAGGCCCACAGCTCGTGGGTCATGCAGCGACCCGCTTCGCCGAGGCAGTTTTCCTTGCCGCCGCATTGGGTGGCGTCGATCGGCTCGTCGACCGAGACGATGATGTCGGCCACAGTGATGTCCGCCGCCTTGCGGCCGAGGGAATAGCCGCCGCCGGGGCCGCGCGTCGACTCGACCAGCTCGTGGCGGCGCAGCTTGCCGAACAGTTGCTCGAGATAGGACAGCGAAATCTGCTGCCGCTGGCTGATCGCGGCCAGCGTGACCGGACCGGTATTCTGGCGCAGCGCCAGGTCGATCATGGCCGTAACCGCAAAGCGGCCTTTGGTAGTGAGACGCATCGCAAGCTCCTTGAGTGCTTACCGTGGAAATGACACCGCGCCCAAGGGCCGCGGTGACCTCGTCTCCGCCCTGCACGACCCTCGTCCGGCTGGTGTGCCGATCGGTTGGAGTCGCCCTTCATCGCGAAGTTCTTTTGTTCTTGAGTATTTCGGTCAAGTATAGCAGAAGCCCCTCAGGCCTGCTCGGGTAAACCCGATTGCGCCGGCCGCCGCTCTGATCGGTTGAGGACAGAGCAAAAACTGCTGCGCAGTTTCTTAGTCTGTCCCGCAATCGCTAGTCAGTTGGGGACAGAGCAAAAACCGCTGCGCGGTTTGTTGGTCTGTCCCGCAATGACTCAGAGAGCGATGTTGTCGTGGCCGGAGGCGCCGAAGGCCTGCTCGCGCAGTTCGGCCAGCTGGTCGCGGACGCGGGCCGCCTTCTCGAATTCGAGGTTCCGGGCGTGCTCGAGCATGAGCTTCTCGAGCCGCTTGATCTCGCGCGCCACGTCCTTTTCGGACATGTCCTCGACCTTGGCGCGCTCCAGCTCGCGCTTGGCCGCCTCCTTGCCCGATTTCTCGCTGTAGACGCCGTCGATCAGGTCGCGGACCTCCTTCAGGATGCTGCGCGGCGTGATGCCATGGGCCTCGTTGTGCGCGACCTGGCGCGCCCGGCGCCGCTCGGTCTCGTCGATCGCCTTCTTCATCGAGTCCGTCATGCGGTCGGCGTAGAGGATCGCCTTGCCGTTCAGGTTGCGCGCCGCCCGGCCGATGGTCTGGATCAGCGAGCGCTCGGCCCGCAGGAAGCCTTCCTTGTCGGCATCCAGGATGGCCACCAGCGAGACCTCCGGGATGTCCAGGCCTTCGCGCAGCAGGTTGATGCCGACCAGCACGTCGAATGCCCCAAGGCGCAGGTCGCGCAGGATCTCGACCCGCTCGACGGTGTCGATGTCGCTGTGCAGGTAGCGCACCTTGACCCCGTTGTCGCTCAGGTAGTCGGTCAGCTGCTCGGCCATCCGCTTGGTCAGCGTGGTGATCAGCACGCGCTCGTTCTTGTCGACCCGCAGGCGGATCTCCTGCAGCACGTCGTCGACCTGATGGGTGGCGGGCCGGACTTCGACCTCGGGGTCGATCAGGCCGGTCGGCCGCACCAGTTGCTCGACCACGTTGCCGGCCTTGTCCTTTTCATATTGCGCCGGCGTCGCCGAGACGAAGATGCATTGGCGCATCCGCGTCTCGAATTCCTCGAACTTGAGCGGCCGGTTGTCCAGGGCGGAAGGCAGCCGGAAGCCGTATTCGACCAGCGTGGTCTTGCGCGCCCGGTCGCCGTTGTACATGCCGCCGAGCTGGCCGATCATCTGGTGGCTCTCGTCGAGGAACATCAGCGCGTCCTTCGGCAGGTAGTCGGTCAGGGTCGCCGGCGGCTCCCCGGGCGCGGCGCCCGACAGGTGGCGGGTGTAGTTCTCGATGCCCTTGCAGTGGCCGATCTCGGCCAGCATCTCGAGGTCGAAGCGGGTGCGCTGCTCGATCCGCTGCGCTTCCACCAGCTTGCCTTCGCCGACGAAGAACTTCAGCCGCTCGTCGAGCTCGAGCTTGATGGTCTCGACCGCGCTCAGGACCTTGTCGCGCGGCGTCACGTAGTGGCTCGACGGATAGACCGTGAAGCGCGGGATCTTCTGCCGGATGCGGCCGGTCAGCGGGTCGAACAGCTGCAGCGACTCGATCTCGTCGTCGAACAGCTCGATCCGGATCGCCAGTTCGCTGTGCTCCGCGGGGAAGACGTCGATGGTGTCGCCGCGCACCCGGAAAGTCCCGCGCGAGAAATCCTGCTCGTTGCGCGTGTACTGCATGCGGATCAGCCGCCCGATCACGTCGCGCTGGCCGATCTTGTCGCCCTGCCGCATGATGAAGCGCATCTGCGTGTAGTCCTCGGGCGTGCCGATGCCGTAGATGGCGCTCACGGTCGCGACGATCACCGTGTCGCGCCGCTCCAGCACGCTCTTGGTCGCCGACAGCCGCATCTGCTCGATGTGCTCGTTGATCGAGCTGTCCTTCTCGATGAACAGGTCGCGCTGCGGCACGTAGGCCTCGGGCTGGTAGTAGTCGTAGTAGCTGACGAAGTACTCGACCGCGTTCTTCGGGAAAAACTCGCGGAATTCGCTGTAGAGCTGGGCCGCCAGGGTCTTGTTGGGAGCGAACACGATCGCCGGGCGGCCCAGCCGCGCGATCACGTTGGCCATGGTGAAGGTCTTGCCGGAACCGGTGACGCCCAGCAGGGTCTGGAACACCTCGCCGTCCTGCACGCCTTCGACCAGGCCCTCGATGGCCTTCGGCTGGTCGCCGGCCGGCGGATAGGGCTGGAAGAGTTCGAACGGGGAACCGGGAAAGCTGACGAATTCGCCCTGCTTTTGCGGGCCCACCGGGTCGGCGTGTTGCGGTTCGGGAATGACTTCTGACATTTCTGGCATGGCGTGGACTCCGGAAGCTGGTGGCGCGGCCGGTAAAATTCAAGCTAACCGGGCAGCGTAACGCAGGACCCGGCTTCACGTGAACCGATCATCCAAAGGACTTTCCATGTCAATGTTCACCGCCGTCGAAATGGCGCCTCGCGACCCGATCCTGGGCCTCAACGAGCAATTTGCGGCCGACGGCAATCCGAAAAAGGTCAACCTCGGCGTGGGCGTGTACTACGACGACAACGGCAAGCTGCCGCTGCTGAAGTGCGTGCAGGCCGCGGAAGAGGACATGATGAAGGCGCCCAGCGCCCGCGGCTACCTGCCGATCGACGGCATCGCCGCCTATGACAACGCGGTCAAGGGACTGGTCTTCGGCGCCGACAGCGAACCGGTGAATTCCGGCCGCGTCGCCACCATCCAGGCCATCGGCGGCACCGGCGGCCTGAAGGTCGGCGCCGACTTCCTGAAGAAGCTGACGCCGCAGGCCAAGGTGCTGATCAGCGACCCGAGCTGGGAAAACCACCGTGCGCTGTTCACCAACGCCGGCTTCACTGTCGAAAGCTACCCCTACTACGACGCCACCAAGCGCGGCATCGACTTCGAAGGCATGCTGGCGGCGCTGAAGGCGGCGACCGCGGGCACCATCGTGGTACTGCATGCCTGCTGCCACAACCCGACCGGCTACGACATCACGCCGGCCCAGTGGGACCAGGTCATCACCGCCGTCAAGGCCGGCGAGCTGACCCCCTTCCTCGACATGGCCTACCAGGGCTTCGGCCACGGCATCCAGGAAGACGGCGCCGTGATCGGCAAGTTCGTCGAAGCCGGACTGACCTTCTTCGTCTCGACCTCGTTCTCCAAGAGTTTCAGCCTCTACGGCGAGCGCGTGGGCGCCCTCTCGGTGCTCTGCGAGAGCAAGGAAGAAGCCGCGCGCGTGCTGTCGCAGCTCAAGATCGCGATCCGCACCAACTACAGCAACCCGCCGATCCACGGCGGCGCGGTGGTGGCGGCGGTGCTCAACGACCCGGCACGGCGCGCCGTCTGGGAAGCGGAACTGGCCGAGATGCGGGTGCGCATCAAGGCCATGCGCCAGAAGCTGGTCGACGGCCTCAAGGCCGCCGGCGTGAAGCAGGACATGAGCTTCATCACCTCCCAGATCGGCATGTTCAGCTACTCGGGCCTGACCAAGGACCAGATGGTGCGGCTGCGCGAGGAGTTCGGCGTCTACGGCACCGACACCGGCCGCATGTGCGTCGCTGCGCTCAACAGCAAGAACATCGGCTACGTTTGCGAGAGCATCGCCAAGGTTCTCTGAGCCCGGCCCTGTCCGGCCGCTTCATCGAGGACGCGCTGCGCAACCCGCACAACCGCGCGATCCTCGAGGGCCTGCCCGCGCTGGCGCTGCCGGATGCCTGGCTGGTGGCCGGCTGCCTGTTCCAGAGCGTCTGGAACGGGCAGTGCGGACGGCCACCAGAGGCGGGCATCCGCGACTACGACCTGTTCTACTTCGACGCCTCCGATCTGTCGGCGGAAGCCGAACGGCGGGTCGACGGGCGCGTGCAGCGGCATTTTTGCGGGCTGCCCGTCACCATCGAGACCAAGAACCAGGCCCGCGTTCACACCTGGTACGCGGACTATTTCGGCGGCAGCTATGCGGCATCGCAGTGCGCCCAGGACGGTATCGACCGCTTCCTGGTGGACTGCACCTGCGTCGGCCTGCAGCCGGGCGAAGGCGGCCTGACGCTCTATGCGCCCCACGGCCTGCAGGCGCTGTACGAGGGTGTCCTGCGGCCCAATCCGCGCTGCCACCAGCCGCGCCTGTACGCGGCCAAGGCGGCCGACTACCAGGCCCGCTGGCCCTGGCTCACGGTGCTCGATTCGTTCGCAATCCCCGGCTAGTCCGACAAACGGGAAGATGTCACGCGGAAAGAACTGAAGTGGGGCGCGCCCCCTACTTCGGCCGCGGCGCTGCTGATATATTGCATCGCAACAACTTTCAGTTCAGGCCCTCCGATGCTTTACCAACTCTATGAAGCGCAGCGCTCCCTCATGGAACCGTTCGCGGACTTCGCGCAGGCGGCCTCCAAACTCTACGGCCAGGGCGCGGCCTTCGGGCAGACGCCGATGGCACAGCGCATGGCCGCCGGCTACGACCTGCTGTATCGACTCGGCAAGGACTACGAGAAGCCGGAATTCGGCATCAAGACGGTCAAGGTCGACGGCCACGACGTGGTAATCCACGAAAGCGTCGAAATCGAGAAGCCCTTCTGCCAGCTGCGCCGATTCAAGCGCTTCACCGACGAGCCCGACACCCTGCAGACGCTCAAGAGCCAGCCGGTGGTGCTGATCGTGGCGCCCCTTTCGGGCCACTACGCGACCTTGCTGCGCGACACGGTGCGCACCATGCTCCAGGGCCACAAGGTCTACATCACCGACTGGATCAACGCGCGCCTGGTGCCGCTCTCGGAAGGCGAATTCCACCTCGACGACTACGTCAACTACGTCGAGGACTTCATCGGCTACCTGCAGGCCGAGTACGGCAACTGCCATGTGATCAGCGTCTGCCAGCCGACGGTCCCGGTGCTGGCCGCGGTGTCTCTGATGGCCAGCCGCGGCGAGAAGACGCCGCTGTCGATGACCATGATGGGCGGTCCGATCGACGCCCGCAAGTCGCCCACGGCGGTCAACAACCTGGCGATGAACAAGAGCTTCGAGTGGTTCGAGAACAACGTGATCTACCGGGTGCCGGACGGCTTCCCGGGCGCCGGACGGCGCGTCTATCCGGGCTTCCTGCAGCACACCGGCTTCGTGGCCATGAACCCCGACCGCCATGCCAGCAGCCACTACGACTATTTCAAGGACCTGATCAAGGGCGATGACGCCAGCACCGAGGCCCACCGCAAGTTCTACGACGAGTACAACGCGGTGCTCGACATGGACGCCGACTACTACCTCGAAACGATCCGCACGGTGTTCCAGAAGTTCGACCTGGTGAACGGCACCTGGGAAGTGACGAACGCGGCCGGCGAGCGCGAGCCTGTGCGACCGCAGGACATCCATTTGACCGGCCTGCTGACGGTCGAAGGCGAACTGGACGACATCTCCGGCTCGGGCCAGACCCGTGCCGCGCACGAACTGTGCACCGGCGTCGCCGCCAAGGAACAACGGCATCTCGAGGTCAAGGGTGCCGGACACTACGGCATCTTCAGCGGACGCCGATGGCGCGAGCATGTCTACCCGGAGGTACGCGCCTTCATCGCGGCGTACGACAAGCCGCAGAAGCGCGCGAGCCGCACGATCCTGGCCGCCGAAGACCCGATCAAGGCCAGCCCGGCAAGGAAGAAGACGGCGGCCGCGAGCAAGACAACGCCGGCGCGCCGGTCGGCCCCGGCCCGGCGCAAGGCCGGCTGAGGCCGTGACGCCGACGGCCGCCCGCCTGCTGGACGCGCTGC
The DNA here is from genome assembly GCF_056402355.1 of Variovorax sp. P4_B11. NCBI lineage: Bacteria > Pseudomonadati > Pseudomonadota > Betaproteobacteria > Burkholderiales > Comamonadaceae > Variovorax > Variovorax sp. P4_B11. The sequence continues at coordinate 26,659 of NZ_JBFUHO010000004.1, forward strand.
CGCAGACGCAGTGCACCCGCTGCGGCTACCCCGATTGCGCCGGCTACGCCGAAGCCATCGACGCCGGCGAGGCCGACATCAACCAATGCCCGCCCGGGGGTGCCGAGGGCGTCGCGCGACTGGCGCGGATCACGGGCAAGGCGGCGCGGCCGATCGATCCGCAGTTCGGCGTCGAGGGGCCGCGCGCCCTGGCGGTGATCGACGAAGCCTGGTGCATCGGCTGCACGCTGTGCCTCGATGCCTGCCCCACCGATGCCATCGTCGGCATCCACAAGCGCATGCACACCGTGATCGATGCGCATTGCACCGGCTGCGAACTGTGCATTCCGGCCTGCCCGGTCGACTGCATCTCGCTCGAGACCGTCACGCCGGGCCGCAGCGGCTGGCAGGCCTGGTCCCGGGCGCAGGCCGAGCACGCACGCGCACGCTACGCCGCACATGCCGCACGACATGCCCGCAGCGGGCCCGTGGTTGCGCCGCAGAGCGAGGTGCCGCCGGACGCGCCCGAGGCTGCCGAGCGCAAGCGCGCGATCGTCGAAGCCGCGCTGGCGCGGGCCCGAGCCGCTGCCGCCAAAGCCACGCCCAAGCCATGAGCCTCGACACCCTGCTGCTCTACGTCCTGGCCTCGACGGCATTGGCCATCACGCCCGGCCCGACGATGCTGCTGGCACTCTCCAACGGCATCTCCGGCGGCATGCGCGCGGCGGCCTGGGGCATTGCCGGTGCGTCGCTGGGCAGCAGCATCGTGATTGCCACGGTGGCGCTCGGACTGGGCTCCCTGCTGGCAGCGTCCGAGTGGCTTTTCAATGCGATCCGCGTCGCCGGCGTCCTCTACCTGGTCTGGCTCGGCATCAAGCTCTGGCGCACCCCGCCGGCGGACGTTGGCGCCGTGCTGGCCGCCTCGCCGAGCCGGCCGCTGCGCGGACGGCTGGCGCTTCTGCGAAGCCTGGCCGTGGCCTTGTCGAACCCGAAGTCACTGTTGTTCTTCGCCGCCTTCCTGCCCCAGTTCGTCGTCATCGCCCAGCCCCAAGGGCCGCAGTACGTGGTGCTGGGCGCGATCTTCGTCGGCATCGACACCCTGGTGATGCTGGCCTACGCGACCGCCGGCACACAGGCCGTGCGCTGGCTCTCGCAGCGCAGCCTGCGCGCGCTCAACCGTGGTTGCGCGGCGGGGATGTGGCTGCTGGCGGCGACGCTGGCGCTTTGGCGTCGCCCCGGATAATTGTTGCTCGCCCCCAGGTTGGGCTCACTGCGTGTAGCCCGCCCACCCCCTACCGGGGGCAACACCAGCGGCCCGGCAAAGCCGGTTCCGCGGTGTTTCACCAACGGGCCGCGCTGCGCGGGCCAGGCGTCAACCCCCGGCCAGCGCTAAGAAGGCCGTCACCACTTCCGGGGGCGCCTGCACCAACTCGATCAGCACGCCCTCGCCCGCAATCGGGAATTCGTCGTTGCTCTTCGGATGCAGGAAGCAGATGTCGAAGCCGGCCGCGCCCTGGCGGATGCCGCCCGGCGCGAAGCGGACGCCCTGCGCGGTCAACCACTCGACCGCCGCGGGCAGATCGTCGATCCACAGGCCCACGTGGTTGAGCGGCGTGGCGTGGACCGCGGGCTTCTTCTCGGGGTCCAGCGGCTGCATCAGGTCGACCTCGACCTTGAAGGGACCGCTGCCGATCGCGCAGATGTCCTCGTCGACGTTCTCGCGCTCGCTCTTGAACGTGCCCGTGACCTCGAGGCCCAGCATCTCGACCCACAGCTTCTGCAGGCGGGTCTTGTCCGGACCACCGATCGCGATCTGCTGGATGCCCAGCACCTTGAATGGACGCGTCATGCGCATGCTCCCTGTTTTTCGGAGGTCGAACGCCCCTTGAGGCCCAGCTTGGCCAGCAACTGCACATCGGCCTCGACGTCGGGGTTGCCCGTGACCAGCAGCTTGTCGCCGTAGAAGATCGAATTGGCGCCTGCCAGGAAGCACAGCGCCTGAACCGCCTCGCCGAGCTGCTGCCGGCCCGCCGACAGGCGCACGCGCGCCTTCGGCATCGTGATGCGCGCGACCGCGATCATGCGCACGAAATCCAGCGGATCGATCGGCTCCGAATCGGCCAGCGGCGTGCCGGGCACGCGCACCAGGCTGTTGATCGGCACCGACTCGGGGTACGGATCCAGGTTGGCCAGCTGGGCGATCAGCCCCGCGCGATGCACCGGCGCCTCGCCCATGCCGACGATGCCGCCGCAGCAGACGCTGATGCCGGCGGCACGCACATGGGCCAGCGTGTCGAGCCGGTCCTGGTAGCTGCGCGTGTCGACGATGTCGGTGTAGTACTCGGGGGCGGTGTCGAGATTGTGGTTGTAGTAGTCGAGGCCGGCGGCCTTGAGCTGCAGCGCGTGCTGCGGCTCGAGCATGCCGAGGGTCGCGCAAGTCTGCAGGCCCAGGCCCTTGACGGCCTCGACCAGCACCGCGACCTTCTCGACGTCGCGGTCCTTGGGTGCGCGCCAGGCGGCGCCCATGCAGAAGCGCGTGGCGCCGGCCGCCTTGGCGGCCCGCGCGGCGCGCAGCACCTCGTCGACTTCCATCAGCTTCTGCGCCTTGACGCCGGTGTCGAATTCGGCCGACTGCGGGCAATAGCCGCAATTCTCGGGGCAGCCGCCGGTCTTGACCGACAGCAGCGTGGCGAGCTCGATATCGCCGCCGGGAAAATTCTCGCGGTGCACCGTCTGCGCCTGGAACAGCAGGTCGTTGAAAGGCTTGTCGAGCAGCGCTTGCACCGCCGCCACCGACCAGGGGCCGCGCGGCGTGGCGGATGCTGCCGGCGGACGATGCAGCGTGACGGTCCGGGACTCGGCCGCCTTCAGGTCGTTGGCACCCATCTATGCGAACTCCATGATGACCTGGTCGACCGCGAGCGATTCGCCCTTGGCCGCCGCGATGTGGCCGACCACGCCGTCCTGCGCCGCGAACAGCACGTTCTCCATCTTCATCGCCTCGATGACCGCGAGCTTCTCGCCCGCCTGGACCTGCTGGCCGGGCTGCACCGAGACCTCGACCAGCAGCCCCGGCATCGGCGACATCAGGAACTTGCTCAGGTCCGGCGGCGCCTTGTAGGGCATCAGCGACAGCAGCCGCGCGCCGAGCGGCGAAAGCACCGTCGCCTCGATCTGCGTGCCGTTGTGCGCCACCCGCAGCGACAGCGGATTCTTGCCGGCGCCGCGTTCGACCTGCGCGACGAAGGCCCGGTTGTTGACCATGCCTTCGACCCGGATGCTGCCGAGCGACGTCTTGCTGTCGATCTTGTAGACGTGGCTGCCCACCGCCACCGCGCTGGAGCCGGTGTGGCCATGGAAATCGGTGACCGACACGGGCTTGTGCACATGCAGACCCTTGTCATCCATCACAACCACCACGAACTGCTCGCCCACCTTCACGCCATGGCCGTCGAGCTGGCCACTGATGCCCGAGGCGCGCGCCCGGTAGCGGCGGTGCATGTAGGCCGCCAACGCGACCAGGAAATCGGGATCGTCGTGCGGCACGTCTTCGGCATGGAAGCCGCGGCCGTAGTGCTCGGCGATGAAGCCGGTGTTGAAGTCGCCGCTGACGAACTTCGGATGCGCGAGCAGCGCCGCCTGGAACGGAATGTTGCTGCTGATGCCGCGGATCACGAATCCGTTGAGCGCCTCGCGCATCAGCGCGATGGCGTGCGCGCGGTCGCGGCCGTGCACGATCAGCTTGGCAATCATCGAGTCGTAGAACATCGGGATCTYGCCGCCGTCGTAGACGCCGGTGTCGACCCGCACGCCGTGCAGGTGCTCGGTGTCGGCGGAGAACATGGTCTCTTTCGGCGGCTGGAAACGGACCAGCCGGCCGGTCGAGGGCAGGAAGTTGCGGAACGGATCCTCGGCGTTGATGCGGCACTCGATGGCCCAGCCTTCGCGCTTGACGTCCTTCTGCGCCAGCGGCAGCTTCTCGCCGGCGGCGACGCGGATCATGAGCTCGACCAGGTCGAGACCGGTGATCGCCTCGGTCACCGGATGCTCCACCTGCAGCCGGGTGTTCATCTCGAGAAAGTAGAAGCTCTGGTCCTTGCCGACCACGAATTCGACCGTGCCCGCGCTCTGGTAGTTCACGGCCTTGGCCAGCGCCACGGCCTGCTCGCCCATCGCCTTGCGCGTGGCCTCACTGATGAAGGGCGACGGCGCCTCCTCGATCACCTTCTGATGGCGGCGCTGGATCGAGCATTCGCGCTCGTTGAGGTAGATCACGCTGCCGTGAGAGTCGCCCAGCACCTGGATCTCGATATGGCGCGGCTCTTCGACGAACTTTTCGATGAACACGCGGTCGTCGCCGAAGCTGTTGCGCGCCTCGTTGCGGCAGGAGGTGAAGCCTTCGAACGCGTCCTTGTCGTTGAAGGCCACGCGCAGGCCCTTGCCGCCGCCGCCGGCCGAGGCCTTGATCATCACCGGGTAGCCGATGTCCTTGGCGATCTCCACCGCGCGCTCGGCGGTCTCGATCGCGTCGTTCCAGCCCGGGATCGTATTGACCTTGGCCTCGTTCGCGAGCTTCTTCGAGGCGATCTTGTCGCCCATCGCGGCAATCGAATAGTGCTTCGGGCCGATGAAGATGATGCCCTCCTCCTCGACCTTGCGGGCGAAGGCCTCGTTCTCCGACAGGAAGCCGTAGCCCGGATGCACCGCTTCGGCGCCGGTCTTCTTGCAGGCCGCGATGATGCGGTCGGCCCGCAGATAGCTCTCGCGGCTGGCCGAGGCGCCGATGTGCACCGCCTCGTCGGCCAGCTCGACGTGGCGCGCGTCCTTGTCGGCATCAGAATAGACGGCCACCGTGCGGATGCCCATCTTCTTGGCGGTCTTGATGACGCGGCAGGCGATCTCTCCGCGATTCGCAATCAGGATCTTCTTGAACATGTTGGGGTCTCCCGATCTCAGAGGGGAATGTTGCCGTGCTTGCGCCACGGGTTCTCGAGCTTCTTCTCGCGCAGCATCACCAGGCTGCGGCAGATGCGCTTGCGCGTCTCGCTCGGCAGGATGACGTCATCGATGTAGCCGCGGGTGCCGGCCACGTAGGGATTGGCGAAGCGCGCCTTGTACTCGGCCTCGCGCGCGGCGAGCTTCTCGGGGTCGTTCTTGTCCTCGCGGAAGATGATCTCCACCGCCCCCTTGGCGCCCATCACGGCGATCTCTGCGCGCGGCCAGGCGAGATTCACGTCGCCGCGCAGGTGCTTGGAGGCCATCACGTCGTAGGCGCCGCCGTAGGCCTTGCGCGTGATCACCGTGATCTTCGGCACCGTGCATTCGGCGTAGGCGTAGAGCAGCTTGGCGCCGTGCTTGATGATGCCGCCGTACTCCTGGCTGGTGCCGGGCATGAAGCCGGGCACGTCGACGAAGGTCACGACCGGGATGTTGAAGGCATCGCAGAAGCGCACGAAACGCGCCGCCTTGATCGACGACTTGATGTCCAGGCAACCGGCCAGCACCAGCGGCTGGTTGGCGACGATGCCCACGCTCTGGCCGTCCATGCGCGCGAAGCCGATCACGATGTTCTTCGCGTAATCGGGTTGCAGCTCGAAAAATTCGCCGTCGTCGACCACCTTCGTGATCAGCTCCTTCATGTCGTAGGGCTTGTTCGGGTTGTCGGGCACCAGCGTGTCGAGCGACAGGTCGGCGCGCTCGGCCGGGTCGCCGCTCGGGCGCACCGGCGGCTTCTCGCGGTTGTTGAGCGGCAGGTAGTTGTAGAGCCGGCGCAGCATCATCAGCGCCTCGACGTCGTTCTCGAAGGCCATGTCGGCCACGCCGCTCTTGGTGGTGTGGGTCGAGGCGCCGCCGAGCTCCTCGGCCGTCACGTCCTCGTGCGTCACGGTCTTCACCACCTCGGGGCCGGTGACGAACATGTAGCTGCTGTCCTTCACCATGAAGATGAAGTCGGTCATGGCCGGCGAATACACCGCGCCGCCGGCGCAGGGGCCCATGATCATGCTGATCTGCGGCACCACGCCCGAGGCCATCACGTTGCGCTGGAAGACGTCGGCATAGCCGCCGAGCGAGGCCACGCCTTCCTGGATGCGGGCGCCGCCCGAATCGTTGAGGCCGATGACCGGGGCGCCGACCTTCATGGCCTGGTCCATCACCTTGCAGATCTTCTCGGCGTGGGCCTCGCTGAGGGCGCCGCCGAAGACCGTGAAGTCCTGGCTGAAGATGAAGACCAGGCGGCCGTTGATCATGCCGTAGCCCGTGACCACGCCATCGCCCGGGATCTTCTGGTCGGCCATGCCGAAGTCGCTCGAGCGGTGCTCGACGAACATGTCCCATTCTTCGAAGGTGTTGTCGTCGAGCAGCAGTTCGATGCGCTCGCGTGCGGTCAGCTTGCCCTTGGCATGCTGGGCGTCGATGCGCTTCTGGCCGCCGCCGAGACGCGCCTGGGCGCGGCGTTTTTCGAGTTGTTCGAGGATTTCTTTCATGACGTTCCGTCGTAAGAGTTGATCTTTTGAAAGGGACTGCCGCAGGCTACGCCTGTCCGGCCTGCGCGGCGAGCAGCTGGCGCGCAGCGGTCGATGCGGGCAAGGTGCCGGCCGCCACCTCGGCCACGGTGCGGGGCAGCAGCGCCCGCACCTGCGGATGCTGGCGGAAGGCCTGCTTGAGGCCGGCGTCGATGCGTTCCCACATCCAGGCCAGCGCCTGCTTTTCGCGCCGGCTGGAGAAGCGGCCGTTGGCCGTCTGCAGCGCCTTGAACTGCAGCACGGCGGCCCAGAAGGCGTCGACCCCGGTGCCCCGCAGCGCGCTGATCTGGATCACCTTGGGCTGCCAGAAACGAACTTCGGCTTCGGGCGTGCCCGGGGTGGCATGGGCGGCGTGCATGGCCTGCGCGTGCGCCGGATTGCCGTGGTGGCCGAACAGGCGCAAGGCCGAGGTGATCTGGGCCTGCGCGCGGGTGGCGGCATCCGGCTCGATGTCGGCCTTGTTGATCACCACCAGGTCGGCCAGCTCCATCACGCCCTTCTTGATCGCCTGCAGGTCGTCGCCTGCGTTGGGCAACTGCAGCAGCACGAACATGTCGGTCATGCCCGAGACCGCGGTCTCGCTCTGGCCGACGCCGACCGTCTCGACGATCACGATGTCGTAGCCGGCGGCCTCGCAGACCAGCATCGCCTCGCGTGTCTTCTCGGCCACGCCGCCCAGCGTGCCGCTCGAGGGGCTGGGCCGGATGTAGGCGCGCTCATCCATCGAGAGCCGCTCCATGCGCGTCTTGTCGCCGAGGATGGAGCCGCCCGAGACGGTGGACGATGGATCGATGGTGAGCACCGCGACGCGGTGGCCCTGATCGATCAGGAAGAGCCCCAGGGTCTCGATGAAGGTCGACTTGCCGACGCCGGGCACGCCCGAGATGCCGAGGCGGAAGGACTTGCCGGTGTGCGGCAGCAGCGCCGTGAGCAGCGCATCGGCCTGGGCGCGATGGTCGGCGCGGGTCGATTCGAGCAGCGTGATCGTCTTGGCGATCGCGCGGCGCTGCGAGGGACCACCGCTGGCCAGCAGCGCGTCCACCGTGGCCGGTGACTTGGCGGGCGGCATCTTCAGGCCGCAACCGCCGCGCGAATCTGCTCGAGCACGTCCTTGGCGCTCGCCGGGATCGGCGTGCCCGGTCCGTAGATGCCCTTGACGCCGGCCTCGTAGAGAAAGTCGTAGTCCTGCCGTGGAATCACGCCGCCGACGAAGACAATGATGTCGTCGGCGCCCTGCTTCTTGAGCTCCGCGATGATCGCCGGCACGAGGGTCTTGTGGCCGGCGGCCAGCGTGCTGACGCCCACGGCATGGACGTCGTTCTCGATCGCCTGGCGCGCGCATTCCTCGGGCGTCTGGAACAGCGGGCCCATGTCGACGTCGAAACCGAGGTCGGCGAAAGCGGTGGCGACCACCTTGGCGCCGCGGTCGTGGCCGTCCTGCCCCAGCTTGGAGATCATCACGCGCGGGCGCCGGCCCTGTTCCTCGGCGAAGGCCGCGATCTCGTGCTGCAGCGTCTCCCAGCCTTCGGCCGAGTCGTAGGCGGCGGCATAGACGCCCGTGACCTTCTGCGTGTCGGCGCGGTGCCGGCCATAGATCTTCTCGAGCGCATCGCTGATCTCGCCGACCGTGGCGCGCAGGCGCACCGCCTGGATGCTGAGATCGAGCAGGTTGCCCTGGCCGCTTTCCGCCGCGGCGGTGAGTGCGTCGAGCGCGGCCTGCACGGCGGCGCTGTCGCGCTTCTCGCGGATGGCCTTCAGCTTGGCGATCTGGCCCTCGCGCACCTTGACGTTGTCGATCTGCAGGATGTCGTGGGTATCCTCTTCCTTGAGCTTGTACTTGTTGACGCCCACGATCACGTCCCTGCCCGAGTCGATGCGCGCCTGCTTGTCGGCGGCCGCGGCCTCGATCTTGAGCTTGGCCCAGCCGCTGTCGACGGCGCGGGTCATGCCGCCCATCGCCTCGACCTCCTCGATGATCGCCCAGGCGGCATCGGCCATGTCCTGCGTCAGCTTCTCCATCATGTAGCTGCCGGCCCAGGGGTCGATCACGCTCGTGATGTGGGTCTCTTCCTGGACGATCAGCTGCGTGTTGCGCGCGATGCGGGCGCTGAACTCGGTCGGCAGCGCGATGGCCTCGTCGAGCGCGTTGGTGTGCAGGCTCTGGGTGCCGCCGAACACCGCGGCCATCGCTTCGATGGTGGTGCGCACCACGTTGTTGTACGGGTCCTGCTCGGTCAGCGACCAGCCCGAGGTCTGGCAGTGCGTGCGCAGCATCAGGCTCTTGGGGTTCTTGGGATCGAACTCCTTCATGATCCGGCACCACAGCAGGCGCGCGGCGCGCATCTTCGCGACCTCGAGGTAGAAGTTCATGCCGATGGCCCAGAAGAAGCTGAGCCGGCCCGCGAAGCCGTCGACGTCGAGCCCCTTGGCCAGCGCGGTCTTCACGTATTCCTTGCCGTCGGCCAAGGTAAAGGCCAGTTCGAGCGCCTGGTTGGCGCCGGCTTCCTGCATGTGATAGCCGCTGATCGAGATCGAGTTGAACTTCGGCATGTTCTGCGCCGTGTACTCGATGATGTCGCCGATGATCCGCATGCTCGGCGCCGGCGGGAAGATGTAGGTGTTGCGGACCATGAACTCCTTGAGGATGTCGTTCTGGATGGTTCCGCTCAGCTGGTCCTGCGCCACGCCCTGCTCTTCGGCCGCGACCACGTAGCCCGCCAGCACCGGCAGCACCGCGCCGTTCATGGTCATCGAGACGCTGACCTTGTCGAGCGGGATCTGGTCGAACAGGATCTTCATGTCCTCGACCGAGTCGATCGCCACGCCGGCCTTGCCGACGTCGCCGGTGACGCGCGGATGGTCGCTGTCGTAGCCGCGGTGGGTGGCGAGGTCGAAGGCCACCGACACGCCCTGCCCGCCCGCCGCCAGGGCCTTGCGATAGAAGGCGTTGGATTCCTCGGCGGTCGAGAAGCCGGCGTACTGGCGGATGGTCCACGGGCGCACAGCGTACATGGTGGCCTGCGGGCCGCGCAGGTAGGGCTCGAAGCCGGGCAGCGTGTCGGTGTACTTGAGCTCCTGCAGGTCGGCCGCGGTGTAGAGCGGCTTGACCGTGATGCCGTCCGGCGTGACCCAGTTCAACGCTTCGAGGTTGCCACCCGGGGCGGACTTGGCGGCAGCCCGGGTCCAGGCTTCGAGGGTCGCAGGCGTGAAGGTGTATTCGGTTTTGCTCATGGGCGCCGCTTTGGAGGTCATGCGAGGTTCGGGGAGGAGTGTCGGCGCAGTCGCCGGACAACTCAACCGAGTTTAACCCATCTGTAATTATTAATTCAAAGAACCAACTTGAGGTACATTTCAGCCATGTCCGCTGTCACCCTCACCCCGCGCGCCCTCTACGAAGAGGTGGCGGAACTGCTGCGCCAGCGCATCTTCAACCGCGAACTCGAGCCCGGCAGCTGGATCGACGAACTCAAGCTGGCCGAGGAATACGGCATCAGCCGCACGCCGCTGCGCGAGGCGCTGAAGGTGCTGGCCGCCGAGGGGCTGGTGACGATGAAGGTGCGGCGCGGCGCCTACGTGACCGAGGTGTCGGAGAAGGACCTGGCGGACGTGTACCACCTGCTGAGCCTGCTCGAGAGCGATGCAGCGGGCGTGGTGGCACGGCAGGCCACCGACGCCGAGCTGGCCGAACTCGAGCGGCTGCACGCGGAGCTCGAGTCCGCCGCCAAGCCCGGGCACGTGGACCGCGGGCATTTCTTCGCCATCAACGAGCGCTTCCACATGCGGTTGCTGGCGATCGCGAACAACCGCTGGCGCGACCAGATGGTGGCCGACCTGCGCAAGGTGATGAAGCTGAACCGGCACAACTCGCTGCTGAAGGCCGGGCGCATCGGCGAATCGCTGAAGGAGCACCGGGCGCTCATGGAGGCGATCAAGGCGCGCGACGCCGCGGTCGCGATGCAGCGGATGCAGCAGCACTTCCGCAACGGGCTGGAAGCGGCGAACTGAGCTCGCCCCCAGGTTGGGCTCACTGCGTGTAGCCCGCCCACCCCCTTCCGGGGGCAACACCAGCGGCCCGGCAAAGCCGGTTCCGCGGTGTTTCACGAACGGGCCTGGCTTCGCCGGCCAGGGGAACTTCGGGTTTTGTGATCAGGCCGGCTGGTCAACCGTCTCGTGCGCCAAGGCCATGACTTCGTGCGGCGCGCGGGTCTTGAGCTTGTGGTCGCTCCACACCTGCCGCCAGCGGCGGGCGCCGGCCAAGCCGTTGCGCAGGCCCAGCATGTGGCGCGCGATGTTCGACCACGGCGTGCCGTGCTCGGCCGCTTCGCGGGCCATGTAATCGCACATCTGCAGCTCGGCCTCTTCGCGCGTCAGCAGCGACGGCGACTCGCCGTAGAAAGCCGCGTCCCACCCGGCCAGCCACCAGGGGTTGTGATAGGCCTCGCGGCCGACCATCACGCCGTCGAGCAGGCGCAGGTGCGCGTGCATCGCGGCGTTGTCCGCAAAGCCCCCGTTGATCGAGAAGGCCAGCGCCGGGAAGTCGTGCTTGAGCCGATGCACCAGCTCGTAGCGCAGCGGCGGCACCTCGCGGTTCTGCTTCGGCGACAGCCCCTTGAGCCAGGCATTGCGGGCATGCACGATGAAGGTCTCGCAGCCTGCCTCGCTGACCTTGCCCACGAAGTCGCGGACGAACTCGTAGCTCTCGATCTTGTCGATGCCGATGCGGTGCTTGACCGTGACCGGCAGGTCGACGACATCGACCATCGCCTTCACGCAGTCGGCCACCAGCTGTGGCTCGTTCATGAGGCAGGCACCGAAGGCGCCGCGCTGCACGCGCTCGCTCGGGCAGCCGCAGTTGATGTTGATCTCGTCGTAGCCCCAGTCCTCGCCCAGCTTCGCGCAGTGGGCGAGATCGGCGGGTTCGCTGCCGCCGAGCTGCAGCGCCACCGGATGCTCCTCGGCGTTGAAGCGCAGGTGGCGCGGCACGTCGCCGTGGATCAGCGCGCCGGTGGTCACCATCTCGGTGTAGAGCAGCGCGCGTCGGGTCAGCAGCCGATGGAAGTAGCGGCAATGGCGGTCGGTCCAATCCATCATGGGAGCGACGGAGAGGATCTTTTCTGCTTTCAATGAACGGACCCCGGATGTGGCGAGCGGCGAATTTTGCCATCCGAAGGCCTTGTATTGCACACCATCGCTCAGCAAAAGGCCTGCGCCGTGCGGTTTGGAGGCTGCGACTTCTATCATCGTGTCCCATGCCCGTTTCCAAAGTTCAGACGCTCGATGTCCTCAAGCGTGCCCACCTCGTCAGCGCGCTCACGTTCGCGATCGACGCTCTGACGAATGCGGCTGTCGCCGCGACAGCGCCTGCGAAGCCAACGGTAGCCGGCACCGGGCCCGGCCGTGCGGGCCAACCCGCGGCGGCTGCGCCCGCGGCCCGCTACTTCCCGGCCGCCGCGCATGTGCTGAGCCCCGGCGAGGACCTGCAGGCGGCGCTCGACCAGCATCGCGCGGTGCGGCTGGGCGAGGGCACCTACCGCAATTGCACGCTGCGTTCGGGCCAGCACCTGCGCGGGTCCACGCGCAAGACGCGGATCGAGCGCCTGACCATCGAACCGGGCTCGCACGACTTCTCCGTTCTCGGGGTCAGCGGCAACGTCATATTCCCGCCCTCGCAGGCAGTCACCCGCGATGGCCTGGTGGGCGCCAAGTTCGGCGGCGTTGTCGGCCGTGGGGCGGCGCTGGAACGCATGGTCTTCTTTGCCTGCGTCGAGGGTGGCAGCGACTTCCGCGACAGCCGCGTCAAGGACTGCACCTGGGTGCACGAGCAAAGCCATGATGGCGGCTGGCAGAGCGATCACCCGATCTTCGTGCTCTCCGGCCCGGGCAGCGGCAACGTCGTCGTGGCCTTCAACGCGCTCAGCGCGAGGCGCATGCCGCTGTCGGTGGCCAACCAGCGCTCTTTCACGCTCATCGGCTTCGACGAGGAAACCTACAAGGCGCATGACGACGGCGGCCCGAGCATATTGCTGCGGCAGAGCCCCGGCGCAACCCTGGTGGGCGTGGGCGGCCATCCGCGCGATTCCGACGGCCTGGACAGCGACAGTGCCGCCACCACGGTGATCCTGAGCGACCAGAATTCGGACGCCGGCAGGCGCCTGGCCAGGCTGGGCGCCGGTGGCGCCGTCGTGCGCAGCGCGCGCTATGCCCGGTCCGCGGGCCTGCCCAACCAGGACGCACCGCCACCTGGCGTGGCCGTGCTGGCCGCCTGGCAGCGCCCGCCGGTCATCGTGCCGGCGCCCAGGCATGACGGCGCACTGGGCGACGATACGCAGCAACTGCAGCGCATGCTGGATGGCGGCGGCGGCGTGGTGGTGCTCGAACCGCGCGCCTACGGCGTGCGTGGCACCTTGCGCATCAAGCCGGGCGACTCGCTCGCAGGGACCTGGGGCCAGACCACCCTGGTCGCCTCGGGGGACTTCCCGATCCTGAAAATCGACGGGTCCGGTTCCGCGCCGGTCAACCTTTACGACCTCCAGTTCCAGGGCGGCAGCGTCGGGCTGTATCTGACGGTCCCGGGCCTGCAGCTCACCACCTTCTGCTGGTACGGGGTCACCTTCCGTGGCCAATCGAAGGCCGCTGTGCACATCGACAACGCCTATGCGCTCGACAACGGCGGCGTGGCGCGCTGCGCCTTCATCGATTGCGCCGCGGGGATCCTGCAGACGCCGGGCGACGGGCCGCGGAGCGACGCCAACCCGAGCCTTTGCTACATCGACAAATTCCATTCGTGGCAGTGCCTCTTCGAGAACTGCGGTCGTCCGCTGGACCTGCGCATCAAACGCGCCGACAACATGATTTCCTGGACTCAATGCACCTTCCGCAACAACCGCGCGGCGCCTTTCATCGATGGCGGTGCGAACTACCCGCTCTTCGTGGGCTGCCAATTCATCGGCGCGGGTTCCGATGGCAAGGCGATCGACAGTGCTTCGGCGACCACGGTCGTCGCGCGTTGCTTCTTCGAAGGCGCGCACGGCCTGGGCAACAACCTCGCGCTGAACTGCGAGTTCGGCTGAACCCTGTTGCCGGGCCTTCACCCGGAAGACAGCGCGCCAGCGCCGCCGCGCCGGAAGTGCTAAGGTCGCCACTCAGGGTTAACCCTCAACTCACCGCGACCCCCCTCCCCGTGCCTCTTCCCAATGCTCCCATCCATGGCGGGCAGTCGGCCCCGGCCGTGCCCGCCGCGGCCGCCGGCCTGCCCCCCGCGCTCACGCTGCTGTTCGCGGTGGCCTGCGGCTTGTGCGTCGCCAACATCTACTTCGCCCAGCCGCTGATCGGCCCGATCGCGGCCTCGCTGCAGATGCATGCCGGCCTGGCCGGACTGATCATGGCGCTGACCCAACTCGGCTATGGCGCCGGGCTGCTGTTCCTGGTGCCGCTGGCCGACGTGGTGGAGAACCGGCGGCTGATCCTGGCGGCCATGGCCGGGGCCGTGCTGGGCCTGGTCGGCATCGCGCTGTCGAACTCGGCCCTCACCTTCCTGGCGGCGTCCTTCCTGGTCGGCAGCTGCGCCGTCGCGGCCCAGGTGCTGGTGCCGCTGGCCTCCCACCTGGTGGCCGATGCGACCCGCGGCAAGGTGGTCGGCAACATCATGGCCGGGCTGCTGGCCGGGATCATGCTGGCGCGGCCTTTTTCCAGCCTTGTGGCCTCGGCCTTCAACTGGCGCGCGGTGTTCGCGATCTCGGCCCTGCTGATGACGCTGCTGGCGCTGGTGCTGTGGCGCGCCCTGCCCCGGCGCCACCCACATGGCTCGATCGGCTACGCACGCACCCTGGCCTCGCTGCCGGGCATGGTCCGGCGCATCCCCCTGCTGCGCCGCCGAGCGGTCTACCAAGGAATGCTCTTCGCGGCCTTCCAGGCCTTCTGGACCGCAGTGCCACTGGCGCTCGTCCATGAATTCGGCCTCGTCCAGGGCGGCATCGCGCTGTTTGCCCTGGCCGGTGCCGCCGGCGCCCTGGCCGCCCCATGGGCCGGCCGCCTGGCCGACCAGGGACGTACCCAGCCGGCCACCGGCGCCGCGATCGGCGTCGCGCTGCTCTCGTTCGGGATCGCGGCGCTCGGGTTCCGGACCCATTCGCTGATGGCGCTGGTCGCCGCCGCGGTGCTGCTCGACGGCGCGGTGCAGCTGTGCAACGTGCTGAGCCTGCGCAGCCTCTACATGCTGGCGCCGGAACTGCGCGGTCGGCTCAACGGGCTGTTCCTGACCTCGATCTTCCTCTGCGCCGCCGTCGCCTCGGCGCTGGCGGCAGCGCTCTATGCCTTTCATGGATGGGGCGCGCTGTGCGTCCTCGGCGCGGCCTTCGGAGGCGTCGCCCTGTTGTTCTACGGCACCGAATTCAGACGAAATCCCCTGGCGCGCCCCGCCATGGCTGCGCTCCAGGACAACCCCCGATGACAGCGCCGACCGCCTCTGCGTCCAGCACTTCGCCGCGCATGCCCGCCGCCCTGCTCGCCCTGGCCGCCGCGGCCTTCGCCATCGGCACCAGCGAATTCGTCGTCATGGGACTGCTGCCCGACATGGCGCTCGATCTCGGCGTCACGCTGTCGCAGGCAGGCTTGCTGGTCACCGGCTATGCGATGGGCGTGGTGGTCGGCGCGCCGGTGTTCGCGGTCGCGACCGCGCGGCTGCCGCGCAAGGCGACGCTGGTTGCACTGGCCTCCTTGTTCGTCCTCGGCAACCTGCTGTGCGCGCTGGCGCCGGACTACGGCCTGCTGATGGCGGCCCGCGTGATCACCGCGCTCGCCCATGGCACCTTCTTCGGCATCGGCTCGGTGGTGGCCGCAGGCCTGGTGCCGGCGAACCGGCGCTCGCAGGCGATCGCGCTGATGTTCACCGGCCTCACGTTGGCCAACGTGCTCGGCGTGCCGATGGGCCGGATCATCGGCGAGCATTTCGGCTGGCGCATGACCTTCGCCGCGATCGTCTTGATCGCGCTGGCTGCGGTGGCGGCCCTGGTGGCCCTGCTTCCGAGGCAGGTCGAGATGCAGGAGGGCAACATCCTGCGCGAGTTCACGGTATTGGCCGACCGCCGCGTGCTGCTGGCGCTGGCCACCAGCGCGCTGGCCTCGGCCAGCCTGTTCTGCGTCTTCACTTTCATCGCGCCTTTGCTGACCCAGGTCAGCGGCTTCTCGAACGCGGCCGTGGCACCGATCCTGCTGCTGCTGGGCGTCGGCCTGACGATCGGCAGCACGGTCGGCGGGCGCCTCGGCGACCAGCGGCTGGTGCCGTCGATGCTGGTGGTGCTGGGGCTCAACGCGATGGTGCTGGCGCTGCTGTATTTCGCGCTGCCTCTGAAGGCGCCCACGGTGCTGCTGATGCTGCTCTGGACCACGCTCCAGTTCGCGCTGGTGCCGCTGCTRCAAACACTGATCGTGCAGCATGCCGGCGCCGCGCCGAACCTCGCATCGACCCTGAACCAGGGGGCCTTCAACCTCGGCAACGCCGCCGGCGCGTGGATCGGCAGCGGCATGCTGGCCGCGGGCGTTCCGCTGGCCGGGCTGCCCTGGGCCAGCGCCGCCATCACGCTCGGCGCCCTGGCCCTGGCGGCCTGGAGCAGCCGGCTCGGCGGCCGCGCACCCATCCTGCAGACCGCCTGAGCCGAGCGCTCAACAGCGGACCGATGTCCAGTTCCGGGGAAGGCCTTCGACGGCGCCTGAACCCCCGTCACAGTGCGCGCAAATGCACTCTCAATTGCCAAAACTAGGGATGACACCGAGCATTCAATGCATCGAAGTATCGTTGCGAGCATAGGAAGTACCAAAACGGGAAATTGATGTCTCCACAATCGGTGCACGGCGACCCCTCGTCGATCACAAGGAGACATCCATGAAGCGTTTTCTCAAGGCGGGCCTGGCGCTCGCAATGGCCGGTGCAGGCTGGGCCCATGCCGCGACCGAACTGGTGATCGCGACCGTGAACAACGGCCACATGATCGAGATGCAGAAGCTGACGCCCTTCTTCGAGAAGGCCAACCCCGACATCAAGCTCAAATGGGTCACGCTGGAAGAGGGCACGCTGCGCCAGCGCGTGACCACCGACATCGCCACCAAGGGCGGCCAGTTCGACGTCATGACGATCGGCATGTACGAGACGCCGATCTGGGCCAAGAAGGGCTGGCTGCTGCCGATCGCCACCGACGCTGCCTACGACGTCGACGACCTGCTGCCGGCGATGCGCAACGGCCTGTCGGCCGACGGCAAGCTCTACGCCTCGCCCTTCTACGGCGAGAGCTCGATGCTGATGTACCGAAAGGACCTGGCCGACAAGGTGGGCTTCAAGATGCCCGACCAGCCGACCTGGGCCCAGGTGAAGGAGCTCGCGGGCAAGATCCACGACCCGAAGGCAGGCGTCTACGGCATGTGCCTGCGCGGCAAGCCGGGCTGGGGCGACAACATGGCGCTGCTGACGACCATGGTCAATACCAACGGCGGCCAGTGGTTCGACATGGCCTGGAAGCCGCAGATCGACAGCAAGCCCTGGCATGACGCGATCGGCTTCTACGTCGACCTCATGAAGGCCTACGGCCCGCCCGGCGCCTCGGCCAACAGCTTCAACGAGAACCTGGCGCTGTTCAACGAAGGCAAGTGCGGCATGTGGGTCGACGCCACCATCGCGGCCTCCTTCGTGAGCGATCCGAAGCAGTCCAAGGTGGCCGACAAGGTGGCCTTCGCGCAGGCACCGGTGGCGGTCACGCCCAAGGGCGCGAACTGGCTGTGGGCCTGGGCGCTGGCGATCCCGGCCGGCTCGCAGAAGGTCGACGCGGCGCAGACCTTCGTCAAGTGGGCCACCTCCAAGGACTACATCAACCTGGTGGCCAAGGAAGAAGGCTGGGGCGCGGTGCCGACCGGCACCCGCAAGTCGACCTACGCTTCGCCCGAGTTCATGAAGGCGGCGCGCTTCGCCGAAGCCGAAAAGAAGGCCATCGACAGCGCCAATGCCAGCGACAGCACGCTGCCCAAGTCGCCTTACGTCGGCGTGCAGTATGCGGCGATCCCCGAGTTCCAGGCCATCGGCGTGGCGGTCGGCCAGCAGATGAGCGCGGCACTGTCGGGCAAGGTCACGGTCGACCAGGCGCTGAAGACCTCGCAGACGGCGGCTGAGCGCGAGATGAAGAAGGCGGGCTACTACAAGTAGCCGCACGGCACCGAGAAGAACAACGACCGGACCGCGCCATGAATCGACTCCTGCCCCGCGCGCTGATGGCGCCGGCCGTGGTCACGCTCGTCCTCTGGATGCTCGTGCCCCTGTTGATGACGATCTACTTCTCGCTCGTCAACTACAACCTGATGCAGCCGGGCGAGCGCACCTTCAACGGACTGGACAACTTCCACTACTTCGTCACCGACCCGGACTTCTGGCCGGCGGTGTGGAACACGCTGGTGCTGATCGGCAGCGTGATCGTCATCACGGTGGTGCTGGGCGTGGGGCTGGCGCTGCTGGTCAACGAGCCCTTCCCCGGCCGCGGCATCGTGCGCGTACTTCTGATCTCGCCCTTCTTCGTCATGCCGACGGTGAACGCGCTGCTCTGGAAGCACATGATGATGAACCCGATCTACGGCGTGCTGGCCGACCTCTGGCGCGCCTTCGGGGCCGAGCCGGTCGACTGGCTGACCGACCTGCCGCTGTTCTCGGTCATCATCATGGTGGCCTGGCAGTGGCTGCCCTTCGCCTGCCTGATCTTCATCACCTCGCTGCAGTCGCTGGACCGCGAGCAGATGGAGGCCGCACGCATGGACGGCGCCAGCGCGGTGCAGCGCTTCGGCTACCTGACGCTGCCGCACCTGGGCCGACCGATGGCGGTGGTGATCATGATCGAGATGATTTTCCTGCTGTCGATCTTCGCCGAGATCGCCGTCACCACCAACGGCGGTCCGGGCAACGCGAGCACCAACCTCACCTACCTGATCTTCAAGCAGTCGCTGATGAACTTCGACGTCGGCGTGGCGTCGGCGGGTGCGCTGTTCGCGGTGGTGCTGGCCAACATCGTGGCCGCCTTCCTGATCCGGATCATCGGCAAGAACCTCGACTGAGGAGCGACGCATGCAATCCGAAAACTTCCTCTTCCTGACGCTGCGCGCGGTCGGGGCCTGGGCCGCCACCTTGCTGCTGTTCTTCCCGCTCGGCTGGCTGGTGCTGACCTCGTTCAAGACCGAGCTGCAGGCGATCCATGTGCCGCCGCTGTTCGTCTTCGAGCCGACGCTGGAGAACTTCACCGAGGTGCAGCGGCGCAGCGACTACCTGCTGTTCGCGCGCAACTCGCTGATCACCAGCGTGGGCTCGACGGTCATCGGCCTCTTGATCGCCGCGCCGGCGGCGTACTCGATGGCCTTCTTCCGCACCCGGCGCACGCGCGACATCCTGATGTGGATGCTGTCGACCAAGATGATGCCGGCAGTCGGCGCGCTGGTGCCGATCTACGTGCTGGCGCAGACCGCCGGCCTGCTCGACACGCGCACCGCGCTGACGGTGGTGTTCACGCTGTCGAACCTGCCGATCATGGTCTGGATGCTCTATTCGGCCTACAAGGACATCCCGAACGAGATCCTCGAGGCCGCGCGCATGGACGGCGCCAACCTGTGGACCGAATTCCGCCACGTGGTGCTGCCGCTGTCGGTCGGCGGTCTCGCATCGACCGGCCTGCTGTGCCTGGTGCTGAGCTGGAACGAGGCCTTCTGGGCGCTCAACCTGAGCTCGGCCAAGGCCGGCACGCTGGCCACGCTGATGGCTTCCTACTCGAGCCCCGAGGGCCTGTTCTGGGCCAAGCTGTCCGCGGCCTCGCTGATGGCCATCGCGCCGATCGTGGTCTTCGGCTGGTTCAGCCAGAAGCAACTGGTCCAGGGCCTGACCTTCGGCGCCGTGAAATGAGCTCGCCCCCAGGTTGGCTCACTTCGTGTAGCCGCCCACCCCCTACCGGCGCCGCCGCCAGCGGCCCGGCAAAGCCGGTTCCGCGGCAGCCCATGAAAAGGCATCGCGTCTCAGGCACCGCGCCAACATCGCTGCAGGGCCTCTCGATCAATCTTCAAGGAGTCATTTGATGGCCTACCTCCAGCTCGACAACATCAAGAAGAGTTTCGGCGACGCGCACATCATCAAGGGCGTCAACCTCGAGATCGACAAGGGCGAGTTCATCGTCTTCGTCGGCCCCTCGGGCTGCGGCAAGTCGACCCTGCTGCGGCTGATCGCGGGGCTCGAGCCGATCACCAGCGGCCGCCTCTCGCTCGACGGCAAGGACATCACGAACACGCCGTCCGGCAAGCGCGACCTGGCGATGGTGTTCCAGAGCTATGCGCTCTATCCGCACATGAGCGTGTACGACAACATGTCCTTCGCGCTCAAGCTCGCGAAGGTGTCGAAGGACGTGATCAGGACCAAGGTCGAGTACGCGGCCAGGACGCTGAACCTCACCGACTACCTGGGCCGCACGCCGAAGGAACTGTCGGGCGGCCAGCGGCAGCGGGTGGCGATCGGCCGCGCGATCGTGCGGGCGCCCAAGGTGTTCCTGTTCGACGAGCCGCTGTCCAATCTCGACGCGGCGCTGCGCGGCAACACCCGGGTCGAGATCCACAAGCTGCACCGCGCGCTCGGCGCCACCAGCATCTACGTCACGCACGACCAGGTCGAGGCGATGACGCTGGCCGACCGCGTCGTGGTGCTGCGCGACGGCCTGATCGAGCAGGTCGGCACGCCGATGGACCTCTACGACCGCCCGGCCAACCAGTTCGTCGCCCAGTTCATCGGCATGCCATCGATGAACATGGTCGAGGCCAAGGCGATTCCGAGCTTCTCGGCGCTGACCGGCGGCCGGCTGCCGGCCGATGGCTTCCTCGGCGTCCGGCCCGAAGCCCTGCGCGTGCATCCGGGCCAGGGCACCGGTGCCCCGGCCCGCGTCGAGCTGATCGAGGCGCTCGGCGCGGACACGCTGATCCACATCGACGTCGGCGGCGTGCCGCTGGTGGCGCGGCAGAACGACCGCACCGCGCTGCAGGCCGGCGACGCAGTGAGCGTCGAACTCGATCCTTCGGTGCTGCATTTCTTCAACCGCGAAGGCCGGACGGTCAGCGCCTGACAGGGACCAGCGCCATGACTTCCCCCACCTCTTCCGGCCTGGTGGTGCTGCACCTCGGGCTCGGCTCCTTCCATCGCGCGCACCAGGCCGCCTACCTGCAGCAGCTGATCGACACCGGCGACACGCGCTGGTCGATCACCGGCGCCAACCTGCGGCCCGACATGGCCGAGATCGAAGCCGCCTTGCGCGCGCAAGGCGGCCGCTACACGCTGGAGACGGTATCCCCGGCCGGTGACTGCCGCTACCAGCGCATCGAGGCGATCCGCGAGGTCCTGGCCTACGACCCGAGCCTGGCCGCGGTGATCGCGCGCGGCGCCGAAGCGCGCACCCGGATCGTCTCGTTCACGGTGACCGAGGCCGGCTACTACCTCGACCCGCACGATCGGCTCGACCTCGGCGCCAGCGATCTTGCCGCCGACCTCGAGCGCGCACGCCGGGGCCTGGCGGGCTCGACCATCTACGGCGCGGTCAGCGCGATCCTGCGCGCCAGGCGCCTCGCCGGCGCAGGGCCGGTGACCCTGCTCAACTGCGACAACCTGCGCCACAACGGCGAGCGCTTTCGCAAGGGCCTGCTCGAGTTCATCGAGCGCGCCGGCGACCGCGACCTGCTGGACTGGGTGCGCAGCAGCACCCGCAGCCCGAACGCGATGGTCGACCGCATCACGCCCCGGCCGCCGCCCGAGCTGCGCCAGCGGGTGCGCGACGCCACCGGCTGGGACGACGCCGCCCCGGTGACCGGCGAGAGCTTCATCCAGTGGGTGATCGAGGACGACTTCGCGAACGGCCGACCCGCGTGGGAGAAAGTCGGCGTGCAGCTGGTCGATTCGGTCGCGCCCTACGAGGAAGCGAAGATCCGGATCCTCAACGCCAGCCACAGCTGCATCGCCTGGGCCGGCACGCTGGCCGGGCTGCAGTACATCCATGAAGGCACCCAGCGCACGGCGATCCGGCGCATGGCCTTCGACTACGTCACGGACGACGTCATCCCTTGCCTGGACCGCCCGGGCCAGCCGAGCCCGGTCGACCTGCCCGCCTACCGCGACGTGGTGCTCGAGCGCTTCGGCAATCCGGCGATCCGCGACACCAACCAGCGCGTGGCGATGGATGGCTTCTCGAAGATCCCGGGCTTCATCGCCCCGACCGTGCGCGAACGTCTGGCCCGCGGCGAAAGCATCGCCAGCGTCGCGCTGCTGCCGGCCCTGTTCCTGGCCTTCCTGCAGCGCTGGCACCAGGGCACGCTGCCCTACGCCTACCAGGACCAGGGCATGGACGAGGCGGCGGCGCATGCCATCTGCGCCGCCGCCGACCCGGTGGCGGCGCTGGGGGCCGACCGCGGCTTGTGGGGCGACGCCGCCGGGGATCCGCGGCTGGTCGACGCGCTGCGCGGCGCCAGCGTGCGGGTCCGGCAGTTCAATGTCGACGGTGGTAACGTCACGAGCTGAAAGAGGTTCAGGGGAAAGGACCGCCGCATGACATCGCTGCGCCAACGCCATCTGCCCCGCGATCGAAAGCCCGAGCTCGAGCGCGAGATCGCGCGCTCGCCCTCGCTGGGCTATGAAGCGCCCGAGGACACCGGCCTGGTGCGCTGCCTGGCGCACGGCTTCCCGAGTCCGCTGGTGCGCTGGCATTTCCACGAGGAATACGAACTCCACCTGATCACCGAGACCTCGGGCCGGGCCTTCGTCGGCGACTGGATCGGGCCCTTCCATCCCGGCCACCTGGTGCTGTGCGGGCCTCGCCTGCCGCACAACTGGATCTCGCTCGACGTCCCCGAAGGCGGCGCCACCGGGCGCGACCGCGTGATCCAGTTCCGCCACGATCCGATCGAGCGCGCCGCGGCCGAGATCCCCGAGCTGCGCGAAGCGCTGCAGCTGCTCGGCCGGGCCCGCCACGGCATCGAGTTCTTCGGTTTCGAGGAGCGAGCGCTGGCGCACTGGGACGCGATCAAGGCCGCCCGCGGCCTGCAGCGCCTCGCGCTCTTCCTCGGATACCTGGCCGAGCTGGCGCGCTGCAGCGACTACCGCCTGCTGTCGAACGTGCAGATGCAGGGCGTCGAGGGCGATGCCGAGGTCGACCAGGTCAACGCCATCGTCAACCGCATCACCTCGAACCTCGCGGAGCCGGTGGCGATGGCCGACATCGCCAGCGAACTCGGCATGAGCGAGAGTCGCTTCAGCCGCTTCTTCAAGCGCTCGACCGGCAACAGCTTCACCGATTTCGTCAACCGCGTGCGCATCAACAGCGCCTGCCACCTGCTGATGCAGACCGACCACTACGTGACCGACATCTGCTACCAGGTCGGCTTCAACAACGTCGCCAACTTCAACCGCCGCTTCCTCGAGATCAAGGGCATGACGCCGACCGAGTTCCGCCGGCAAAGCGACAGCCGCTTCGGCAGCCTGGTGCCATGAGCCCCCACGCTCCGTCACTTCGTGTACTCGCTGCCCCCCGAGGGGGCCGCAGGCCGCCTTGGGGGCGGCCCGGCGCCGGCCTGAGCCCCCACGCTCCGTCACTTCGTGTACTCGCTGCCCCCCGAGGGGGCCGCAGGCCGCCTTGGGGCGGCCCGGCGCCGGCCTGATCATTCGCCATGTACCTCGGACTGGATCTCGGAACCTCGGAGCTCAAGGCGCTGCTGCTCGACCGCGAGCACCGCATCATCGCCCTCGCGCGCGCGCCGCTGATGGTCAGCCGGCCGGCGCCGCTGTGGTCCGAGCAGGCGCCAGCGCAGTGGTGGATGGCGCTCGAGTCGGTGATGGCGACGCTGCGGGAGGGTCATGCCGAATCGCTGGGCGCGGTGCGCGCGATCGGCTTGTCCGGCCAGATGCACGGTGCGGTCGCGATCGATGCGGCCGGCGAGGTGCTGCGTCCGGCGATCCTCTGGAACGACGGCCGCAGCGCCGCCCAGTGCGAAGAACTGGCGGCGCGGGTGCCACGACTCGCGGCCATCGCCGGCAACCTCGCGATGCCCGGCTTCACCGCGCCCAAGCTGCTCTGGATGCGCACCCACGAGCCGGCCCTGTTCGCACGCACGGCCTGCGTGCTGCTGCCCAAGGACTGGCTGCGCTTCATGCTGAGCGGCACGCTCGCCAGCGACATGTCGGACGCCTCGGGCACGCTGTGGCTGGACGTTGCGGCGCGCGACTGGTCCGATGAATTGCTGGCCGCCTGCGGGCTCGCCCGCGGGCAGATGCCCGGGCTGGTCGAAGGCAGCGCCGTGGCGGGTCGGCTCAAGCCCGAGCTGGCCGCCCGATGGGGCCTGCCGGCCGGCATTCCGATCGCCGGCGGCGCGGGCGACAACGCAGCCAGCGCGGTGGGCATGGGCCTCGTCGGCGCCGGCCAGGGCTTCGTGTCGATCGGCACCTCGGGCGTCATCTTCATCGGCGGCGAACGCTTCGAGCCCAAGCCCGCGGCGGCCGTGCATGCCTTCTGCCACGCCCTGCCCGGGCGCTGGCACCAGATGTCGGTGATGCTCTCGGCCTCGAGCGCGGTGGACTGGGCGGCGCGCTGCTTCGGGCTCGGCGACGCGCCGGCGCTGCTCGCCGCGGCGGCCAGCCTCGATGCCGATGGTCGCCGGCGGGCGCCCCTGTTCCTGCCCTACCTGTCGGGTGAACGGTCGCCGCACAACGACCCACGGGCGCAGGGCGTGCTGTTCGGCCTGACCCAGGCGCATGGCCCGGCCGATATCGCCTACGCAGTGGTCGAAGGCATCAGCTTCGGATTGCGCGACGGCCTGGACACGCTCGCGCGGCCGGCGGGCGACCTCGTGCTGGTCGGCGGCGGCGCGCGCAGCGCCTTCTGGGCGCAGTTGCTGGCCGACGTACTCGACGTTCCACTGGCAATCTGCGAAGGCAGCGAGGCCGGGGGCGCGGTGGGGGCGGCCCGGCTGGCCTGGCTGGCGGACGGAGGAACGGAAGCCGAAGTCTGCCGCCGGCCGCGGACGCGCGAGCGCTTCGAGCCCGGGCGCGCGCACCGGAATGCGCTGGCCGCGCGCCATGGGCGTTTCCGGGCGCTCTATGCAGCGCTGGGCCCGTCGTTTCTCGCCAGCGGCGCGTAGCCGTCCGGCCCGGCGCGGCCGGACGCTGTCAGAATCGACCGCAGGGTCCCGCATGAACACACGATTTGTCGAAGCCTTCCTTTGGGCCGCGCGGCTGGGCAGCTTCCGTGCGGCGGGCGACCGCCTGCACATCACGCAGGCGGCGGTGTCCAATCGCGTGGCCTCGCTCGAGGAAGACATCGGCGCCCGCCTGTTCGAGCGCGACCCGCGCGAACTGCGGCTGACGCCCGTCGGCGTGCGCCTGCTCGACTACGGCGAGCGCTTGCTCGAACTTCGCCGCGAGATCGTCTCGCTCGGCCGGCCGCGCGAAGCCCTGCTCGGGCTGGTGCGCATCGGCGCCATCGAGACCGTGGTCCATACGTGGCTGCTGGGCTTTCTCACCAACCTGCGCTCGACCTATCCCGGCATCGAGGTGCAACTGACCTCCGAAACCACCCGCGCGCTGCATCGCGGCCTGCGCGAAGGCGCGCTCGACATCGCCCTGCAGACCGACCACATCGGCGGCGCCGGCATCGTGAGCACACCCTGCCTGCCGATGCCCATGGGCTGGGTCGGCCCGCCGACCGCCGAGCCGGCGCAGCCGGTGGAACAGCTCCTGCGCCAGCCCGTGCTCACGATGAGCCCGGGATCGCAGCCGCACGAAGCGCTCAAGAATCTCTATCGGGCCGCCGGCATTCCGCTCGGCAAGGTCCATTGCGTGAGTTCGATCTCGGCGCTGGCCCGGCTGGTCAAGGCCGGCTTCGGCAATGCGCTGGTGCCCTTGCCGCCGATCTACGAGTACGTTGCCAGCGGCGACCTGCGGATCATCGAATGCGATGCGCTGATCTCGCCGCAGCGGCTCGTCGTGAGCCATCTGGAGGCCGCCGATTCCGACGCGATCCGCCTCGTCGCAGAGTTGGCCTGCCGGGCGTCGGACCAGTTCACCTCGTCGGTCACAGCACCAAGCTGGAACCCTTCAACAGGGGATTAACCCTCAGTTGGAGGCGTGGGCGCCCCAAAACGGGGCCATTAATTCTTGTGCCTGTCGCCCACAAAAATCCGTTTGTGACAGCGCGCCCTCGCGGCCGAAGATTGCGCCTTCCTTTCTCGAAGGCCCGCCCTCTTTCACCGCATGAACTCCCCCGAATCCCTTCGCCCCCACACGCCGGCAGCCGCTCCGGGCCTGCTGTTCGTCGCTTGCGACATCGAGGCCGCTGACGAGGCCGATTTCAACCGCTGGTACGACCAGGAGCATGTGGAAGAGCGCGTGCGCATTCCCGGCTTCCTGTCGGGCGCGCGCTACGTCTCGCTGGCAGGCGGGCGCAAGTACCTGGGCCTGTACCGTACCCGTTCGCTCGACGTGTTCGGCTCCGCCGGCTACCGCGCGGCCTTCGAGCGGCAGACGCCGTGGTCGGTGGCCCAGCTCGATCGCATGCGCCAGCCGATCCGCCGCGTCTGCGCGGTGCGTGCGGTGACCGGCTTCGGCAGCGGCAGCCATCTCGCGGTCCTGCCGCTCGCCCCGAACCCGGCCACCGATGCGCTGGCGGCGCGCGCCGCCGAGACCGGCCGCAGGCTGGCGGCCCAGCCGGGCTTCGTGCAGTCCTACCTGCTGGTGCCCGATCCCGCTCTCAGCACGCCCTTGCCGCGCGAGTCGACCGACCACCGCGTGCTGCAGCCGATGCTGGTCATCGAAACCAGCGGCGCCGAGGCGGCGCGTACCGCAGGCGGCACGGCCGCCGACGCACTGGATGCCGATCCGGCCGGCACCTGGCTGCTGGCGCTGGGCTGGAAGCTGGGCGCCGACGAACTGGCCCCGAACTGATCCGAATTCACCCCCCTACCGAACTCCGAGAGCTTCCCCATGACCGAATACACACTCCACCCGCCGGCTTCGGCCGCGGCCTCGCCGCTGGCCCCGGCGGCCACCCGAAAGTCGCCCCGGATGGGCCGCCTGGCGATGGCCAGCGCCGTCGGCACCACACTCGAGTGGTACGACTTCACCGTCTACAACATCATGGCCGCGCTGGTCTTCAACGCGATCTTCTTCCCGTCCTTCGATCCGCTGACCGGTACCATCCTGGCCTTCTCGACCTACGCGGTGGGCTACATCTCGCGCCCGCTGGGCGGCGTGGTGTTCGGGCACCTCGGCGACCGGCTGGGCCGGCGCTTCGTGCTGGTGGCCACGCTGGTCATCATGGGCATCTCCACCGGCTTGATGGGCCTGCTGCCGACCTACGCCAGCTGGGGCATCTGGGCACCGGTGGCGCTGGTCGCGCTGCGCTTCGTGCAGGGCGTTGCGCTCGGCGGCGAATGGGCCGGCGCGGTGTTGCTGTCGATGGAGCACGGCAAGCCCGACGAGCGCGGCCGCAACGCGTCGTTCACGCAGGTCGGCCCCTCGTGCGGAACCCTGATCGGCACCGGCTTCATCGCCCTGGTGTCGGCCTGGCTGAGCCCCGAGGAATTCCAGGCCTGGGGCTGGCGCGTTCCGCTGATCTCCAGCGTGGCGCTGGTGCTGTTCGGCCTCTGGCTGCGCCGCGGGGTGGACGAGACACCGGTCTTCCTCGAGATGGAGCAGAAGAAGGCCACCGCCAAGACGCCCATCAAGGAAGTGCTGAGCCAGCACTGGCGCCGGCTGCTGGTGGCAGGCGGCTCGCGCATCGGCTCCGACGTGCTCTATGCGCTGGTGGTGGTGTTCACGCTGACCTACGTGACGACGGTGCTGCACCTGTCGCGTCCCATGGCACTCACCGCCACGATGATCGGCGCGGCCTGCAACGCGCTTGCCGTGCCCTTCTTCGGCAGCTTGTCGGACCGCATCGGGCGGCGCCCGGTGTACATCGCAGGCGCCCTGCTCGGCATGGTCTGGGCCTTCGTGTTCTTCGTCCTCATGGACCAGGCCCGGCCGCTGGCCATCTGCGCCGCCGTGGTGGTCGGACTGCTGATCCACGCGATGATGTACGGCCCGCAGGCCGCCTTCGTGACCGAGCAGTTCCCGAGCCGCGTGCGCTATGCGGGCTCTTCGCTGGCCTACACGCTGGCCGGCATCGTGGGCGGCGGCTTTGCACCCCTGATCATCGCCAGCCTGTTCAAGTCCTCGGGCTCGACGACCGCCGTGTCGCTCTATGTCGCCGCCGCCCTGTGCCTGACCTTGATCGCCCTCGTGGCGGCACGCGAAACCGCGGGCAAGCCGCTGGAGGACTGAGAATGAGCCCGCAGTTGAACTTCGCCTGCGAGGCCATCGCCGAGGACGGCACCCGCTCCATCGACCTGCACCGGATCGCGCCGAGCGCGCTGGTGGTCGCCGGCTGGACCGGCCGCGACCTCATGGCCATCGAGCACCATATCGAGGAGCTCGCCGCCCTCGGGGTGCCACGCCCTTCCAGCGTGCCGCTGTACTACCGCGTGGCGGCCCAGTTGCTGACCCAGTCGCCGACGATCGAGGCGCTGGGCGGCCAGAGCTCCGGCGAGGCCGAGCCGGTGCTCTTCTTCTCGAAGGGCGAATGGTGGTTGAGCGTCGGCTCGGACCACACCGACCGCCAGGTGGAAAGCTACTCGGTCGCCGTCTCCAAGCAGATGTGCGCCAAGCCGCTGGCCGAGGTGGCGTGGCGCTGGCGCGACGTCCAGGCGCACCAGGACACGCTGGCGCTGCGTTCGCGCATCCACGAGGACGGCCGCTGGATCGACTACCAGCGAGGCACGCTGGCCTCGATCCGGCCGCTGGCCGCGCTGCGCGACGGCATGGCGCGCAGCGCCCCGCCCGCCGAAGGCCTCTTCATGACCTGCGGCACGCTCGGCGCACTGCCCAACGGGCGCGGCGAAGGCATCCGGCCGGCCGCGCGGATGGAAATCGAACTGCACGACCCGCGGCTGCAGCGGCGCATCGTGCATCGCTATGCGGTGCAGCCGCTTCCGGTGGTGGCCTGATGGCCAGGCCCGCCCCCTCTTCCCCGATCGCGGCGCTGCGCGAACGCATCGCCCGCGGCGAGACGACGCACGAGGCCCTGGTCGACGAAGCGCTGGCCGGCGCGGCCCTTCCGGCCGCCCGGCACGTGTTCACCCGCCTGTATGCCGATGCCGCGCGCGCCGCCGCCCGCCACGCGGACGCCGCACGCAAGGCCGGGATCGAGTCCGGCCCGCTCGCCGGCCTGCCGGTGTCGGTCAAGGACCTGTACGACATCGGCGGCGAGACCACCATGGCCGGCTCCGTCGCCTGCGAAGGCGAGCCGCCCGCGGCGCACGACGCCGTCGCCGTGGCACGGCTGCGGGCGCACGGGGCCGCCATCATCGGCAAGACCAACATGAGCGAGTTCGCGTTCTCGGGCGTGGGCATCAACCCGCACCTGGGCACGCCGTGCAATCCCGCCGACCCGGTGACCGCGCGCATTCCGGGCGGTTCGTCCTCGGGCGCGGCGGTGTCGGTGGCACTCGGCCTCGCGGTCGCGGCACTGGGTTCCGACACCGGCGGCTCGATCCGCATTCCGGCGGCGCTCTGCGGACTGGTGGGATTCAAGAGCACGCAGTCGCGGGTGCCGCGCACGGGCGCCTTCGAACTCGCGCGCTCCCTCGACACCGTGTGCGCCATGGCGCGCAGCGTGGCGGATTGCCTGATCGCGGATTCGGCGATCGCCGACACCCGGCTGAAAGTGCACAGGCGACCGCTGGAAGGCATGCGCCTCGCGGTGCCGAGGACGCTGATGTTCGACGGCATCCAAGCCGCCGTCGGACGGGCCTTCGACCGCGCCGTGCAGGTCCTTTCGGCAGCGGGTGCGAAGGTGGTCGACATCCCGCTGGCCGAACTGGCGGAGATCGCGACCGTCAACGCACCGGGTGGCTTCTCGCCGGTCGAAGCCGCCGCGGTGCACCGCGAGCGCTTCGCAAACCGGCGTGCAAGCTTCGACCCTCGCGTGGCGGCCCGTATCGCACTGGGCACCGAGGTGCGCGCGGCCGACTACATCGGCATGCAGGACCGGCGGCAGGACTGGATCGCGCGCGTCGAGCATGCGCTCGACGGCTTCGATGCGCTGTTGTGCCCCACGGTGCCGATCGTCGCGCCGGCCATCGAGGCGCTGGCCCGGGACGACGCCTTCTTCCAGGCCAACGGGCTCCTGCTGCGCAACACCTTCGCCATCAATCTGCTCGATGGCTGTGCCTTCAGCCTGCCGTGCCACGCTGCCGGCGAGCTGCCTGCGGGGCTGATGCTCGCCTCCGTGCGCGGCGACGATGCGCGGCTGGCAGGCGTGGCGCTCGCAGCGGAGGCTGCGCTGGCCGTCGCCTGATCGCGGCAGGCGAGTCCGGGCGCGGCCGGCCCGCGCCCGTCAGGGCCCGCCCAGCTGGCCGAAGGAAGTCCGCAGGCCCGCATAGTCCGTCGGACCGCTGCTTTCCGGCGGATTCCCGGTTGCCGACAGCCAGGCCGCGATGCTCGGCAGCCGGCGGTCGAAATACAGCTGCAGCGACGCCCAGTTGCCGCTGTCGCTGTGGGCCTCGGTGATCTCGAGCGCCTCGACCGCGATGGTCCGCAGGCTGGTCACCATGGCCAGCGAGCGGCCGTCCAGCAATTGCAGCGTCACCTCGCGACCCTGGGCCAGGATCTCCCCGAGGACCCGCCGGTGCACCGCGTAGTCGGCCCAGCTGCGCTTCACGCAGGCATCGTTCAGTTCGCGGAAGACCCAGTGCATGTTGTTGGCGAACATCGCCGCCACCTGCCCCGCCTGGCGCAGGCTTTGCCGCGACGCGGCCAATTGCAGCCGCGCCGCCCAGGCGATCGCCAGCAGCACGCCCACGGTCTGCACCCATGCCGCCCATTCGGCGGAGGTCGAGGGACGGAAGAACCACCCCACGAGCCCCAACGCAATGCTGCCGGCGGCGATCGCCGCGCCAAGTTTTTGCATGGTCATTCCAGGATGCGGGGCCGCTTCGCTCAGTCGCGCGGCCCCACCTTGCCGAACATCTTCCGGATCGCCGCGATGCCGGCCACCAGGGCGTTGGCGTAGTTCGCTTGCGGTTCGACGGCCGCCTCGATGG
Source organism: Variovorax sp. P4_B11 (assembly GCF_056402355.1). Lineage (NCBI taxonomy): Bacteria > Pseudomonadati > Pseudomonadota > Betaproteobacteria > Burkholderiales > Comamonadaceae > Variovorax > Variovorax sp. P4_B11. The sequence goes on from NZ_JBFUHO010000004.1 coordinate 57,336, forward strand.
GCAGATAAGGAAGCGCTTCTTCCATCGCGTAGTCGGTCGCCTCCAGCAAGACCCAATAGAACTCGCCCTCTTCGAGTTCTTGCACGGTCAGCGCGATATTCCGCAATTGCGACATGAAGTTAGGAGGTTTTTTGGATTGGACGTTTGAATCCTATTCAGCCCCTCCAACAACACCTAGTCACAATTTCACGAATCGTTGCAAATGTGACTACTCGTAAATAAAAACGCAAGAACCGCATGCGCCAAATGCGCATTTGTAGGCGGTTTGCAACTTCCGCCAAGTTTCACCTACGTGCAATTCTCCCGCAGCGGCCTAAGCTGAAGCATCCCATCCACGCGCGGAGGAGACATGAAGCATTTCAACCTGGACCCCCACATGACCGCTGCGGTCGGCGGCGCCTTCTATCCGACCGGCCACACCATCGTGATGTTTCCGGACGCGAAAGAAGCCAGCCGCGTGGGCCATCTGCTGCTGGAAGACGGCTTCAGCGGCGACGAGATCTACCTGATACCGCCCCACGTGGTCCTCGAACAGATCACGCCGACCGTGCGGGAGACCGACAGCACGCTGCCCTCTGCCGGCACCGATGCCGCCACGGTCCGCGCCTACACCAAGCTGGCGCGCGAAGGCCACACGGCGCTGCTGGTCAAGACCCGGGACGAAGCCGCCGCAAGCCGGCTGATGAGGCATGTGCGCACGGCGCCGTTCTCGATTGCGCAGCGCTACCGCCTGCTGGTGATCGAGGACCTCTGACAGTCGGCGCCGGATCAGGCGCCGGCGGCCCGCAGCACCGTACGGGCCATCGCCTGCGCCAGTTCCTGCTCGCCCAGGCAGACCGTGACCGCGCCCTGCTGCGTCAGCAGGCGCGCCTCGTCCTCGTTGTGGCTGCGGATCACGGTAGCCCACGAGCGCCGGCAGCCGCAACCGGGTCGCCAGGAAGCCCAGCACCAGCGCCAGGCCGAGGCCGGCCGCGACGGTGTTGATCAGTGAAACGCTGTGGGGCATCGCCTTGCATTCTGCAAGAACGACGCCCGCGACGGCCTCAGGTGGCCATCTTTCCGGTACGGGCGTTGACCAGTTCCTCGGGCTCCTGGGCCTCGATCCAGGTCTCGTTGTTGAGGCCCGCCTGCAGGCGTTCCGTGTCCAGCGCGTCGGTCCACTTGGCGACCACGATGGTGGCCACCCCATTGCCGATCAGGTTGGTCAGCGCCCGTGCTTCCGACATGAAGCGGTCGATGCCGAGGATCAGCGCCAGCCCCGCCACCGGGACGTGGCCGACCGCCGAGAGCGTGGCCGCCAGCACGATGAAGCCGCTGCCGGTGACGCCGGCGGCGCCCTTCGAGGTCAGCAGCAGCACGCCCAGCAGCGTGATCTCCTGCATCAGCGTCATCGGCGTGTTGGTGGCCTGGGCAATGAAAACTRCCGCCATCGTCAAATAGATCGAGGTGCCGTCGAGGTTGAAGGAATAGCCGGTCGGGATCACCAGGCCGACCGTCGTCTTGTTGGCGCCCAGGTTCTCCATCTTCTCCATCATGCGCGGCAGCACCGATTCGGAGGACGAGGTGCCCAGCACGATCAGCAGTTCTTCCTTGATGTACTTGATGAACTTCCAGATGCTGAAGCCATGGAAGCGCGCAATGAGACCGAGCACCACGAAGATGAACAGCAGGCAGGTCAGGTAGAAGGTGCCCATCAGCTTGCCGAGCGAGAACAGCGAGCCGATGCCGTACTTGCCGATGGTGAAGGCCATGGCGCCGAAGGCGCCGATCGGCGCCAGTTTCATGATGTAGTTGACGATCACGAAGAGCACGTGCGAGCCCTTCTCGATGAGGTCGAACACCAGCGTGCCGCGGCCGCCGAAGCGATGCAGCGCGAAGCCGAACAGCACCGCGATCAGCAGCACCTGCAGGATCTCGCCCCTGGCGAAGGCGTCGACCAGGGTGTTGGGAATGACGTGCAGCAGGAAGTCGACCGTGCCCTCCATCTTGCCCGGGCCGGTGTAGGCCGCCAGCGCCCGGGTGTCGAGCGAAGCCGGGTCGATGTTCATGCCGGCGCCCGGCTGGAACAGGTTGACCAGCACCAGCCCGACCACCAGCGCGATGCTGCTGACGATCTCGAAGTACAGCAGCGCCAGGCCGCCCGTCTTGCCGACCTTCTTCATGTCCTCCATGCCCGCGATGCCGACCACCACGGTGCAGAAGATGATCGGCGCGATCATCATCTTGATCAGCTTGATGAAGCCGTCGCCGAGCGGCTTCATGGTTTCGCCGACCGAGGGATAGAAATGCCCGAGCAGCACGCCGATGATCACGGCGGTGATGACCTGGAAGTAGAGCGAGCGGTAGAGCGGGAGTTTCTTTGCCGGCACGGCCGGCGTCGGTGAGGGAGTCATGCGAGGATCTCCTGGTTGTGATGTGTTGGATTGGGAGACAGAGGCCGGCGAAGGCTTCGCGCAAATGAAAAAACCCGCCGTAGCGGGTTTCCTCGTGGTCTTGTGCGGAGCGCTCCTCAGTGCATGTGAAGCCCGCCGTTGACCGAGAAATCGGCCCCGGTGGAATAGCCACCTTCGTCCGTCGCCAGCCAGGCGATGATAGAGGCGATCTCGCTCGGCTCGCCCAGTCGCTTGACCGGGATGGTGCCGATGATCTTGTCGAGCACTTCCTGGCGGATCGCCTTCACCATGTCGGTGCCGATGTAGCCCGGGCTGACCGTGTTGACGGTCACGCCCTTCGCGGCCAGCTCCTGCGCCAGGGCCATCGTGAAGCCGTGCATGCCGGCCTTGGCGGCCGAATAGTTGGTCTGGCCGGCCTGGCCCTTGGCGCCGTTGACCGAACTGATGTTGATGATCCGGCCCCAGCCCTTCTCGACCATGTCGCCGACCACCTGCTTGGTGACGTTGAACATGCTGTTGAGGTTGGTCTCGATCACCGAACTCCAGTCCTCAGGGGTCATCTTGAGGAACATCCGGTCGCGCGTGATGCCCGCGTTGTTGACCAGCACATCGATGTTGCCGTGCTCGGCCTTGGCCTTGGTGAAGGCCTCGACGGTGGACTGCCAGTCCCCGACGTTTCCGACCGAGGCATGGAACTCGTAGCCCTCGGCCTTCTGCTCCGCCAGCCATTTGGCGTGATCGCGGGTGGGGCCGCAGCCGGCGATGACGGTGAACCCGTCCTTGGCCAGGCGCTGGCAAATGGCCGTTCCGATGCCCCCCATGCCCCCGGTGACGTATGCGACTTTTTTGCTCATGAAGATTCCTTGGTGTTTGCGAGCCTGAACAGGCGCTGATCACTTTAGCGAAGTTTTTGCAGCCCGCCCGATGAGGAAAACACTGACCCCTCAATGCAACCGGGTGTCACAAGCGGTCCATATACTGATTCGATGTCCTCCATCGAGCTGATCGACATCGCCAAGTCATGGGGCGACGCCACCGCGCTGCAGGCGGTCAACCTCCGCATCGAGCCCGGCTCCTTCTGCGTCCTGCTCGGCCCTTCCGGCTGCGGCAAGTCGACCACCCTGCGGATCCTGGCCGGGCTGGAAACCGCCAGCGCGGGCCGGGTGCTGATCGACGGCCGCGACGTCACCCGGCTGCCGCCCGCCCAACGCGGGATCGCCATGGTGTTCCAGAACTACGCCCTGTTCCCCCACCTGAGCGTGGCCGAGAACATCGGCTTCGGATTGTCGGTGCGCAAGACGCCCGCGGCCGAAAGCGCGCGCCGGCTGCGCGAGGCCGCGGCCCTGCTGGGCCTCGACACGCTGCTGGATCGCAAGCCGGGCCAGCTCTCGGGCGGCCAGCAGCAGCGCGTGGCCCTGGGCCGGGCGCTGGTGGCCCAGGCCAAGGTCTGCCTGATGGACGAGCCGCTGTCGAACCTCGACGCCCAGTTGCGGCAGGACATGCGCCGCGAGCTGCGCGACCTGCAGCGCCAGCTGGGCCTCACGGTGGTCTACGTCACGCACGACCAGACCGAGGCCATGAGCATGGCCGACCAGGTGGTGCTGCTGAACCGCGGCCGGGTCGAGCAGGCCGGCAAGCCGCGCGCGCTCTACGCCCGCCCCGCCACGACCTTCGCCGCCCGCTTCATCGGCACGCCGGCGATGAACCTGGTGGCGCTCGAAGGCGGCCGGATCGCCGGCAGCGACGTCGCCGCCGGCCTCGCGGCCGCGACCCTCGGCGTGCGGCCCGAAGCGATCACCCTGGACGCCGCGGGCATTCCCGCGACGGTGCAGAGCCTGGAATACCTGGGTGCCGACCTGGTGCTGCGCTGCGCGGTCGGAAGCCAGGTCCTGCTGGTGCGCACCGACGGCCGGCGACAGGCCGAGCCGGGCGAGCGGGTCGGCCTGCGCTGGGCCGCCGAGGACGGCCATGGCTTCGATGCCGCCGGCCGCCGCACACATTGATTCACTCCCGAGGAAAACGACGACCATGAAACGCAAGACCTTCGTCCGGGGCCTGGCCCTGCTGGCCGCGACCGGCCTGTTCGCGGCCGGCACCGGCCTGGTGCATGCCCAGGCACCGGTGGACCTGCAGTTCTACTACCCCGTGGCCGTCGGCGGCCCGATCGCCAAGACCATCGACGGCTTCGCGGCCGGCTTCATGAAGGAGAACCCGGGCGTGAAGGTCTCGCCGATTTACGCCGGCACCTACCAGGAAACCATCGTCAAGGCCTTGACCGCGCACAAGTCGGGCACGCCGCCGGTCACCTCGGTGCTGCTGTCGACCGACATGTTCACGCTGATCGACGAGGAGGCGATCGTCCCGTTCGACGACTTCGTCAAGACCGCCGAAGACAAGGCCTGGCTCGACGGTTTCTACAAGGCCTTCATGATGAACAGCCAGACCGGCGGCAAGACCTGGGGCATTCCGTTCCAGCGCTCGACCGTGGTCATGTACTGGAACAAGGAACTGTTCAAGGAAGCCGGCCTCGATCCCGAGAAGCCGCCGACGAACTGGGCCGAACTCAAGGCGGCCGCCACCAGGCTGACCCGAAAGGACGCCAGCGGCAAGGTCACGCAATGGGGCGTGCAGATTCCCTCCAGCGGCTTCCCCTACTGGCTGTTCCAGACATTGACCACGCCGAACGACACGATCCTCTCGAACGAAGCCGGCACCCAGGTCAGGTTCGACGACCCGAAGGTGATCGAGGCGCTCCAGTACTGGGTCGACCTCGGCAAGGCCGGCATCCATCCGCCCGGCGTGGTCGAGTGGGGCACGACGCCGAAGGACTTCTTCGAGAAGAAGGCCGCCATCATCTACACCACCACCGGCAACCTGACCAACATCAAGGCCAACGCCAAGTTCGACTTCGGCGTCGCCATGATCCCGGGCAACCGGCGCAAGGGATCTCCGACCGGCGGCGGCAACTTCTACCTGTTCAAGAAGTCGACGCCGGCCCAGCAGGAAGCGGCCTTCAGGTTCATCAAGTGGATCAGCCAGCCCGAGCGCGCCGCGCAGTGGAGCATGGACACCGGCTACGTCGCGGTCTCGCCGGCCGCCTACGAGACCGACACGCTGCGCAAGTACGGCCGCGACTTCCCGCAGGCGCTGGTGGCGCGCGACCAGTTGCCGGTGTCGGTGGCCGAGTTCTCCACCCACGACAACCAGCGCGTGACCAAGGCGCTCAACGACGGCCTGCAGGCCGCTCTGACCGGCAGCAAGACGCCGGCGCAGGCGATGCAGGACGCGCAGCGCGAGGCCGACCGCATCCTGCGCGCGTTCAAGTGAGGCCCGGCGCGCGTTCATGAGCCCACACGGCATTGCCGCCGGCAGCCGTGCAGCGCGCCACGCGGTGCACGCCTGGCTGCTGCTGCTGCCGGCGCTGGTGCTGCTGGTCGCGTTCACGCACTGGCCGGCGGTCTCGACGCTGGTCGACAGCTTCTACTCGACGCCCAAGGGCAGCCGGGCCGGCGTCTGGGTCGGGCTCGAGAACTACCAGCTGATGGCCGGCGACCCGGTGTTCTGGAAAGCGGTGCGCAACAACCTCTGGTTCGCGGGCGCCACCATCCCGCTGTCGATCGCGCTGGCGCTGGCGATGGCGCTGTGGGTCAACGAGCGCATCGCGGGCCGCGCCTTCCTGCGCATGGCCTTCTTCACGCCGACCGTGCTGCCGATGATCGCCGTAGCCAACATCTGGCTCTTCTTCTACACGCCGCAGTACGGCCTGCTCGAGCAGATCACGGGCGCCCTCGGCCTGCCCTCGCACAACTGGCTCGGCAGCCCCTCGACCGCGCTCGGCGCCGTGACGCTGGTGGCGATCTGGAAGGAAGCCGGCTTCTTCATGATCTTCTACCTGGCGGCGCTGCAGACCCTCAATCCGAGCCTGCGCGAGGCGGCCGCCATCGAGGGCGCTTCGCGCTGGTACTTCTTCCGCCGGGTGCAGTGGCCGCTCTTGATGCCGACCACGCTGTTCGTGCTGGTCAACGCTTTCATCAACGCCTTCCGCATGGTCGACCACCTGTTCGTGCTGACCCGCGGCGGGCCCGACAACGCGTCGATCCTGCTGCTGTATCACCTGTACGAGGTGGGCTTCAGCTTCTGGGACACGGCCTACGCTTCGGCCATCACGGTGGTGCTGGTGGTGGTGCTCGCCGGCATCGCGCTGTTCCAGTTCTTCGTGCTCGACAAGAAGGTTCACTACAAATGAACGCCGCCCGGCCGCCCGAAGGCGCTCGCACCGCAGTGCGAAGCACGGAGCTTGCCTTGTGAGCACGGCTCCGGCGCAGAGACTGGCCTATAACGAGCCGACGTTGCTCGACACGCTGGCCGCCTGGCTGCTCGCGCTGCTGTGGATCCTGCCGCTGGCCTACGCGGTCTGGACCGCCTTCCATCCGGCCGAGTACGCGACGCGTTTCGCGCTGGCGGCGCCGCTCACCCTGGAGAACTTCCGCCGCGCCTGGGAAGCCGCGCCCTTCGCGCGCTACTTCCTCAACACCACGTTGCTGGTCGCCATGGTGCTGGCGGTGCAACTGGTGCTCGGCACGCTCGCGGCCTATGCCTTTGCGCGCTACGAGTTCAAGGGCCGAGGCATCGCCTTCGCCCTGGTGCTGGTACAGCTGATGATCATGCCGGACATCCTCCTGGTCGAGAACTACAAGACCATGGCCCGGCTCGGCCTGGTCGACACGCTGCTGGCGATCGGCCTGCCCTACTTCGCCTCCGCCTTCGCGATCTTTCTGCTGCGCCAGACCTTCATGGGCATCCCGAAGGAGCTCGACGACGCGGCGCGGGTCGAGGGCGCGAGCGCGATGCAGACGCTGTGGCGCGTCTACGTGCCACTCGCCAGGCCGGTCTACACCGCCTTCGCACTGGTGTCGGTGAGCTTCCACTGGAATAATTTCCTCTGGCCGCTGATCATCACCAACAGCGTCAACGCGCGGCCGCTGACGGTCGGCCTGCAGGTGTTCTCCTCGGTCGACCAGGGCGTCGACTGGTCGGTCATCACGGCCGCCACGCTGATGACCTCGGCGCCGCTGCTGATCGCGTTCCTGCTTTTTCAGCGACAGTTCGTGCAGAGCTTCATGAGGGCCGGCATCAAATGAAACTCGTGACCTGGAACACCCAGTGGTGCTGCGGCCTCGACGGCGTCGTCAGCACGCGGCGCATCGTCGACGGCGCACGCGCCATGGCCGACTTCGACGTGCTGTGCCTGCAGGAAGTCGCCTCGGGCTTCGGCGGCATGCCGGGCCGCCCCGGCGACCAGCCGGCCGAACTTCAGGCCTTGCTACCGGGCTTCCGATTGTTCTTCGGCGCCGCCGTCGAGGAGTTCGGCGCCGACGGCCGGTCGATGCGCTTCGGCAATCTGATCGCCACCCGGCTGCCGGTATCGCGCGTCCAGCATCACCCCCTGCCCTGGCCGGCCGATCCCACCGTGACCAGCATGCCGCGCATGTGCACCGTGGTCACGTTGAGCAGCCCCGAACTGGGCCCGCTGCGGGTGATGACCACGCACCTCGAGTACTACTCGGCGAGCCAGCGCCTGGCGCAGGCCCGCGCCCTGCGGGCACTGCATCTGGAAGCCTGCGAGCAGGCTGCGGCGCCGCCCGTGGACCCGATGGAGGTCTCGCCCTTCCAGGCCAAGCGGCACACGCCGCAGGCGGTCCTGTGCGGCGACTTCAACATGGCCGCCACCGACCCGGCCTACGACGAGATCGTGCAGCCTTTCGTCGATCCGGCGCTGCCGGCCGGCGGCACACTCGCCAGGCGGCTGCAGGACGCCTGGCCGCTGGCCCATCCCGAGCGGCCGCACGACCCGACCTTCCGGCTCTTCGACCGCACGTACGGCCCCGATCCGATGGCCTGCGACTTCGTCTTCGTCAGCGATGCGCTGGCGCCGCGCGTGTGTCGGGTCGAGGTCGACCTGCAGACGCAGGCCTCCGACCATCAGCCCGTGCTTCTCGAATTGGGCGATTGAGCTGTCTGCGGCACGGACCGGGGCTTCGGTCTTGCCGAAGCCCTACATCACGCCGAAGGTGGCCAGCGCCTCGCAGGCGCTCATGCCGTCGCGGATCGCGTCGGCCACCTTGTTCTCGGTGCGCACTTTCTCGAGCGCCTTGGCCACCGCCTCGGCCTCGACCGCGCGCGGGATCACCAGCACGCCCTCGCGATCGCAGAACAGCAGGTCGCCGGGTGCGATGCGGACGCCGTCGATCTCGATCGTGCAGCGGTAGTCGATCACCTGGCCGCGCACGCCCTGGTCCTGCGCATAGGTGCCGCGGCAGAACACATCGAAGCCCAGTCGTTCGATCTCGCCGGCGTCGCGCACGTAGCCATCGAGAATGGCGCCGGCCGCCTTCAGGTGCTGCGCCCGCGTCGACATCAGGCCGCCCCACAGCGCATAGCGCAGCGAGGCGCCGGTCGCGATGTAGATCTCGCCCGGCTTCAGGTCGTCGAGCGCCTCCAGCATCAGGCCGAAGGGCTTGCCCGACAGCGGCCCGGCCGAACGCGCGCCGTCGTTGATGACATCGGCCTCGAGCACCGGCATCGCGCGGCCGACGAGGCGCATCGATTTCTCGAGCGGAGCAATGCCGGCCGGCAGAAACTGGTGCTGGTACCCCAGGGTGTCCAGCACGTCCCCCACTGCGGCGACGAAGAGCTCGTCGCGGATCTGCCGGAAGAGCGCTTCGTCGTTCAAGGGGTCAGCGTTCGATCGTCAGGGCCACGCCCATGCCGCCGCCGATGCACAGCGAGGCGATGCCCTTCTTGGCGTTCTGGCGCTGCATCTCGTGCAGCAGGGTCACCAGGATGCGGCAGCCGGACGCGCCGATCGGGTGGCCGATGGCGATCGCACCGCCGTTCACATTGACTTTGCTGACGTCCCAGCCCATCTCGCGGTTCACCGCACAGGCCTGGGCCGCGAAGGCCTCGTTGATCTCGAGCAGGTCGAGGTCCTGCGGCTTCCAGCCGGCGCGCTGCAGCGCCTTCTGCGAGGCCGGCACCGGGCCCATGCCCATGAAGGCCGGATCGAGGCCGGTGCTGGCAAAGCTGGCGATGCGGCCCAGCGGCTTCAGGCCCAGCGCAGCCGCCTTCTTGGCGGTCATGACCATCACGGCGGCGGCGCCGTCATTGAGGCCCGAGGCGTTGCCGGCCGTGACGCCGCCCGCCTTGTCGAAGGCCGGGCGCAGGGCGGCCAGGCCCTCGGCGCTGCTCTTGCGATTGATGAACTCGTCCTGGGCGAAGACCACCGGGTCGCCCTTCTTCTGCGGGATGTTGACCGCGACGATCTCGTCCTTGAACTTGCCGGCGTCCTGCGCGGCCGCCGCCTTGGTCTGGCTGCCGAGCGCCAGCTCGTCCTGGGCGGCGCGGCTGATGTCGTACTTCTTGGCCACGTTCTCGGCCGTGATGCCCATGTGGTACTGGTTGTAGACGTCCCACAGGCCGTCCACGATCATGGTGTCAACCAGCTTCCAGTCGCCCATGCGCTGGCCGTTGCGCGAATTGGGCAGCACGTGAGGCGCCAGGCTCATGCTCTCCTGGCCGCCCGCGATGACGATCTCGCTGTCGCCGGTGGCCACCGCCTGCGCCGCCAGCATCACGGCCTTGAGGCCCGAGCCGCAGACCGCGTTGATGGTCAGCGCCGGCGTCTCCTTGGTGATGCCGCTCTTCAGCAGCGCCTGGCGCGCCGGGTTCTGGCCGCTGCCCGCGGCCAGTACCTGGCCCATGATGACTTCGCCGATCTGGTCGCTGCCGACCTTGGCGCGCGCCAGCACCTCCTTGATCACGAGGGCGCCGAGCTCGGTGGCCGGGATGCCGGCCAGCGATCCGCCGAACTTGCCCACGGCGGTGCGTGCGGCTGAAACGATGACGATGTCTTCCATGGTGTGCTCTCCAGTACTAAAGAATCACCCCCAGCCTCGCCCACTTCGTGTGGCTCTGACACCCCCTTGAAGGGGCGCACCCGGCGGCCCGGCAGAGCCGGTTCCTCGGGTGCCCCGGCCTCGGGTGTGTCGGTTTCATGCGATGCAGGTCGTGCAAAGGGTGGTGGGGGACTGACAAAAAAAAGGAATCAGGCTTTCGCCTTGACATAGCGGCCCGGCGCCGGCTCGATCGCCTTGTAGGCGCTGCCCTTGCCATAAGCCTTGGGGGCAGCGATCTGCTTGCCCGCGTGGGTCTTCAGCCAGTCGGACCAGTCGGTCCACCAGCTGCCGGGATGCTCGGTCGCGCCCGCCAGCCATTCGGCCTGTGCCTTCGGCAGCTTGCCGTCGGCGCGGATCCAGTGGCTGCGCTTCTTCTTGGCCGGCGGATTGATCACGCCGGCGATGTGGCCCGAGGCGCCCATCACGAAGCGCTTCTTGCCGCTCAGCAGCTGCGTCGACGCATAGGCACCGCCGATCGGCACGATGTGGTCCTCGCGCGAGCCGTAGATGTAGACCGGCGCGTCGATGGCGCCGAGATCGACCTGCTCGCCGGCCACGGTCAGCGCACCCGGCACCGCGAGCTTGTTCTCGTGGTAGGTATTGCGCAGATACCAGCAGTACATCGGGCCCGGCAGGTTGGTGGCGTCGCTGTTCCAGTAGAGCAGGTCGAAAGGCGGCGGCGTCTCGCCCTTGAGGTAGTTGCCCACCACGTAGTTCCAGACCAGGTCGTTGGGCCGCAGGAAGCTGAAGGTGGAGGCCAGTTCGCCGCCCTGCAGCAGGCCGCCCTGCCCCATCTGCAGCTCGCGGAACTGCACGAAGTTCTCGTCGATGAAGATGTCGAGCACCCCGGTGTCGGTGAAATTGAGCAAGGTGGTCAGCAGCGTCACCGAGGCGGCCGGCTGCTCGCCGCGCGCCGCCAGCACGGCCAGCGCGGTGGAGAGGATGGTGCCGCCGACGCAGAAGCCGAGGGTGTCGATCTGGCCGCCCTTCTTGTCCTGGCCGGTGATTTCCCGGGTGACATGGATCGCCTTGATGGCCGCGTCCTCGATGTACTGGTCCCAGGTGTAGTGCGCCATCGACGGATCGGGATTGCGCCAGCTCACCACGAACACCCGGTGTCCCTGCTCCACCGCATAGCGGATCAGCGAGTTCTCGGGCTGCAGGTCGAGGATGTAGAACTTGTTGATGCACGGCGGCACCATCAGCAGCGGCCTCTCGAAGACCTTGGCCGTCAGCGGCTTGTATTCGAGCAGCTGGAACAGGTCGTTCTCGAACACCACCGCGCCCTCGGTGCTGCCGACATTGCGGCCGACCTCGAAGGCGCTTTCGTCGGTCATGCTCACATGCCCCTGCTGCAGGTCGTGCAGCAGGTTCTGGATGCCCTTGGCGATGCTCTCGCCCTGGGTGTCGAGCGCCTTCTTCTGCGCCTCGGCATTGAAAGCCAGGTAGTTGCTGGGCGCCGAGGCCGCCATCCATTGCTCGACCGCGAAGCGAAGCCGCGAACGGGTCTTGTCGTCGGCCTCGACCGCTTCCGCCATGCTCATGAGGGTGCGCGCGTTCAGCAGGTAGATCGCGGCCGAGAAGGACGAGACCGGATTGCTGCCCCAAGCCGCGGCGGCAAAGCGCTTGTCGGCGCTGGCCTGGGCCGCGAAGCCGCTCTGCCAGAGCTGGGTGGCCTCGCCGACGTACTGCTCCTGCAACTGCCGGAGCTTGTCGGGGGACATCGAGAGCTTGGGCACCTGGCTCCAGGGCGCTCCCGCCGAGGAAGCCCCCTGGGCGCCCAGCGATTGAAAGGATTCGAGGGCTTTCTCCCATCCCTGCGTGAGCGCCTGTTGAAAGGGCGCGAAAGTCTCGGCCCCGATGGCCTGTGCGTGATTCATGCTGTCTCCTGGTGCCTCGCCTCGTCCAAACGGGTTTTGAGTATGCTGCATTCGCAAAGGCCCCACCAGTGCGGCCCGCCATACCTTCCTGAAAACTTCATCTATGCACCTCGTCGTGATCGCCTGGCTCTATGTTGCCCTGATGATGGCGGTCGCCGAGGCCACCAACACCACCGGCACCGTGCTAGGTGCGATCTTCACCTTTCTACTCTACGGCCTGTTGCCGGTGGCACTGGTGGTTTACCTGATGGGCACGCCGGCCCGGCGGCGGGCGATCAAGGCCCGCGAAGCCGCCGAGCGCGAGGCCGCGATCCAGGCGGCCAGGGCCCGTTCAGACACGCCAGATGCAGGCAGCGAAGCGCCCGCTGACCCGGTCGCGCCGGTGCGAGAAAAAACGTAACGGGTTGTGCACGGTGCACCAGGCCTCGCTGCTGTCGTTGCCGTGCAGCCGCGCGACGCCGACCGCCTGGAGCCGCTGGCGCGCCAGTCCCGCCAGGTCGGCCATCCACTTGCCGGGGGCGCCGGCCGGACGGAAGCCCGCATTCGCCGCCGCTGAAGCGGCCTCGAAGGCCGCACGAACCTCGTCGCCGACTTCGAAGGCATCGGGACCGATGCAGGGGCCGAGCCAGGCCATGAGCTTCGATGCGCCGCCCTCGGCTTGAAAGGCATCCACGGTGCGCTCGAGCACGCCGTCGGCCAGCCCGCGCCAGCCGGCGTGCGCGGCCGCCACGCGGCGGCCCGCTTCGTCGGTGAACAGCACCGGCAGGCAGTCGGCGACCATGATCGTGCAGGCGATGCCGCGCGCGGTCGTGGTACAGGCATCGGCGCTGGCGCCGTCGGCGCTCCGGGCATCGAGCGACACGAGCCCGGTACCGTGCACCTGCTGCAGGAACACCGGCCGCACCCCCAGCGCCTCCTGAAGTCGAGCCCGGTTGACCCGCACATGGGCGGGGTCGTCGCCGACATGCCCGCCCAGGTTCAGGCTATGGCAGGCGCCTGCCGAGACACCGCCTTCGCGCGTGCTGCAGAGCGAGCGAACGCCAGGCGGAAGCGGCCAGTCGGGAATCAAGGCTTGCGGCAGGCTCATGGGTCAAGCGCCGCGCGACGCGCTGCGGTATTCGCCTTGGGAGCAGCCCGGCGGATGTCTCATGCCTCGGCGTCGGGGCAGTGCGACGGCTGGGCGCGCTGGAACGCATCGAGCTGCATGCAGGCCTCGAAGGCCGCCATGGTGCGCGGCAGGCCGCTGAAATCGCAATCGAAGCGCTGACCGTTGAAGACCTGCGGCACCAGGCAGCAGTCGGCCATGGTCGGCGTGTTGCCGTAGCAGTAGGTGCCGGCCGGGTGTTGCGCGAGCTGGCGTTCGAAGGCCTCCATGCCCACGCGCACCCAATGGCGATACCAGCTGTTCTTGGCCTCGTCGTCGAGCTTCAGTTCGCGCACCAAATACTTGAGCACGCGCAGGTTGTTCAACGGATGGATCTCGCAGGCGATCGATTCGGCCAGCGCCCGCACGTGGGCACGGCCCACGGGATCGTGCGGCAGCAGCGCAGGCTCGGGCTGGATCTCCTCCAGGTACTCCATGATGGCCATCGACTGCGTGAAACGCTCGCCCTCGTCCTCGAGCAGAGGCACCAGCTGGTCGGGGGAGATGGCCGCGAAGGGGCCGGTCTTGTGTTCGCCGCGTGCGATGTGCACCGGGATGTACTCGTAGTCGAGGCCCTTCAGGTTCAGCGCGATGCGCACGCGGAAGGACGCGGAGGAACGGAAATAGTTGTGCAGCTTCATCATCCGGCAAGCATAGCCGCGCCGGCCGGAGGCGGCCACTCCCCGGCAACCCGCCCTGCCCTCTGGCACACTGCCGATTTCGCTGAAAAAGGACGCTTTTCCCATGACTTCCGAGTTTGTTTTCACCCCCCACCCGGTCGTGTCGATTCCGGTGGTCGGCCAGGCCGCGCGATTTCCGGTGCACCGCATCTATTGCGTCGGCCGCAACTACGAGGAGCATGCGAAGGAAATGGGTTTCACCGGCCGCGAGCCGCCCTTCTTCTTCATGAAGCCGGCCGATGCCGTGGTGGTGGTCGATGCCGGCACCACCGGCAGTATGGCCTACCCGACCCTGACCAAGAACCTGCACCACGAGATCGAACTGGTGGCGGCCATCGGCATCGGCGGCAAGAACATCGCCGCCGCCGACGCCATGAAGCACATCTTCGGCTATGCGGTCGGCCTCGACATGACGCGCCGCGACCTGCAGAACGACATGAAGAAGCAGGGCCGCCCGTGGGACATCGGCAAGAGCTTCGAGCAGAGCGCCCCCATCGGCCCGATCGTGCCCGCCGCGCAGGCCGGCGACATCGAGCACGCCGAGATCTCGGTGCAGGTCGGCGGCACCGACCGCCAGCGCAGCAACGTGAGCAAGCTGATCTGGAACCTGGCCGAGACCATCGAGCACCTGTCGGCCGCCTGGGAACTGCAGCCCGGCGACCTGATCTTCACGGGCACGCCGGAAGGCGTGGCGGCCGTGGTGGCCGGCGACACGCTGGCCGGCGAGATCACCGGACTGCCCAGCCTCAGCGTCAAGATCATCTGATGATCATGATGCCCCCACGCTCATCACTGCGTGTATTCGCTGCCCCCCGAGGGGGTGCAGTCCGCCCTTGGGGCGGCCCGGCGGGCGGCCTGATCATGATGCCCCCACGCTCATCACTGCGTGTATTCGCTGCCCCCCGAGGGGGTGCAGTCCGCCCTTGGGGCGGCCCGGCGGGCGGCCTGATGCAATGATCCTGCGCGTCCCCATCAAGCACTGCAAGAACTGCGGCACCGCCGTCGTCTACCGCATCCCGGACGACGGCGACACCAAGGAGCGCGCGGTCTGCCCGGCCTGCGACACGATCCACTACGAGAACCCGCTCAACGTGGTCGGCACCATTCCCGTGCTCGGCGACCGCGTGCTGCTGTGCAAGCGCAACATCGAACCGCGCTGGGGCAAGTGGACCCTGCCGGCCGGCTTCATGGAGCTCGGCGAGTCCACCGAGCAGGGTGCGGCGCGCGAGACCGACGAAGAGGCCGGCGCCGAGTACGAGATGGAAGGCCTGTTCGCCGTGATGAGCGTGGTGCGCGTCGGCCAGGTCCACCTCTTCTATCGCGCCCGGCTGCTGAGCGAGCGCTTCGATCCGGGCCACGAGACCCTCGAGGCGCGGCTGTTCAAGGAAGACGAGATTCCATGGGAGGAGATCGCCTTCCGCACGGTGCGCGAGGCACTGCAGCGCTACTTCGAGGACCGCCGGCGCGGCAGCTTCGACCGCGTTCATACGGTGGACATCGTATGAAGCACTGGCTGCGGTCGCCGATCTTCCTTTGTGCGGCATTCGCCGCCACGATCGCCGGCGCCGAGCAGGTCGGCGAGGTCGACACCGCCTTCAAGTTGATCGGCCCCGACCACAAGATCGTGGTCGAGGCCTACGACGATCCGAAGGTCAGCGGCGTGACCTGCTACGTCTCGCGCGCCAAGACCGGCGGCGTCTCGGGCGCGCTCGGCCTGGCCGAAGACAAGTCCGAGGCCTCGATCGCCTGCCGCCAGGTGGGCCCGGTCAGCGTGACCCAGCCGCTGCCCAAGCGCGAGGAGGTCTACAGCGAACGGCTGTCGGTGCTCTTCAAGCGGCTGCGCGTGGTGCGCATGGTCGACGCGAAGCGCAACACGCTGGTCTACCTGACCTACTCCGACCTGCTGATCGACGGCTCGCCCAAGAACGCAGTCACCGCGGTGCCCATCGATCGCGCCACGCCGATACCGCAGAAGTAGCGCGGACGCCCTGGGATGAGCAGCAGCCCGGCCGGGTCGTCGAAGCGGGGCCGCGCGAGGCCGTGCTGGCCCGCCAGCCGCTGCTGCAACGGATGGTCGCACCCACTGCCGCCGCCGCATGCTAAAACTGCGCTCCGGTCACGCGCCGGGGAACCCTTCGCCGCGACTACGTTCCAAAAAAAGGCTATGCACATTCAGAATCCTCTCTCTCGCGCCACCGCCAGGGCGGCCACCACCGTTGCGATCGTCGCCCTGACGGCCTGTACGACGCCGCCGAAGGGCCCGAGTCCGCCCTTCTACCCCCTGCCGCCCTCCGGCCAGGCGGCCCCGCCGGCCGCGACGCCGCCAAAGCCGCAGGCCCTCTTCATCCGTCCGGCCCCGGGCCGCACGCTCTCCGGCTTCGACGGCACGCGCAACAAGGGAGTGGACATCGCGGGCAACCTGGGCGACCCGGTGCTCGCTGCCGCCGACGGCCGCGTGGTCTATGTAGGCGGCGAACTGCGCGGCTACGGCAACATGGTCATCGTCCAGCACAACGACACCTACCTGACCGCCTACGCCCATGCGAAGACCATCCTGGTCAAGGAAAAGGACGTGGTGCGCCAGGGCCAGAAGATCGCCGAGATCGGCAACAGCGACGCCGACCGCGTGAAGCTGCATTTCGAGATCCGCAAGCAGGGCGTGGCGGTCGATCCCGAGCCCTACCTGAACGGCACGCTGCGCTGAGCGATCCGTCCCCACGGCCTGGCCTGACCGCCGAGCCGAAAGAAGCGCCACGCTACGAATCGCGCTGCACCAGGTAGCCGATGCTGGCGCGCAGCCAGTCCAGGTCGGGGCCCGGCGCGGCGCCGGCAAAGGCCGAGACATCGAACTCCCGCGCCGCCGCCTCGGCCAGGGCGACCGCGGATTGCCGCGCCCATTCGATGCTGCCCGTCCCCGTCACGATGTCGTGCAGCCGCAAGACCTCTCGCGGCAGCCGGCGCTCGCGCGGGCGGGCCAGGAAACCGCTCATCCAGTCGCGCTCGATCCGGCTGGCGTGCGACAGCGCATGCGTCAGCACCAGCGTCCGCTTGCCCTCCCACAGGTCGCCGTCGATCTCCTTGCCGTAGCGCGCCTCGTCCCCGCTCAGGTTGAGCACGTCGTCGGTGATCTGGAAGGCCAGGCCGAGCAGGTAGCCGAAGCGGTCGAAGCGGTCGAGCTTCGGATCCTCGGGGTCGGCCACCAGCGCACCGATCCGCAAGGGATGGATGAAGCTGTACCAGGCCGTCTTCTTCAGCGCCAGACGCAGGTAGTCGTCGGTGCCGACCGTGAGGTCGTTGTCGCGCACCCAGCCGAGTTCCATCGCCTGGCCCTCGAGCGTCTCCATCAGCATGTGGTCGATCTCGTCCAGGATGCGCAAGGCGCCGGCCGGCCGGACGAAGGCGCCGCTGCGGCGCACCAGCCGCATCGCCAGCGCATTCATCGCATCGCCCGTGTTGACGGCCAGCGGAATGCCGGCCCGGCGGTGCATGGTGGGCACGCCGCGCCGGGACTCGCTGCCGTCTTCAATGTCGTCGTGGACGAGAAAGGCGTTGTGCAGCATCTCGATGCCGGCGGCGGCGGGCAGCGCATGCTCGGCACGCCCCCCCAATGCACGCGTGGTGGCGATGCACAGGGCCGGCCGCAGGCCCTTGCCCGAGCGCGACATGAAATCCTTCACCAGCGCATACAGGTGGGTTTGCGGTTCCCAGTCGGGCACGCCGGACTCCAGCGTCTCGGCGATCAGGCCGCGGTACCAGGCCAGCCGTTCGACGAAGCCGCCCGGGCCCGTCACGTCGCCGATGCCGGGCACGCGGTCGGTGACCCGCAATGCGTTTTCAAGCGGCGCCGGCACGTAGGCGGACCCCTTCCGGACCGCCGGATCGGCACCGAAGGCAGCGCCGGATCCCTGTACCCCCTGGTCGGCGGCATCGAGCGCATCGGCCACCGGCGTCGCGAACGGGGTCATCGCCGCCATCAGCGGGCGCACCTGGTCGAGCAGCGGCGACGCCGCGCGCAGCGCCTGCAAGGCCACTTGCGTGAGCGAGGCATCCCAGGGCAGCCCGGCCCGGTGGCGTGCGGCATCGTGCAGTCGCCAGGGCGTCAGCACTTCCACTTCCTGCAGCGGCCAGACCTCGCAGCGCGGGCCGGCGAAGGCCACCGCATCGAGCAGCGAATTGACCGCCCGCCGCGCCGCCTCGTTGGCCCCCTCCATCGTCGCCAGATCGGTGTGCGTGCGCACGTAGTCGGAGGCCAGGAACAGGTTCGACAGGCCGGTGGCGGCGTTGGGCCGCAGGGCCCAGGTGTCGACCAGGTTCACCAGCAGCGGCTCGGCGTTGGCGAGAAAGCCGGGGCGCGTGGGATCGGGCGCGGTGTCCGAGTCCAGGAACCAGGAATGCAGGTCTTCATCGCGCAGGATCTCCTGCTCGGTGTTGAGCGAGCGCTTCAACTGGCGCCAGGTCTCGCGGGCCACTTCTTCGCGCGAGCACTGCATGGCAGGCCGCCCGTCCGGCCCCGGTGCGGTCCAATCGGAGACATCGACCGAGATGATGTCCTTGACGTGCCCGCAGGCGAGCATCGTCGGCACCACGCTGCGCCAGAACGGGAATTGGGAAATGCTGGTCAACGCCCACTCGCTGTCGATGTGGATCACGTGGCCATGCACCTCGGGCACGTCGCGGTACAGGTAGTACTGCACGCCGTTCATCCATTCGACGTTCGGCGCCAGCGTGCGCAGGTTGGCGAGCGAGGGGTCGGCGGCCAGCAGGTCGTCGTTGACCAGCACGGCCATGCGTTCCAGCGGCACGGCGGCGATGTAATGGTCGCCTTGGACGACGGTGCGCACGCCCTTCTCCGACACGACGATGCCGCTCACCTTGTCGCCCGCGCAGAGGATCTGCTCGACCTCGGTATTGAAGTGGTACTGCACGCCGTGCGACTGCAGCCAGCTGAGCCAGGGGTCGATCCAGATCAGGTTGGTCGGGCCGTCCAGCACCCGGTCGGTCGATCCGCCCGTCGGGTTGACGATGGTCAGCATCAGCTGCGTGAAGATGTCGCCGATGGTTCGCGCACTGGCACGCCTCGCCTTGGCCGCCACCAGCGAACGCGTGATGCCATCGCCGAGAAACTTCTTGTAGGCGGTCGAGCGTTGCTCCGCGCCAATGAAATCCCACCAGCTGATGCCCTCGTATTCGTCGAGGCGGCGCTGCTCGCACGAGGTCATGATCTGCCAGATCCGCGAGCCGAAGAAGGCCAGGTCGTCGGGCGTGAGTCCGGTGATCGGGCCAAAGGCGAGCAGGATGTCGCGCAGCACCGTTGCGGCATCGCCCGGCGTCTGCGGAAAGTTGGCCGGCACCTCGAAGTTCGGCTGGTCGTACTGCGTGAAGCCGACGCGCGTGGTCGCCACCAGATGGTCCGCCACCGGGCGTCCGTCGTAGGACGGGATGCGCCGCATGGTGTCGACCACGTGCTTGTAGAAGCCCGGAAAGAAGCGGAAGCCATGCTCGCCGGGCAGGCGGTGCTCGATGTCGGCCACGCCGCGGTCGGCCAGCTCGTGGCCGGCGCCGCCGTCGTCGTTGTCGCTCACCGGAATGCTGCGCGCCTTGCCGCCCGCGATGTCGCGGCGCTCGAGCACGACCACCTCGAATCCGCGCTCGATCAGCTCGTGGGCCGCGCTCATGCCGGCCACGCCACCGCCGAGGATGACGACCTTTTCAGGCTTCATCTCAGGACTGCTTATTCTCTTCTTCCGGCAACACGACCTTTCCCGGGTCGTAAGGCGTGCTGCCCTTGACGCGGATCACCTTGACCGCCTTGGCCTCCTTGATGCGCAGCAGGATCTTCTCGTAGACGCGGAACACGAACTGCGGCTCGTCGGTGACCTGCAGGAAGTTGAGTGAAACGTCGGTCGCGACCACGAGTTCGACCGGCGCGGCCCCCAACGCCACCACCACGCCAGACTCCGCGGGCAGCGTCGACGTGCGCAGCAGCGGCCCGCCGCCGAGGAACGGAATGATGCGATCCTGCGGCAGCACCAGGGAGCCGGGATCGGGTGTCTGGACCTCGGTGAAGAAACCATGGCCGAACACCACCGCAAAAGGCCCGAAGTGGCCGTCGGCCTCGAGGTCGCCAATGCAGGCCGATACGGCGCGCACCAGTCGGTCGTCCTTGGTCTTCGGGCCGACGATATGCGCCATCTCCGGGGGATTGGCCTGCAGCAGGCCGTTGGTCAGCTGGCCACCCAGCACCTGGGCCACCGGCGACGCCCTCGGAGGCACTTTGCCCGCTCCGGCGAGGCCGCCGAACACGATGTTGTCCTCCAGCCGCGCCAGGATATTTGCCGCACGCCGGAACAACTGCAAGGCGCTCTCCATGTCCGGGTCCGCCATCTGCGCGCCGCGCAGGAACACGCGCACCTGCAGCGTCGGCAGCTGGACCGTCGTCTTGTCCTCGATCTGCAGCTTCGGATTCTTGTCGTCCCCGTAGCTGAGGGTGTCGGCCGTCACGTAGTCGGCGCTGCCCGGCAGCGGCCCGACCAGGGGCAGGAAATTCGCGGCGACGCGAGCCCGCGCCGCCTCCTCCTGGATCGTCTTGCGCACCCGAGCCCACTGCTCGTCGGTCCATGGAACCTGTTGGTTGTTGTCGGCCATGTCAACTCCTTGTTTGTTGTGCTCGAGAACCGGTGTGAATCAGGAGGCGCTGTCGGGTGCGCGCGGCAGCCCCGAGGACGGCAGCGGCTGCCCGACCCGAATTGCATAGAGATCGAAGCGGACCAGCAGGTCGGCCATCGTGACCCGGCCGACCGCGAGGCACTGCAGCCGGTTCAGCCACAGCCAATCGGGGTGCGAGGTGACGAACTGCGGCGCCAGCACCAGCGGGGGCAGCGGGTCGTATTCGTTGCGCAAGGCGCGCTCGTAGCCGCCGGGTCCGAGATCGAAGATGCCGTAGTAGCGCGACAGCAGCAGTGCGCCATCGTCGGTTTCGTAGGTGATGCGCACGTCGGCAACACCCACGCCATCGCGGCGCACCAGCATCCAGTCGCCGCCCTCGCCCCGGATCCGGGCGTTGATCCGCGGACCATGGATCTCGCCCGAGGCGATGTAGAAGGTGATGTGCAGCCCATCCGGCGCGGGCCCGAACGATTCGGGCGGCTTCGCGAGCTGGACCGTGAAGGCCCCCAGGAAATCCGCGCCCCAGTCGTAGCGCGGCACCGTGCCGGTGGCCGACACGGAGGCCGGTGACGGCGCGGCGTCGCCAGGGGCGGCGGGCGGCGGCGGCACGCCGCGCACGCGACGCACCGGAAGCTCGGCGACCACCAGGCCGGCGCGGGACAGCACGGGCGTGTACTCCACCGTGTCGCCGACTTCGCAGGGCGGCAGCAGCGCGCGGAAGCGCTGCGAGCCGGCATCCGACCGCTGGCTGTCGGGCCACGCCCGTACCGGCGTCTTCTGCACGCCGTTGACGCGCCGCTCGACCTCCAGCCGGTGGCTCGGGTGCGCGGGCGATAGCTGCCACCAGACATCGAGCGGCGTGCCGGCCGCCACCTCCGGGCGCAAGGTGTCGAAAGCCACCGGACCCGGCGATGCACCCATGTCAGTGGTCGCCGCCTTCGAGCACTGCGCGCGCCGCGCGCAGCTCGGGCTGATCGAAACTGTCGGTGAAGCGCTCGTAGCACTGCCGCACCAGCGCGACGCCCTCGGCATCCCGCCCGGTCTTCGCCAGCAGGCCATGGCAGGACATCGCCGCCCGCAGTTCCAGCGACAGGGCCTGCTGCGCGCGGGCCGTCTCCAGGGCCAGCTCGAAGGCGGCCTCGGCCTGCGCCAGCGCACCGGCCTGCTGATGGATTTCGCCCATCAGCCGGTGGACGTCCGGCAGCAGCACGCCGACGTGGCCCCGACGGGCGGTCTCGGCGGTGGCGGCCAGCATCTCGAGCGCCTCGTCGTCGCGGCCGGCAGCGCGCAGCCCTTCGGCGTGGATCACGGCGACGGTCGGCCCCATGAGATCGGAGCGCGTGGCCCGGAACAGCGCGACGCCTTCGAACAACTCCCTCAGCCCGTCGGCGCGGTCGCCCAGGCGCAGGCGCGCCCAGCCACTGCTCATCACCCCGACGGCATACCAGAGCTCCCATCCTTCCGCGCGGGCGAAGCTCTTCACTTCCGAGGCATGGCCGAGCATCCGCGGCGGGTCGTGGTGGAAGGTCAGCATGTAGCAGGCGACGCCGAGCGCATTGCTGAGCGCCGAAGGATGGTCCAGCTCGCGCGCCATCGCGATCATGCGGTCGAGTTCCGCCAGGCCCCGGTCCTGGTGACCCATCATCCACAAGCTGCTGGCCAGCCCCGCCACCAGATTGACGGTGGAGCTGATCTGGAAGGTGTTGGTGAGCGCCCGTTCCTGGTCCAGCGCGTAGAGCGCGATGCCGGCCTGCGCATGCTCGATGCACTCGGTCCACTCCCCCCGGTAGTAGCGGGTGTAGGAGACCGCATGCCGGCCCGTCACTTCCAGCATCGGCACGCCGCTCGCCAGTGCCATCGACAGCGCCTCGTTCGCGGTCTCGAGGGCGCGGTCCAGCTGGCCGCCCACGAACAGGTTGGTCCACAGGCCCCAGATCGGTTCGTAGAGCTTGTCGGGCCGTTCGAGCTGGTGGCTCAGGCTGCGCGCGCGCTCGCAGGCCTGCGCCACCGTCGGCGAGGCCCATCCGTACAGTGTCATCAGCGTCGGTGCGATCGCGATCTGGAGATCCAGCTCCTTGGTCAGCACCTCGTCCGAAGTCGGCAGCTTGGCCAGGCCGTCGAGCGCCCGGGTGAAGTGTCCGTGCGCCTCGGGAACCGCCATCCGCGTCAGGGCGCGCTGACCGGCGGCAAACCAGTGGTCGCTGGCCTCGGCGTGATGGCCGGCGCCTGACAGGTGGCGGGCCACGATCTCGGGTCGCAGCGCCACCTCGCCGCCGAAATCGGAAAGCAGCACACGCGCGATCCGCTCGTGGAAGCGCTGGCGCGTCGATCGCAGYAGCGACTCGTAGGCCGCCATCTGCACCAGCGCATGCTTGAAGACGAAGGTGGTCGGCGACGTGGCGGAGACCTTCCAGGCCAGGCCCGCGGCCAGGATGCGCTGGAGGTCCTCGCTCAGTTCGTTCTCTGTGCGCTCGCTGACGGCGCGCAGCTGCGCATAGGTGAACTCGCGCCCGATCGTCGCTGCGAGTTGCGCGGTGCCGCGCGCGTCGCCCAGCCGATCGATCCGCGCCATCAGCGAGGCGTCGACGCTGGCCGGGATCAGGTCCAGCGGCAGCGCGCCGGTGAGTGCCCACGAGAATTCGTTCTCCTGCAGCACGCCCGCCTCGATCACGGCACGCGCCACCTCCTCGATGAACAGCGGCACGCCGTCGCAACGCTGGATGATCTCGCGGATCACGTCGCCCGGAACCGGCTTCCCATGGGCGACGTGGCGAACCACCGCCTCGACCTCGGCATGGTCGAGCCGCGAGACCTCGACCAGCGGCGTCGCCTCGTCGTCCGGCCAGGCCGGCTCGAACTCGGGACGGGCGGTGAAAAGGCCGAGCAGCGGCAGTCGCCGGGCCCGGGCCACCAGCAGATCGAGCACTTCGAGCGTGGAGGGATCGGCCCAGTGCAGATCCTCGGCCACGAACATGGTGGGCCTTCTCGAGGCGATGGCCTCGATGACGGCGACCAGGGTCTCGATCGTTCGCACGCGGCGGCGCGTGGGCGACAGCTCCAGCGGCGGGTAGCGGTCGTCGACCGGAATCGACAGCAACGCCGCCAGCAGCGGCGCCGCGTCCGCAGCCCCGATGCCGAGCACCCCGAGTTGCTGGTCGATGCGGTCCAGGCGCTCGGGCGCGTCGGTTGCGCCATCGAGCGCCAGCACGCGCTCGAGCAGTTCGATGACCGGCAGGAAGGCGCTGTTCTTCGCATACTGCGTGCAACGAACGGCCAGCACCGTGGTTTCCGCGGTCGCCACCTGACCTCTGAACTCGGCCACCAATCGCGACTTGCCGATGCCTGGTTCGCCGCGTACGGTGACGAAGCGCGCAGCACCAGACCGGGCCGCCGTCCAGTGCGCTGCAAGCAGGGCATGCTCGTGGCCGCGCCCGACGTAGAGCGTCAGCAGGTCGACCCGCTCGAGGCCCGGGACGACGCCGCCGGCCCGGGTGACGCGCCAGAGGTGGACCGGCGCCGACACGCCCCTCAGCGCGTGGACGCCCCGCGGCTCGCCCTGGAAGTGCTCATGGGCGATCCGCCATGTGGCGTCGGTGACCCACAGCGTGTCGGGCTCCGCGAGGGCCTGCACGCGCGAGGCGATGTTGGGAGCGTCGCCCATCGCGATGTTCTCGCGGCGGGCCCCGGTGCCGACCGGGCTGACCACCACCCGACCGGTGTCCGCGCCCACGCGAACCCGCAGCGGCGCCCCCGAGGAACGCGCCGCGGCCTGGTTCAGCTGCTCCGTCCCCTGCAGGATCTCGAGCCCGCAACTCACGGCCCGCCGGGCATCGTCCTCGTGCGCGCGGGGAAAGCCGAAATAGATCTGGACGCCGTCGCCGAGAAACTGCGAGATGTAGCCGTCGTAGCGCTCGGCCGTCTCCTGGCAGACCCGTTGGAAGTCGGCGAGCATTTCGTGCAGGTCCTCGGGGTCGAGCGTCTGCGACAGGGCGGTCGACCCCACCACATCGCAGGTCAACACCGTGATCTGCCGTCGCTCGCCGTCGGAGCGTTGCGCGGCGAAGTCCAGAAGCACGCCACAGCCGCCGCAAAAACGCGCGCTCTCCGAATTCACAAAGGCGCACGAAGGGCAGATCAACGTCCACTCCCCGGCAACAGATCGGCACGCTGTCGCTCTCGCCAGGCGTCGGATTCCTGGGCAAGAAGCGCACAGGCCCGGGCGACGAGGTCGCGCGGGTCGGGTTGAAGGGTGTCGGGAACAGCCGCAGCAGGGCCGGCCTGTTCACGCAGATCACGAGAGAACGGCGTACCTCCTCGGAAGTCCCTCCCTACTGGTCGCAGGAGGTGCATGAAGGGACTTTACCGAAGATTACCGCTTGATACTAGTTCTATCCAGAAATTAGTATTCATCTCGCCACCAGGACCGGCACCGCGCAACGGGCCCGACTCCGCATGCGATGCGATCTCGACGGCCGGGTCTAACCCGTGCGGCGGCGACCGCCCGGTGCCTGTCAGGCCTGCGTCTCGCGCGACCTCACGCTGCCCCACCGCGCCGTCGCGAAGGCGCAAACGAAGCGGGTCAGTTCCTCCGGCGGGAGGGCGTCGATGCCGGCCGCCCGCGCCCGCCCGCCGCCACCGAATCGGCTGCAGAACTCATGGGCCCCCGATGGCGCCTCGAGCGGTGCGCGCACGCTCACCGCGTAACCCTTGCCCTGCTGCTTGAGCACCGCATGCGCTCGCCGCGGATCGGCATTCGCCAGTTCGTTGGCGAGACAGCCGAGCACGCGACGACTCCACGGCGCGTCGGACAGGACATGCACGCTGCCGCCGTCGTCCTGCCAGGCCGGCGGAACATCGAGGGCCTGCCGCAGATCGGCATGGCGCACGGCGTCGATCTCGTCGACCACCGCCTCGTGCGCCAGCATGTCGAGCGGGTCCGGGTAGCGCGCCATGAGGGCGTACAGGCGCTGCGGCGCGATGTGCACGTCGCGCTCGTCGTCGCCGTAGGCGTTGTAGTTGATCGCCTCCCCGAGCCGTCGCAGCAGCGCGCCGGTGCCGGGTTCGAAGCTGGCATGGAGCGCCAGGCGATCGGCCACCGCCGCGAGGTTGTCGCCGTAGGCACCGACCAGTGCCCAGGCCCGAAACGCGCCGCCCAGATGCCGGTCGACCAGCAAGCTGGTGCAGACGTCGTCGGCGCAGTCGATATGCGGCTCGAAGAGCGGGTGCGAGGGGATGTCCTGCACCGCGTGGTGATCGAAATAGCGAACCCGCACACCGGCACCCAGCAGACGCTGCACCGACTCGCGGTTGCGCGACATCGACAGATCGAAGACGTTGACTTCGTCGCCCGCTTGGGCACTGACCCGCTCCACCAGCGTGATCTCGCGTTTCAGGCCCGTCAGCAGCTGCGCGGACGCTGGCTGGTGCAGCCGCCACTGAAGCGTCGCGCACAGGCCGTCGGCATCGCCATTGCAGACATCGAAGCGTCGAGCGGTCATCTTTCAAGCATTGCGCAAGGTCCGCGGCGCAGACTTGATCCAGCGCAAATCCGGTACGCTACAAGGAGGGCCGCCGCGCTGTCAACGCCGCTTGCGCACGATCAAGCCGCGGCCTCTGCGGCCGCCCTACCGTCGGCTTCATTCCCGCAGGTTCACGCAGGAGAAATCGCGATGACACCACCCGCCGCCTCCGGCCCGTCGACCCCGCCCGAGCAGCCACCGCTCGCGCTGCCTGCGGACGTGGTGGCCCTGATTCCCATGCGCAACCTGGTGATGTTCCCGCACGTGCTGACGGCCGTCAGCCTGGGGCGCGAGAAGTCGATCGCCGCGCTCCGGCACGCGCTCGAGGGCGGCACCGCGGTGGGCATCGTGCTGCAGAAGGAGCCCGCCGACGACGACCCCGGCTTCGACGGGCTCTGTGCCGTCGGCACCCTCGCGCGGGTGGTCCATCATTTCGAGCCGGAGGAAGGACAGCACCACGCGGTGTGCCAGGGCATCCAGCGCTTCCGGATGATCGCCCCGGTCGAGGGCCATCCCTTCCTCGCGGCAAGGATCGCGCTCATCGAGGAGGTCGCCGACGAGTCGGCCGAGGCCGAGGCGCTGGCGCTCCAGCTGCGCGAGCGTGCCGTCGCGCTCATGTCCTTCCTGCCCAGCGTGCCGGCCGAACTGGTGCACGCGCTGCAGACGACCCGCGGCCCCTCGGCGCTGGCCGACATCACGGCCAGCGTGATCGATGCCGAGGTGCGCGAGAAGCAGGTGCTGCTCGAGACCATCGCGCCGGCCGAACGGGTCGCCCGGCTGCTGAAGCTGCTGGCGCACCGGCTCGAGGTCCTGCGCCTTTCGAAGGAAATCGGCGAGCGCACCAAGGAACAGCTGGACGACCACCAACGCAAGTTCCTGCTGCGCGAGCAGATGAAGACGATCCAGAACGCGCTCGGCGAAGGCGGCGGCAACGCCGAGGACATGGCGCAGCTCGATGCGGCGATCGCCAAGGCCGGCATGCCGGCCGACACGGAGGCTCACGCGCGCAAGGAGCTGGACCGGCTGCGCGGCATGCCTGACGCCTCGGGCGAGTATTCGATGCTGCGAACCTACCTCGAATGCCTGGTCGACCTGCCATGGACGATCGCGGCCGCGACGCCGATCGACCTGGCCGCCGCCCGCCGGACGCTGGAAGCCGATCACTTCGGCCTCGAAAGGGTGAAGCAGCGCATCCTCGAGTTTCTGGCCGTGCGAAAGCTCAACCCCGAAGGCCGCGCGCCGATCCTCTGCTTCGTCGGGCCGCCGGGCGTCGGCAAGACCTCGCTCGGCCAGAGCATCGCACGGGCGATCCAGCGACCCTTCGTCCGGGTGTCGCTCGGCGGCGTCCACGACGAGGCCGAGATCCGTGGCCATCGCCGAACCTACATCGGCGCCCTGCCCGGAACCATCGTCCAGGGTCTGCGCCGGGCCCGCGCGCGCGACTGCGTCATGATGCTCGACGAAGTCGACAAGCTCGGCGCCAGCGCGCACGGCGACCCGTCCGCCGCGCTGCTCGAGGTGCTCGACCCGGAGCAGAACAACAGCTTCAGGGACAACTACCTCGGCGTGCCCTTCGATCTCAGCCGCGTCGTGTTCATCACCACGGCCAACGTGATCGACAACGTCCCGCCGCCCGTGCGCGACCGCATGGAAGTGATCGACCTCCCCGGCTACACGCAGGAGGAGAAGCTGCAGATCGCCAAGACCTACCTGGTGCTGCGCCAGCGCGAAGCCAACGGGCTCAAGGAAGGCCAGTGCGAACTGAGCACCGCCGCGCTGAAGGCCATCATCGCCGACTACACCCGCGAGGCCGGCGTGCGGCAACTCGAGCGGGAGATCGGCCGCGCCATGCGCCATGCGGCGATGAAGGTGGCCGACGGGTCGACCGCCGCGGTGCGCATCGACGCCACCGACCTGGATCCCATCCTCGGCCCGGCCAGGTTCGAGCGCGAGCTCGCCCTGCGCACCAGCGTCACCGGGGTCGCCACCGGGCTGGCCTGGACGCCGGCCGGCGGCGACATCCTCTTCATCGAAGCCACCCGCGTGCCGGGAAAAGGCAAGCTGAGCCTCACCGGGCAACTGGGCGAGGTGATGAAGGAAAGCGCGCAGGCCGCGCTCACCCTGGTCAAGGCCCGTGCCGCCGCCCTGGGCATCGCGGCCGGGGGCTTCGAGGACATCGACGTCCATCTGCACATTCCGGCCGGCGCCATACCGAAGGACGGGCCGAGCGCCGGCGTCGCGATGTTCATTGCGCTGGCGTCGCTGTTCACCGACCGCCCGGTCCGGCACGACGTGGCGATGACGGGAGAGATCAGCCTTCGGGGCCTGGTGCTGCCGATCGGCGGCGTCAAGGAGAAGGTGCTGGCGGCGCAGCGCGCCGGCATCTCGACCGTGCTGCTGCCCGCGCGCAATCTCAAGGATTTGCGCGAAGTTCCCGAGAGCGCACGCGCCACGATGCGCTTCGTCGCACTCGAAACCGTGGACGACGCCATGCGCGCCGCCGTGGTCGAAGCCGATGCCGGTGGCATCGGCACGCCCGGCGCGGCGGGCTCGCTTGCGCCCGATCAAGCGCAGGCGCCCTCGTCCGAACTAATGTCGCCCTGAGGTGTCCTACCCAAGGAGGAATTTCATGAGCACCGTCATTTCTTCCCTGATGCGGCGTCCGGTGATCAGCGTCGCGATGGACGACAGCGTGGCGCAGGTTGAAGCGCTCCTGACGAGCAAGCACCTGCAATGGGTGCCGGTGCTGGAGCCGCCGCGGGACGAGGCCATCGGCGTGATCAGCGCCACGGACCTGGTCGGATTCCACGCCCAGGGACGGGATGCCGCCGCCACCCGCGCCTGGCAGATGTGCAACTACAAGCCGATCGTCGTCGACGCCGAGACGCCGGTGGCCATGGTCGCGGCGCTGATGGTCGAGCGCGGGATCCATCACGTGATCGTGACCGATCGCAACGGTATCGCCGGCGTGGTTTCCTCGCTGGACTTCGTACGGACCTTCCTGCCTGCACCGGAACGGAATTGAAGCGTGCCCTGCTCTTCGCCCTGTCCTTCGGCCTGACGACGGCCTGCGCCACCACCGGGCCGCTGGAACTTCGCGCCGCCTACAGCGACCAGGTCGACCGGCGGCTCGAGGTTCCTGCCGAAGAATCGCAGCGCTACGGCGCACGGGCGCTCGACGCCCTGGCCAGCGCCGGCATCCAAGCGGCCCCCGCGCAGTACCTGGCGCTGGTCGACCGCAGCCCGAGGGTCCAGGCCATCTTCATCTTCTGGCTGGCCGCCGACAGCGCACCCGAGTTGATCGGTGCTTCGCCGGTTTCGACGGGCCGCGGCGGCGAGTTCGATCACTTCCAGACGCCCCTCGGCGTCTTCGAGCACACGCTGTCGAATCCCGACTTCCGCGCCGAAGGCACCCGCAACGAGAACGGTATCCGGGGCTACGGAGCGGCCGGCATGCGGGTCTTCGATTTCGGCTGGCAGGAGGCCGAGCGCCTCTGGGGACGCGGCGGGACGAGCATGATGCGGCTCCAGATGCACGCCACCGATCCCGACCGGCTGGAACAGCGCCTCGGAAGCGTGCAATCAAAGGGTTGCGTACGCATTCCCGCGAGCCTGAACCGCCTGCTCGACCGTTTCGGCGTGCTGGATGCGGACTACCTGCAGGCCAGTTCGGAAGGCGCGACGCCATGGGTGCTGCCCGCCGCGCAGACGCCGGTCGAGGACCCCGGACGCTACCTCGTCGTCATCGAGACCCAGCGCACGGAGCGCCCCGCCTGGTCGGTGCCGGCACGGCAGCCCCCGCGGGGCAGCGCCCGCTGACCGGTCGCCGCGAGTCCTGTATCGCGCTCAGTGCGACATCAGCACCGGCAGCGTCATGGATTGGAAGATCGAGCGCGTGGCCCCGCCCATCACCCATTCGCGCGCCCGGCTGTGGCCGTAGCACCCCATCACGAGCAGGTCCGCATTCGTTTCGGCGGCCGTCGACAGCAGGTGCTCTCCGACATCGCTGACCTCCGGCCCCCCGGAATGCACCTCGGCGGCCACGCCCTGGGCCTTCAGATAGGCCTGCAGGCTGCGCAGCGACGCCTCGGCGGCGTTGCCATAGCTGACCGCCCGCACGGAATCCGCACGGACCAGCCACGGCATCGCGGCCGATACCGCACGCGCGCTCTCGCGTGTCTCCTTCCACGCGATCAGCACGCTGCGCCCGACGGCGCTCACCGGTCCCACATAGGGCAGCAACAACGCAGGACGGCCGCTCTGGACCAGCGTGCTCGGCAGGAAGTCGACAGGCAACTCGTCGGCCGCGGGATCATCGGGGTCGCGCTGACCCAGGATCATCAGGTCGGCATACAGAGCGCGCCGGGCGAAACCCCAGGGCGCATCGCTCAAGGGCTCGGACCAGTGAAGGCGGGGCGAGCCACCGGCGGCCTCCGTGAAGATCGCATGCGCCTTGTCGCGGCACGCCTGGTCGAGCTCCTGCATGATCGCCATGGCCTGCCCCGCGCCCTCCAGCGCGTACGGATAGCGCATCAGCGCCGAAGTCGTGCAAGGCAGGCCCGTGACTTCGGCGTCGAAAGCCTCTGCCAGTTGCCGCGCGACCCTGACCCGTTCCGCCGCACGCGCAGAACTGTCCAGGTGCAGCAATATCGTCTTCGGTGTTTGCATGAAAGATCCTTTCAGGGCCATCGCCGGCATGCGAGGACATTAGCGTCGTCGACGGCAACTTTCCTTGCGCGGCGTCAAATCGCAAGCGGCACGCGATCCGGCAGACTCCGGACGAGGCGCGGGCCGAAGGCCTGGCAAGGCCCGAAACCAAGGACCCCTGAATGAATGACCCGAAGGACGAACTGGACCGCACGCTGCACGCCGCCATAGCCAAGTGGACGCGGGGACTCTCGCCCGCTTCGTTGCTGCTGGCCTGGTCGGACTGGGCCATCCACCTGGCGGCGCAGCCTGCCCGCAGCGCCCAGGTTCTCATGCTGCGACCGTGGCTGAATGCACTGCGAATGGAAGGCCAGGGCACCGAGCAGGCTCCGGCGCACCCGCCCGCCCGCGCGTACGACCCTCGCCTCGCAGATCGTTGCTGGGACGAGTGGCCGTTCAGCATCTACCGGCAGGCCTTCCGCGCCGGCGAGCAGTCTCTGCGGGACCTCACGGAAGGCGTGCCCGGCGTGGAGCGCCACCACGGGCGGGTGGTCGCCTTCGCGGCGCAGCAGCTGCAGCTGCTGCTCTCGCCGGCGAATTCGCTCGCCACCCATCCCCTGGCCCTGCGGCGGACCGTGGCCAGCGCGGGCATGAACCTGCTGCAAGGGGCACAGAACTGGGCCGACGACCTGCAGCGAAATCTCCAGCACCTGCCGCCGAAAGGCGCCGAGGACTTCGTTCCCGGCCAGCGCGTGGCCTGCACGCCGGGCAAGGTCGTGCTGCGCAATCGCCTCATGGAACTCATCCAGTACGCGCCGACCACGCCGACCGTGCACCCCGAACCGGTGCTGATCATGAGCGCGTGGATCATGAAGTTCTACATCCTCGACCTGTCCCCGCACAACTCGCTGATCCGCTACCTGGTCGACAAGGGCCACACGGTGTTCGCGATCTCCTGGAAGAACCCCGAGGCCGCGGATGCCGACCTGGGCATCGAGGACTACCTGGCCCAGGGCCTGATGGCAAGCCTCGATGCCGTCGAGGCGATCGTTCCCGCCCAGCGCATCCACGCGCTCGGCTACTGCCTCGGCGGGACGCTGCTCGCCATCGGGGCGGCCGCGATGGCACGCGACCACGACAAGCGCCTGGCCTCGGTGACGCTGCTGGCCGCGCAGACCGACTTCACCGAACCGGGCGAGCTCGGCCTGTTCATCGACGAAAGCCAGCTGACCTTCCTGGAAGACGTCATGGCGCGCCAGGGCTACCTCGATTCCAGCCAGATGGCCGGTGCCTTCGCCCTGCTGCGCGCCGTCGATCTCATCTGGACGCCCATGGTGCACAACTACCTCCTGGGAGAGCGGGCGCCGATGACCGACCTGATGGCGTGGAACGCCGACGGCACGCGCATGCCCTACCGGATGCACGCCGATTACCTGCGCAGCCTGTTCCTCGAGAACGACCTGGCGGAGGGCCGCTTCCGGGTGAAGGGTCGCCCGGTCTCGCTCGGGGACATCAAGGCGCCGATCTTTGCCGTCGGCACCCGCACCGACCATGTCGCGCCCTGGCCTTCGGTCTACAAGCTGAACCTGCTGTGCGATACCGACATCTCCTTCGTCCTCACCGATGGCGGACACAACGCGGGCATCGTGAGCGAACCCGGGCACCCGCACCGCGGCTACCAGCTCCTGCGCCGCGCGGCGGGTGCCCCCTATGTTCCGCCGGAGGCCTACGAGGCCGGTGCGCAGCGTATCGAAGGCTCCTGGTGGCCGGCCTTGCAGGCCTGGCTGGCCGACCACTCGGGAGCGCGCCGCAAGCCGCCACGCATGGGCGACGCCCGACGCGGCCTGGCGCCGGTCTGCGACGCACCGGGCCGCTACGTCCTGTCGCGATAGCCCTGACGCACCTTCGCAGCGCTTGATCCAGCGCAAGCCCGGCGCCGCCCCCGCACCTTAGAGTGGGCTCATGGGCGCCGTGCGCCTTCCAACCGCTGAAAGGAAGCCGGAATGACCACGCGCGTCGCACTCGTCACCGGAGGGACGGCCGGCATCGGTGCCGCCACGGCGGAGGCCCTGCTCGCCGCGGGCTACCGCGTTGCGGCCAACTACGGCACTCACGCCGAAGCCGCACAAATATTCGCCTCGCGGACCGGCATTCCCGCCTTTGCCTGGAACGTGGCCGACCCGGCCGCCTGCCGCGACGGGGTGGCGCGGGTCGAGGCCGAACTCGGCCCGGTCGAGGTGCTGGTCAACAACGCCGGCATCACGCGCGACGCCATGCTGCACAAGATGAGCTTCGAGCAATGGCGCGAGGTGCTCGACATCAACCTGGGCGGTTGCTTCAACATGTGCCGCGCGGTGATCGACGGCATGCGGGAGCGCCGCTTCGGCCGCATCGTGAGCATGGGTTCGGTCAACGGGCTCTCGGGCCAGGCCGGCCAATGCAACTACGCGGCCACCAAGGCCGGCCTGATCGGTTTCACGAAATCGCTGGCGCTCGAGGGGGCGTCGCGCAACATCACGGCCAACGTCATCGCCCCCGGCTACACGGACACGTCGATGGTCGGCGACGTGCCGCCGGAGGTGCTGGCGCAGATCCTGAAGTCCGTTCCGGCCGGACGCCTGGCGACGACCGCCGAGATTGCGCGTGCGGTGGTCTTTCTCGCGGCGGACGATGCCGGCTTCATCACCGGCGTCACGCTGTCGATCAACGGCGGCAAGTACATGCCCTGAGGACGACGGCGATGCGCGCGATGGTGCTTCATGCCGTCGGGCAGGCACTGAAACTGGAACATCGCCCGCTGCCGGAGCCTGCGGCCGGCGAGCTGCGACTTCGCGTGCTGGCCTGCGCGGTCTGCCGCACCGACCTGCACGTGGTCGACGGCGACTTGCCGCTGCCCCTGATGCCGATCGTGCCGGGCCATGAGATCGTCGGCGAGGTCGAGGCGCTCGGCGCGGGCGTCCAGGGGCATCGCGTCGGCGACCGGGTCGGCGTGCCCTGGCTCGGCCACAGCTGCGGGCATTGCGCCTTCTGCGCCGAGGGCCGGGAAAACCTCTGCGACACCCCGCGCTTCACCGGCTACCACCGCGACGGCGGCTTCGCGAGCCACGTCCTCGCGGAGGCCGATTTCTGCCTGCCTCTGGGCCGGCTGACGCAGCAGCCGGCCCGGATCGCGCCCCTGCTGTGCGCCGGCCTGATCGGATGGCGCTGCCTGAAGGCGGCCGGCAGCGGCGCGCGCCTTGGCCTCTACGGCTTCGGCGCCGCCGCCCACCTGATCGCGCAGGTGGCCGTCGGCCAGGGGCGCCGGGTCTTCGCGTTCACGCGGCCGGGAGACACCGAAAGCCAGGCCTTCGCCCGCAGCCTCGGCGCCGCGTGGTCGGGAGGATCGGACGAGATTCCACCCGAGGCACTGGACGCCGCGATCATCTTCGCGCCCGCCGGCGAACTGGTGCCGACGGCCTTGCGGGCGGTTCGCAAAGGCGGGCGGGTGGTGTGCGGCGGCATCCACATGAGCGACATCCCCGCTTTCCCGTACCGCCTGCTCTGGGAGGAGCGCGAGCTGGTCTCGGTGGCCAATCTCACACGCGCCGACGCCCATGAATTCCTTGCGCTGGTGCGCTCGCGTCCACCGCAGGTCCACGTCGCCACCTACCCGCTGGAGCAGGCCAACGAAGCGATGGCGGATCTGCGGGCCGGCCGGCTGCAGGGCGCGGCGGTGCTGCTGCCCTGAGCGGATTCAAGTGGCACCGGACCCTGATATCCGGTCCGGCGCCGCAACCACGCGCAGCACCTTGCCGCTGCGGCCGGCGTGGCCGGGTTCGCCGCTGCGGCAATGGACGTGCACCCCCACCGCGCCCAGGGATTCGAGGAAGTCGCCGAGCACCCGGCGCGCCCGCTGCAGCGCGAGTTCGGCCTCGGCACCGGACAGGCCCGTGCGCAGGAGCAGCTTGCACGGCCCCTCCTGCACGAGTTGGAAGTCGAACAGGCCGGCCTCCTCTTCCAGCATCGTGCTCAGCGCCAGCGGGAGCACGCTGACCGGGCCCGAACTGGCGCGGCCCAGATGCAGGGTGTCCTCGCTGCGGCCCTGCACTTCGATCACGGGCAGGCAGGAGCCGCACGGGCATGCGCGTTCCTGCACCGTGACGCGATCGCCCAGGTCGTAGCGGATCAGGGGCTGCACGTGGTTCGCCAGGTTGGTCAGCAGCGTCGTCGCTGCCGCCTCGCCGGGCGCAACGGCTCGGCCCCGTGCGTCCACCGGCTCGAGAATCGCCCAGTCGCTGTTGAGATGCAGGTGACCGTGCTGGCACTCGGACGCCAGGGACAGGAACTCCGACGCGCCGTAGCTGTTGGCCACGGGGCAGCCGAAGGCCCGCTTCACGAACTCGCGCTTGGCCTGCGACAGCTCTTCGCCGCCGGTCCACATCTCGCCCAGCGTCACGCTCAGGCGCCCGCCCATCCGTTCCTCGGCCAGCAGCACGGCCGCGCTGGGATAGGTGGCGATGACGGTCGGGGCGAAGGCGTTCAGTTCCGCCACGATGCCGTCGACCGGCTGCAGGAAGGAGATGCTGCGCATGCGCACCGACATGGCCGGATTGAGACGGCGGAGGCGCTCGATCGACACCGTGCTCGCGAAGTGGCCGCCGGTCGCGCCGACGAAGGCCATGCGATCGGCCAGCCCCCACGGGTCCAGCAGGCGTTGCAGCGGCCGCAGGGCCGGCCGCCGCAGCGCCTCGAGCGCATCGTAGACCGCCATCGCCGTTGCATCCTGCACGAAGATCCCGGGATCGCCGCTGCTTCCCGAGCTCTCCCACACCACGTAGCGACCGAGGAAGGGTTCGGCGATGCGCTGCCGGTCGGCCACGAAGCGGCGCATGTCGTCCAGCCGGAGACCGGGGTCGGCCACCCATTCGTCGAAGCACTGCATCAGATCGGCCTTGTGCATCACCGGCAGGTCCCCGAGGCGCAGGCTGCCCAGGTCACGGCCCGCCAGCAGGCGGCAGTACAGCGGCGACCGCAGCCTCGCCGCGGCGAGCAATTCGCCCAGGCGGCGTGCCTGACGGGCGGCGATCGAGTCGGCGGACGCGTGCGAGGCCAGTGCGACGTCCATCGCCACCGTCCCGGACAACCAGGGATCGACCGGCACCGGTGGGGCCGGGCTCATAGGGCAAGCTCCGTGCTGCGCACTGCGGTGCGAGCTTGCTTGGGGCGGCCCGGCGCGGCGCTCATGCCGGCCTCGCGCCCGTCCCGTCGAGCAATCCAATGGTCATCGCCGCTCCTTCGAACATGGGAGCTTGGCAGTCGACGCGCGCATCGGCTTGATGCGCGTCAAGGGAACGCTGCTTCCCGCAAGCTTGATCCAGCGCAAGCCCTCCCACCCGTGGCGCGCGCACCATACAAGCGCTTCAGCGGCAAGGAGTTCGCACCATGATTCACACCATCGGGACCATCGAATCGCCATGAAAGTCACTGCCCCTTCGACAGTGCAAGGCAGCGCACGCGCCGTCGGATTGACGGCGGCCACCCTGGCGCTGCTGGGAGCCGGGGTGCTGTGGCTCGCGCTCAATGCGCTGGTCGCATGGGTCACCCGGGATTGAGCCAGCCTCCTCGACTGCGTTATCAAGCGCCCCCCGGATTCGTCCCGCGCAAAGAAAAACGGCCTGCGCCTTGTGGGCGTAAGCCGTTGATCTATCTGACGATTTTGGTCGTGTGAAAGGATTCGAACCCTCGACCCCTGGGGGCGCGTTTGTCAGGTCTCTGCGCCACGCCAGGCGCGGCACTGTCCTGGAACCGGCCGATGCGCCACGGAAGGCGTAGCCCGAATCTTGCGGCGACGTGTTCAGTGACATTTTGTGACATTTACCCAGATCTGAGGAAAAAGCGACGCGGTCAATATTTGCTCTGCTCGCATCGTGCGACAGAATGAAAGCATGACCCAGACAGGCGATCTCTCGGACGAAGAACTCTTCGAGCACGCTAAGGCGCTCCGCCTTCAGGGACTCCACGGTGACAGCGAAGCGCGCAGAGCTGCCCAAGCTCTCGAAGCCGAAGCGAGACGCCGCTTCAGCATGGCTACGACGCTGTCAGCCCCGCTGGAGAAAATACCTGTCAGTCGACGCTCGTGGTGGCGGTTTTGGTGAGTCGTTGGCCCGTGCAGGGTCGAGGAGCGGCAGACCTGAGGCTGGTCTTGCCGCGGGCGGCACCTTGGTGCCAGATCTCCTTCCGCGGTTGCCCATCGCCACATGTAATACAAATGTGCACAACTTCGCAGCGGCATCGCGTGGATGGCGCCGAATCCTGAGTGGCGGGTTCTCCACCGTGGCGGTGGACAAGCCTGTGGAAAAGCATGGGCGCTTCGTTGCAACCCGTTACCAGTCGGCCGTCGCGACGCTGTGCCCACAAAAGTGGCAACGCAAGCGCTGAAATCGGGACAGTCGCCGGCATCGAGGAACCGTCCTTGATGGGCGGGCGCCGAAGCAAGCTCTACCAGCGCCGGCAGACTGTCTGTCCGAAGGGTACGCCGCCAGGAAGAGCGTCTGGATTTCGTGTCCTGGATCGCTGAGAACACCGAAGCCGGCGACGTGATCAAGGGCACCAGCGCGTTGCGCAAGGTGCGCTGGACCCGTCCCGGCATGGGCAAGCGCGGTGGTGCCCGTGTGATCTATTTCACCCGCAAAGAGCGCGGCGATCTGGTGTTGCTGCTCGTCTACGTGAAGGCCAAGTTCGACAACATCCCCGCCGCAACCCTGATGAAGCTGAAGGAGGCTCTCGATGCCTAAGACCAAAGACCCGGACATGGAGCAATTCGAAAAAGACCTGCTCCAGTCGATCGATCTCGAGTTCAACTTCGTCGACACTCCAGATACTGGCCCTGCCGCCGTTCAGACACCGCAGCGATGGAATCGAGCCGTGGCATTCAGCGATGAGGGTCGGATCGAAGCCGGCTTTCTGGAAATGACCATCCACGTTGATCGTGAAGACGAGCTGGAGGGGGTGACAAACTTCCGATCCAGGCCGAGACTCGCCGCCTACCGTCCCGAGCGAATTCGACAGAAGGCTGCCGAACAACTGGCCCAAGCGGCCCCCCGGGGCCATCTATGGCTTGTGCACGTGGACGACGCCGGTCATGAACGGATGCACGGTGCAGTAGTAGGCGTAGTCGCCTTCCATTGAAAAGGTAACCTCGTACCGATCGTCGGTGTCCATCGCTTTCGAGGCGATGACCTTGTCCTGGCCCGGCGCGCTGGCAACAGTGTGTGGCACCTCGTCGTGATTGACCCAGCGCACTTTGGATCCGGGCGCAATCGTGATCTCCTTGGGCCCGAAGACGAACTTGCTGACGTCGACGGTCGTCGCGGCGTCGGCCGCAAGGCCAGCCGAAGGACTCAACGCGCCGCAAGCGACCAGCGCAAACAGTGCGCCCCAACGATTCAGACTGAGTTGATCGAACATGGCGTGGCTCCTCGAATTGGTCGTGAGATAAAGTCGGGATGGGCTCAGCCTTCGAGGGGCCGGTCGACCATGGCAAGCTCGCTCTTGCCGCGGACCAGGCTGATTTGCCGAGTGCCGAGCAGCTTGCCGAGCTCACCGGCGGGGACTTTGACCGGGCCGGGCTCGCCAATCCCCTCCTGGCCTGGCGTGGGCAACGGATAGGCGAGCGACATCGCCGTGTGCAGCGCAACGCTGCCCTCGACTTTTTGCAGCACCTGGTGAATATGCCCGTTGAGGACCGTGACCGATCCGTAAGGGCGCAGAAGCGCAAGCGCCTGGGCAGAATCGGCCGTGCCCCAGCCCCAAGGTTCCCAAATCGTCCAGAGCGGTATGTGCGCCATGACGACGATCGGCGTCGAGCGCGAGACACCGGCGAGATCGCTCTTGAGCCACGCCAGTTGCTCGTCGCCCAGTGCGGCCAACATGCCTGCCTTGAAGTTGAGCACATTGTTCAGCCCGATGAAGTGCACGCCGCCCTGATCGAAGCTGTACCAGGCGCGGCCCTTGCCGTCGTGGTCGAAGAACTTCAGGTAGCCGGTGACACCATCGTCGATCGTGTCGTGCTCACCCGGTACGGTATGGACGCGGTCGACGCGAATCTCCTTGAGGATTTCCTTGGCGCTGCCGAATTCCTCGGGTTTTGACAAGTGGCTGACATCGCCCGTATGCACGACGAATGCAGGAGCCTGAGGCAGCGCATTGATGTCGGCGATGGCGTGGCGCAGGCTGCCAACGACATCGGGGTTGGCCTCTTTGTGGAAGCCGATGTGGGTGTCGCTGATCTGAACGAAGGTCAGTGCACCGCGCGTAGCGCCTGGCGGCATGCCAGTACCGGTTGCACCCAGGGCGCGCGGTATGCCGCCGCTCACGGTCCAGACGACGGCTGCGCCGCCCCATGCGGATAGACAACTGAGGGCGCGACGTCGGCCCGGATCGTACGTATTCATGAACTGCTCCTGTCAATGGGTTGAAGGTCGTTGCAAAGGCAATACGAAGCAAGGCAGAGATTTATTCCCGCCTTTTTGCGCGAGTGCGCACTCGCCTGCGGAATAGATTCCGTTCGGGCGCAGTCATCGCTTCATGTGTGTTGACAACAGGACTCGCATATGACCTTGACCGCCCATCACCTGCGCCTGGGTTCGGGCGTGGTGCTCATGAGCTACATCTCGCTGCACCTGTTCAATCACATGCTGGGCATCGTCTCGTTGCCGCTCGCGGAGGCCGGGTTGCGCTTGTCGATCCGGCTGTGGCAAAGCACGCCGGGCACAGCGGCACTGTACGGTGCGTTCGCGCTGCACTTTGCGCTTGCATTGCGCACGATCTACCAACGCCGCGAATGGCATTTGCCGGCCACGGAATGGCTTCGTCTGTGGTCGGGCTTCAGCCTTCCTTTGCTGCTGATCGGCCACGCCGTGAACACGCGGCTAGCGACGTCCTTCTACGCATTCGAGCCGAGTTACGAAAAGATCATCGCCGGACTGATCTCGGGCGGCACGCAGGGTTGGCAGATCGCGCTGCTCGCGCCAGGCTGGGTGCATGGTTGCCTGGGCCTGTGGATCACGGCGCGTCATCGGGTTCCGTTGCGCCGCGCCCGGCTCGTATTGGCCGCGATTCTCGTTGTGGTGCCGCTGCTCTCGGCTGCGGGGTTCATCCGCATGAGCCGCAGCATCGAGCCTCGCGCAGCCATCCTTGTGACACATGCGGCAGAGACGCGCCCTCGTGCGGCGGCGCTCGCTGCATGGCGTCGAGCCCTGCTGGGCACTTACCTGTCGCTGCTCGCTGGCTCGTTTGTAGCCGGCCGATGGCGCGATGCGAAGACGAGCGACTCGGCAGCGCCGTGACCTGGGCCGGTCGCCCGCGGCAGAAAACAGCTCGCCCCCGGGGCTACTATCCGGCGTCGGGCGCTGCCAGGCGCTTGCGTACCAGCCCCGTGAAGGTTTGCAACTCCGCAGCATTCATGTCTGATACGGCCCAGGCCTGCATTCCGGCCTGTCGCCAGTGCACGATGTTATAGCCCTGTCGCACGAGCAATTCGGGTGGGACTGACTCGCTGTCAGGCGTCGGCCAGACGAACAGGTTGATGACGTGCGGTCCGGCCTGATAGACCAGCGCAGCGACAGCCCGACCGTCCAGGTAGTCGAGCCGGCCGCCAGTCAGCGGGAAGCCTTCGGCCGCGAGGTCGATGATCGGCGGGGAGAAGTCGAGCTTGCCGGCAAACCACGGTTTGACGGTGTGATGGTCGGACGAGGCAACGTCCACCAAGTGAGACCCCATCAGTGAGCGGACGTGGCTGGCCATCACGGCATCGCGCGTCAGGTCCTGCGCGGGCACCACGAGCAGACTGAAAGCAATGCCCCAGGCGGTCGCGGCGCCGGCGCCGTATACGGCCGCCGCCTCCAGCCAGCGACGCCAGCGCGCCGCGACCGGACTCGCTGCGGGAGGTGTCGGCGTCGGCGCGGCCGCTGTCCGCACTCGGGCCAGGATGCGGCCAGTCAACCCGGCAGGTGGTGCGTACCGGGTGGCCTCGCTCCGGATCAGCGTCCCGAGGGCGTCGTCTTCATGCGTTCGCATCGCGCCTCCTTGCTGCAATTGTGGTTCCATGCTCGGGCCGCAGCGCCTCGCGCAGCAGGGCACGGGCGCGCGACAGGCGTGACATCACCGTTCCGAGCGGGATGCCGGCGACCCGCGCGATGTCCTCATACGACATCTCCTCCAACTCGCGCAGCACGATCACTTCGCGGAACGCCGGTGCAAGCGCCTCGATCGCCGCATTGACGCGCTTGCCGAGGACATGCTTGTCCCACAGGTCGGCAGGATCGATGCTGCTGTCCGGCCACGCAGCCGTGGCCAGACCGGTGGTTTCGCTGTCGCGCATTTCGTCGAACTCGATCTGATCGCCC
Organism: Variovorax sp. P4_B11; assembly: GCF_056402355.1. Lineage (NCBI taxonomy): Bacteria > Pseudomonadati > Pseudomonadota > Betaproteobacteria > Burkholderiales > Comamonadaceae > Variovorax > Variovorax sp. P4_B11. The sequence continues at coordinate 98,605 of NZ_JBFUHO010000004.1, forward strand.
AGACGGCGCCGTTCGCGCATGCAGTCGTAGCAGGCGTTGCGCACGATGCCCATCAACCAGGGTCTGGCATCTTCGCCGCGCAGATCGTCGAAAAAGCGCAAGGCGCGCAAGTAGGCCTCCTGCACTGCGTCTTCGGCCTGCTGCGCGTCGCGCAGCAACCAGCGCGCCAAGTTGTAGGCGGCAGGAAGATGCATCAAGGTTGCGGCCTCGAATTTGCGGGTGCGATCCATCATGGGTTTCTTCCTTGCATGACGGGGCCGGGCGCCGGGTTATTCCGGGCGTGCGTCGGGTTTTCGATCCGTCATGCGTGCTGAAAGTTCTGTTCCGTTCCCGCTCCAACCGCGCAACTGCACAGGAAGCAGCCTCTTCAAGTCGTTTCCGGTAGTTGTTCACGCTTTCAGGAGCAATGCATGCGAGGGCATGGGTCGCCGTTGATCAGCCAGGAATATTCCGCGGATCGCCGCCGTACTGCATCAAGAGGCTGAGAGGCCTCAACCACGGCACAGGCGGTGCCGCTCAACCCAGGAGATCAGCATGCGTACATTCGATCCAAAATCTGTCCCCCAAGCCGGCTCGGCAGTTGCCGGTCCGCAACTCCAGGCCAACGACGGCGATGCTCGAACGCTTCAATGTGCAAGCGCGTGCGCGACAAGACGCGACGCGCCTGGCCGCTGGCAGTTCGCTCGCGCCACTGGCACTTTGTTCCTTCTCGCTGCACTCGGCGCAGCAGTCCATGCCGAAGGGGGCATGACGCGCGCGCAGGTCAAGGCCGAGCTGGCCGAAGCGATGCGAACGGGCAACATGCTCGCCTCGGGCGAAAGCGGCTTGACCCTCAGGGAGTTGAATCCGCGGGGCTATCCTGCCCCGGTTGTCGCAGAGGGCAAGACGCGCGCACAGGTTAGAACGGAACTGGCCGACGCGATCCGAACGGGCGACATCATGGCCAATGACGAGAGCGGGCTGAGGGTCAACGAGGAGCACCCGCAACTCTACCGTGCGCAGGTTGTGGCGGCGGGGAAGACCCGCGCTCAGGTCAAGGCCGAATTGGTCGAAGCGATCCGAACGGGCGACATGCTCGCGAACGACGAAACCGGCCTGAGGCTCAACGAAGAGCGCCCGCAGCGCTACGCCAAAGCGCGGGCGACAAATGGCGGCGCGTCTCGGCTGGTGGCCGCTGAGGAACCCTCGGCCTCGGGCGGCGCCACGCAGTGACGCGTTCACGCAGGCCGGCCGGAGTCCGTCGCGGCCGGTCTGCGTCGCTCGCTCCCGTGCAGCGGCGCGGCCGGCGCTGCCGCATAATTCGCGCGGGGGCACCATGCCAGGCTTCAGACTTCTCCGAACCCTGCGCCCGGCCGGAGCGCGCTCGGTTCGGCTGGCGAGCGGGCTCGTGCTGTTTGGCTATATCGGGACTCACCTGCTGAATCATTCGCTCGGCAATGCCTCTCTCGCTTGGCTCGAGCGAGGCCTGTTGGTGCAGAAGTTCGTCTGGCAGGGGTGGCTTGGCACGACCTTCCTGTACAGCGCCCTGGTCATGCACTTCTTCCTGGGCCTATGGGCGCTGTATGAACGGCGCTCGCTGCATTGGACTCCGAACGAGGTGGCGCAGCTCACTCTGGGCTTGTGCATTCCGCCGCTGCTTGCCAACCACCTCGTGAACACGCGAATCGCCTTTGCCGAGTTTGGCTTGAACAAGGGCTATGCCCAACTGCTGTACTCGCTCTGGATCGCTCAGCCAGCGTTCGGCTGGGTGCAGCTGATGCTGCTCGTGGTTGCGTGGCTGCATGGGTGCTACGGCATCTGGTTCTGGTTGCGTTTGAAACCATGGTTCGGGGCTTGGCGCAGTGTGCTGCTGAGCGCGGCAGTGCTATTGCCGGTGCTTGCCTTGCTGGGCTATCTGCAAGGCGGCCGCGAGGTGATGGCGCTGGCCCAGAACTCGGACTGGCGCGGGCAAGCACTGGCGCAGACTGTCGTCGGGACGGCAGCGCAAAATCGCTGGCTCGTCGATTTGCGCAATGACTTCTTTCTCTTCGATGGTGGCGCGCTGCTGCTGGTGCTCTCGGCGCGAGTGATGCGTGCGCTGTGGGAGCGCAGGAATGGGCGATTTTGCGTGCGCTATCCGGAGGGAAGGCAAGTCCATGTGCCATTCGGATTTTCGGTGTTGGAGGCAAGCCGGATGGCTGGCATACCCCACGCGAGCGCCTGCGGGGGCCGCGCCCGATGCTCGTTGTGCCAGGTGCGCGTGGTCAGTGATGTGGCGCTCCCGGCGCCAGCGGAGGCGGAACGGCGCGTGCTGGAGCGGCTCGGCGCTGATTGGCGATACGTGCGGCTCGCATGCCAGTTGCGTCCGAAAGCCGATCTTGCCGTGTGGCCCCTGGTACCGCCGGCGGCATCCGCGGCCTTCCAGCAGGGGAGCCGATGGGGCGCCATGCCGCAAGAGCGATTCGGCGCGTTCATGTTCGTGGACATGCGTGATTCCACACGGCTCGCAGCGGTGCAATTGCCGTTCGACAGCCTGTTCTTCGTCAGTCGTTTCCTGGGTGCGGCCTGCGCCGCCGTGGTGCAGCAAGGCGGGCTGCCAAACCAGTTCCTGGGCGACGGGGTCCTCGCCATATTCGGTCTGGATACCGAGCCTGCCACCGCATGCCGCCAGGCGCTGAGCGCGGTTCCACTGGTCGCGATGAATATCGCGGCGCTGAACGAGGCGCTCGAACCTCAGTTGCAGCAGCCCATACGATTTGGCATCGGGGTGCATTGCGGCCGCGCGGTCATGGGTGAGATCGGCTTCCGCGAGCACGTGACGTTCACGGCGTTGGGGGACGCGTTGAACGTGGCCTCCAGGCTTCAGCAGTTGACAAGGGACGTCGGCTGCGAGGCCATCGTCTCGGACGCGGTGTTCCGGCACGCCGGGGTTTCGGCAACCGGCCTGGCGTCGCTCAATGCGCGCCTGCGAGGCCGTGATGAGGCGGTGCGCGTCCGTGTGTTGCCCGATGCGCGCCAGATGCCTCGCCCGGACGCATGACGCCGGGGGACCCAAAGTCTGCGCGGCCAGCGCAAGGAGCGCTCATGAGGAAGGTCGCGTATGCAGCGGGTCCGGTCTTCCCCAGTCGGGTTCGACCGGCTCCGTCTCCATCTGAACAGCAGGTTCGCATTGATTGGGAGAATACACAGCCAATTCAATGCTTCAGTGGACTAGGAGCTTCGGCTCAGGACCATCGTATCCACCGTGGTAAACGGCGCCCAGCGTGAACCCGGCCCGAGGCGGTTGAGGCCGCAGACGAAGGCCGGCGCGAGGTCGGCGCCCTCCGGCAGCTCGTCGGCGACGTTCTCGTTGGCGAGCTGCGCCCACCACGCGCGGAAGAACGGCATCAGCGTCGCCTTCACGAGATGTCGATCAGCCTGGTGGAGCGTGCGCGCCATCATCCGGGCGACCGCGTGGGACGTCACCGCGATCGGCGAGAAATCGACGCTGCGCTGCCGGGCGACAGCGTGAACGTGGAGACCGTGACCGGACGACAGCGCCTCGCCGAAATCGATCGTGGCGTAGCCGGCGACGCTCCAAAGCGCGCGATCGCCGTAGCCGCGAAGGACCGATTCGGCGACGATGTCCTCGGCGAAGAAGGCGCGCCATGCGGCGAGACTTCCAGCCTTTGCGCCGAGGCGCTCCACGCGCCGATGGCGCGCAGCCGTCTCCGCGGCGTCGGCCGTCAGGAAGCTCCGCGCGACCGCGTGCGCGAGGCCCGGATCGTTCGCCGCGATGAAGGTCTCGGGCTTGAAGCTCATGCCTGCGACCCCGTCTCCATCAAGGCGTCAACTCGGCTTCGATGAAGTACCGCTGCTCCGCGAGCCATGCGCGCATGCGACCCGAATCGCCGCCGAACATGCGGTCCTCCGAGAACTTCTTCGTGTAATCGCACCGGTATGTGTCGTCCACCCTCAACTGCTGCCGCAATGCGCGCCGCTCGCACTCGTAGATCACGGACGTGAGGCGTTGAGGGGTCGACTTTCCTGCGTCGAGAGGCGCAATGGGCGCAAGCTGCCGTTGGGAGTGAGCGGCTGTATGCAGAAGCACAAGAAGAAGAAGAAGAAGAACCGTAGGCAACTTGACCATGACAAAGCCTTTTTTTTGGGGTGAGCCTGCGAAGGCAGAGCGCTGCCGTTCGCCCATCATTCGCAGGCGAGGAGGACAGCCGTACGGCATGCATGACGCTGTCTCGGTCATTCGCCCAGCACGCACAGGCGATGCCACTGCACGACGCGATGACCGCAGTACTGCGCGACGATGCGGCTGACCTGTTCCGCGTGGTCGGACACGTCCCAGCGCCTGTCGACCCATTCCAGCGCCTCGTAGAGGTCGTTCGAATCGCCCGTCAGGTCGTACCTGTCCATCAAGGCACTGCTGAGTTCGAGGTTGGAGCGTTCGTCGCCGCTCGCTGCCTGGTTGCGCAGTGAATCGAAGCGGGAATCCGTCGAAACGAATGCGGCGCCGCCGTTGGGCAGAGGATGCTTCATCGCTGCCTCGACATGCCCGGTCGGACCGCGCCAGGCAAGCGCCAACAGAACGCAGGCGAGCAGCGCCACGACGTAGCGTGGGGAGGTCCGCCATGCGGCGGTGGTCAGGTATCGAAGGGATCGATCGAACATTGGCAAGCTCTCCTTGAGAGGACCCATGTGGAGTTGAAGCAACCTTGGTTCATCAAAAAAAACAAGAACAAGCCATAAGGCCTCAGGCTTGATGCGTGCTCTGGAGCTTGCGTTTTCCAAGCCGCACGAACACCGTGGCCGGCGCCCGCGCGCCTTCAGAGCACCGGCGGCAGCGCGCGGCGCGTCTCCTGCGCGCGTTCCCAGGCAACGATGCGGCGCTCCAAGTCGGCCGGATCTGTGGCTTCGCCGAGGAAGCGGTCGCGGGCCAGATCGGGGTCGAACCCAGCCACCCACTGGGTCGCGTGGGTCACCGCCTTGCGCAGTTCTTCCATCAGCGTGGAGGCTTCCGGCACGCGGGGTGTGGTCTCGTGGCCGGCGTCGAGGACTTCGAGGTTGGCGACGGAAGGGATGGTCTTGGCGGTGATCATGAAAGTCTCCTATGGTTGAACAACCGATGGAGGCATGGTCGCGGTGCCTGAGCTGCCCGGCGCGCCTGCGTTCAATACTGACCGGCGGGCCCTGGCGTCGGCCGTCGAGCGGTTGCCACTCCGCTGGCAACCGCCCWACTTTTCGTAGCGCACGACGCCGTCCCACCGGGACAGCTGCTCCGGGTCTTCCAACTGTCTGCACTGTGCTTGCAGCCAGCGCACGCGGGGATCGTCTGCCCACGCGGGCGCGCCAATCGCCGCTTGGAGCGCTTGCAGATCGGCTAGCTGGCGCACCCCTTCCAGCATGCACAAAAGGGTCTCCCAGCGTGCGGCATGGCCGGCCGACGACAGGCTTCGTGTGGGATCGAGCACCTCGTAGACATCGAAGAGGGTTTCCATGCCTGCCAAGGCCACGCGGGCTGCCCGAACAAATGGCGTGCGTGTCACGTCCAGAAGCCTGGCCACCTCTTCGGTGACGAGCAGCGGCGCGTCGAGTCGGCCGGGTTTGGTGAGCGTCTCCACACGGGATGCGCAGTTGACCGAAGTGCCCAGCAACCCGTACTTGAAATGCCGGCTCGATGTCATCGAACCGGCCAGCACCTGCCCCTTGGCAATGGCGATGCCACACACCGGGCCGGACGGCGACGACAAGGACTGCAAAGGGGTTGTCTTCAACTGCTCAAGAATCCGCAGCGCGCAGTCAACCGCCAGTTGGGCCTGGCCGGGTTGCTCGAACGGCACCCCCCAGGCGGCGAAACACCCATCGCCCTGGTAGTCGATCACCGTTCCCTCGTGAGCAAAGACTTCCCGCGAGACGGTGTCCATCGTGCTTCGGAGTTCTTTCTGCCATCGAAGCAAGTCTGTCGCCGCCGCCTCGGTGGAAAGGCAGAAACCTCGAAGATCGAAGATCAGACTGGTGGCCTCCATGATACGAGGGTCGCCTTCGGCACTCGAGCGTCCGCCAGGGCGCATCAGCAGATCAACGACCTTGGGCGAGAAGTACTGGGTCAAATGGGCCTGCCTCTGGGCCACCAGATGCTGGCGCGTGAGCGTGCTGACCAGGCTGAGGTAACCGGCAGCGATGTCGGCGTTGTTGTTCGGCAAGGTTTGCTCGCCGACGACATAGATCACGATGGGCTCGCCGGTGCTGCTGCACTCGATCAGGCAGGCCCCGACCGTTCGCGTCGTGTCGTGCACGGTGGCATCGATTTCGGTCGAGGTGGCGTGGTTGAAAAAGGCGACCGAGCCGTCAAGGTGGAGCGCGCCGCCGATGACCCTGCGGCTGAGCACCGGGGCGCGTTCTCCGTTCAGTGAGTACGTTGCGAGCATGCGCGACGACTCGATGCGCTCCGGATGCGCTTGCACGACATAGGCCGAACTGACGACGGGCGCGAGCACTTGCACCAGAAAGGCGCAAGCCTTCTGCAGCACCTCGCCTTCGGCGTGCGCCTCACCGAACAAGCGAGGCAGTTCCAGCGCCGACTTCAGGATCAATTGCGGGTCCAGCGTCGCGAAGTTCACCGCCGTCAGCTTGAGCTCGGTGGCCAGCGTCTGCTCGATCTGGCCCCCGAGCTCAAGCACCCGCAGGCGCAGGGGTCCGACCCGCAACTCGTCGTGCAGGCGCAGCGCACAACGCTGTCCATGCCCAAGCTTCATGCCGTTCACCAGGGTTCCGACCTTGCTGTGATCCTCCACCACCCAGCCTCGTGCGGTAGGGACGAGCTGGGCATGCAGCCGAGACACGCTGCCCTGGTCGGCGTCGATCTGGATCTGGCAGCCGGGCGAGCGCCCGATCGTCACAGGTTCGGCGGCCCAGAAGTCCAGGCGCTTGACGGCACCTGCGGCAGTGGCTTCCAGGATCAGGCGCACGGCACCCTCGAGAAGGATGGCGGCGGGGGTGAATCCGTAGCAAAACCCCGTGACTGGTCACAAATTGACTTGATGTTCATTGATAATGATTTAAGCACTCCATGGTGGTTGCGAAGGCGTCATGTCACCAAAAGAAATTGAACCAGCCCGACTCGATCTCACGGTCGAGGGTCGCGGCGGGTCGTTTCTGGACATGCTTCAGCAAGCCTCGCCGGTCCCCGGAGCGCAGTTGCTGGGCTCGGGCTTTCGACCGCTGCCCGGAACCAGCGTGCTTGATGGCCGATTCAGCATCCTGCGCCAAATTGGCGAGGGCGGCATGGGGGTGGTGTTTGAAGCCTATGACGACCTCAGGCGCAGCGCCGTCGCGATCAAGACCCTGAGTTGGCTCGACCCGGGCAGCGTCTACCGGCTGAAGAACGAGTTCCGCTCGCTGGCCGACATGAATCACCTGAACCTGTGCCGTCTGCACGAGTTGTTCAGCGACGAGGGCTGGTTCTTCAGCATGGAGCTCGTCGACGGCGAGCGCTTCAACGAGTGGGTGCGCCCTGACGGGCGGCTCGATGAGCAGCGTTTGCGCGCCGCCCTGAAACAGTTGCTGCAGGGCGTGGTGGCGATCCATGGCGCCGGCATGCTGCACCGGGACCTGAAATCGTCGAACGTCCTCGTTCAAAAGGACGGGCGGGTCGTGATCCTGGACTTCGGCTTGGTCGTGGACTGGCATGCCCGCGCGGCCGGGCGCCCGGCGGTCGAAGTCGGCTTCAGCGGCACACCCGGCTACCTGGCACCCGAGCAAACTTCGAGCGCGGCGAATTCGGCTCCGACGACCGCCAGCGACCTGTACGCGATCGGCTCGATGTTGTTCGTTGCCCTGACCGGCAGGCTGCCGTTCGAAGGGCCGCTCAGTGCCGTGCTCGAGCTCAAACGGCACCAGGCCGCACCCCGCGTGCACAGCCTGTGTGCGGACGCGCCGCACGACCTTGCCAAGCTGTGCGATGCGCTGCTGCAGCGCGACCCCGCAGCGCGGCCCGATGCGGCCCAGGTGCAGGCAGCCCTTGACCGGGCGGACGCGCCAGGCCAAGTGGCCCCCGTATCGGGCCCTGCACACGCGGAACTGAGGGGCATGGCGCTCCGGGCCGACATCCTGCTCGGACGCGAGAGCGAAATGGCCGCGCTGCACGCCGCCCATGCGTCCATGCTGGCCGGCCGTCCGGTCGTGATGTTCGTCAGCGGCGAATCGGGCATGGGCAAGAGTGCGTTGTTGCATGCGTTTCTCGACCAGGTGAGAGGCAGTGGACGCTCGGTCGCGCTCGAGGGGCGCTGCTACGACCGTGAAAGCGTGCCTTTCAAGGCCTTCGACTCGGTGATGGACGAGCTCAGCAGCCACCTGCACGGGCTGTCGCGCGAAGAAGCCGGCGATCTGATGCCGCGCGAGATGTACGCCTTGGCCCGTCTCTTCCCCGTGCTCGAGCGTGTCGACGCCGTGGCCCAGGGGCCGAGGAAGGTCATCCCCGATCTCCAGGAATTGCGGCTGCGCGCGTTCGCCGCGCTGAGTGAACTGCTCGGACGCATGCGCGACCGGCGGCCGTTGGTCATCTTCGTGGACGACCTGCAATGGACCGACAGCGATTCGATCGTCGTCTTCGAGTACCTGTTGAGCCAGCCCGAACCGACGCCGTTCCTGTGGGTGGCGACGCACCGCAGCGAAGGCGCCAAGGACAACGCGCACTTGCAGCAAATCCTGGGTATCGCAGCCAAAAGTCCGCGGGTGGAGTGCCGTTCTCTGCATGTGGGCCCACTGCCGCCGGCAGTTTCGGTGCTATTGGCGCAGCGCCTGCTCGGTTCGGCCAGCACCGCGGACTCCGCGTCGATCGCGGCCGAGGGCCGAGGCAGCCCCTTCTTCGTCGGTGAACTGGTTCGCCAGGCGCTCTCGGCCCGGCTGACGGGGGTCGGTCCGACCGCGCTCACGCTGGGCCAGACCGTGGACAGGCACGTCGGCCTGCTGCCTGCGAAGGCGCGCGATGTGCTGAATGTGCTGGCAGTGGCAGGGCGCCCGATGGCAGCGCAGTTGGCCGTGGATGCCGCCGATGCGACGCATGAAGCCCTCGACGCCTTGTTGTTCGAGCGGCTCGCACGCACCGCAAGGGTCAGTGCGCACAGTCGCGTGCTGGAGTGCTATCACGACAAGATTCGCGAGTCGGTGGCCGACGCCTTGGCCCCCGATGCCCTGCGCCGCATACACGCCCGCCTGGCCGAAGCGCTGTCCGCGCAGGAGGACTCGGAGCCGGAGCACCTGGCGTTGCACTTCCATGGTGCCGGGGACAGCCAGCGTGCCAGCGTCTACTACGAGAAGGCGGGCGATGTCTTTGCAGCCGCGCTGGCGTTCGAGTTCGCTTCCCGCCAGTATCGACAGTGCCTGGACCTCATCGGTGCCGACCCTGCGCGGTTCCGGCATGTGCAAGTCAAGCTCGCCGCGATGCTGGCATCGATGGGCAACAGCCGCGAGGCCGCAGAGGTCTATCGCGCTGCGAGCATCGGTGCGCCGCCGCAGGAAGCGCTCGAACACAAGCGCGCAGCGGCGCATCTGCTCAGCACCAGTGGCTTTACCGACGAGGCGCGAGTCCTGTTGGGCGAGGTGCTGGCCGCCATCGGCCTGTCCATGCCGCGGTCGCCACGGGCAGCGATGGCCGCGGCGCTGGCTTCGCGCTTCCTGCTGATGTGCAGAGGTCTGAAGATCGACCCAGGCGCAGTACCCGGACCCGGCGATCAAGCCCGGCTGGGCGCGATGTGGTCGGTGGTCCAGGGCTCGGTCGGCAACAATGCCTTCGTGATGGTCGACATGGCGGCCCGCTATGCGCGGCTGGCCCTGAACACGGGCTCACGTGCGCATGCGGCGCGGGCCCTGACCATGGAGGCCTACATGGTCAGCCTCGATGGCCTGGGCACGCGCGCAAAGACGGAACCGATCATGCTGCAAGCCGAGCGTTTGGCCAGTGAGGTGTCGCAGAACGAATTGACGGGATGGGTTCGGCAAATTCGCGGCTGTGTGCTGGCTCACGAAGGTCGGTTTGCCGAAGCCCAGCCGGTACTGCAAGATGTCCTGGAGTGGTTGGGCTCTCAATGCACGGAGGTGCCGTTCGAGTTGGCCGGCACCCAACTCTACTGCGTGAATGCGGCGAATCATCTTGGCGACTATGCCCAGACCTCGACCACAGCGCCTGGCATTGTCGAGAACGCCTTGCGACGGGGCGACCAGTATCTGGCTTGCGGCGTGGTCGGTTTTGCAGCGCCTGCCTTGCTGGCGCACCGCGGTCTTGCCGACGCGGGCCGGCGGCTCGGCCAGGCCAAGGCCAGCTATCAAGTTCAAAGCATCTATCAATGGGCTGACTACCTGATCCTCTTGGCCGATCTGAACCTGGCGCTTTACGAGGGCCAGCCGGCGCGAGGCGTCTTGCTGGCAGCGCAACAGTGGTCGGCGCTTGAAAAATCGCAGCTCCTGCGCATGAAGACTGCGTTCGGGTTGATGAGTTATTACCGAGCCGGTTGTGCACTGGCTGCCGCGCGGCAAGGCTCGACGGACGTCGCCGAAGCTCTGGAGATTGCCAGAACGACTGTCAGGCTGATGAACAAGACCCGCCTGCCCCACCTGCCCGGTTGGGCCGCGGTGCTTGAAGCTGGCCTGGCGTGCGAAAAGCGGCAACCGGCTCGGGCGGCAGAGTGGCTGCAGGCTGCGACAGTGACCTTCGACGCCACGGGATTGAAGCTGTACAGCGCCGCCGCGCGGCGCAGGCAGGGGCAATGGATGGGCGGCGAGGCAGGCCGCGCGCTGGTGATGGCTGGAGAGGCCGTCATGCACAGCCAAGGCGTGATCGACGTCGAAGCAACGACCGAGATGCTGGCACCGGGATGCCAGCCAGGGGCTCTCTGACAACCCACGAGCCACGCTGGTTGCGCACGGCCGGCGCTAGATGCTGATGCTGTTGGGTACCCTGGACGGCAACTGGAAAAGATAGGGAATCGGCCGTTCGAGGTTGCGCTGGTGGATCGTGATCTCGGCCTGCGCCAACGCCGCCTGAAAGGCCTCGAGAGCCTTCTGGGCCGGGCGGTGCGCGAAGTGCGGGTATTGCGGGTTGCCGGCGTAGTGCCCCAGCGCGTCGAACTGGATGCTGCTGAGCAGGTACACGAACGACACCGTGTACAGCGCGACGTCCAGCGGCGGGAACCACTCCAGGCACTTCGTCTCGTCAGCGATCAGGTCGTCGCGCGTCGGCGCGGCTTTGTAGATCGCCGCGGCCACGCTGGGCGCGAAGCCCGCGAAGGGATATTGACCGTAGTTGACCGACGCGTGCAGAGGGCCTGCGGTGTAGATCATCTGCGCGACGACTTCAACGAGTTGGTCACGGGTGTTCAGCGTCTCGGGAAAGCCCGGCAGATTGCCGTACTGGGCGGAGCCAAGTTCGTCCACCCAAGCCTTGAGTTCCCGGTCGGTACTGACGGCGTGGTCGTTGGTGTAGTAGATCGCCACGTAGCCGGCGACGAAATCCTTGATGGCCTTCCACAGCAGCAGCGTGTCGTCGCGAAACGGGTAGGCCGTCAGCCGGTCTACGCCGCGCAGGGAAAAGATCTTGTCCGGGCTGTTCTCGCCCCAGCGCCAGGCCATGCGCGCGTCGTTGACCATCTGCAGCGTCCAGGCGATGTTGGCGCCGACGTTGGCGGCCACCACGCCACCCGGGACGATGAGGTTGTGTGCGGCGCCATCGTTGATGCTGATGGTGAACCGCAGATGCGGTTCGAGCAGCTGGAACAGCGGGTGTTCCTTTGCCAATTGGCGGTGCGTGGCCACCGCGACGGCCTCCATGATCAAGTGGCAGTCCCCGAGATGGGCGACCGATTCGTGTTGAATCGCGCAGGCCACGTTGACGAAGTACTTGGCGATTTTCCACTTCAGATGATTGGCATCGTTCGCATCGAAAACATCGTTCGGGCTGAAGATGGCTGAGTCCGGGGTCTGCCCCAACTGGATCGCGATGGGCTGCAACACGCCGGCCTGGCCTTTCCCGTAGGCCGGCGGATAGCCCTCGGGGGGTGACTCGTTCCAATAGAACAGGGCGATGGGCGACGGCAGGTAGCGGTGCCTGCCGTGCAGGCAGCTCTCCTTGGGTTCCAGCTTCCCGTCGCCGATCAGGGCGGCGTAGTCGCAGGCGTAGAGCTTGCCGGCGCTGATCATCTCGGCCAGCGAATGAGTGGTGGAGCCGTCTCGGCTCAGGACTTTCACCGTCTCGGGGATCGTCATTTTTGCCTTCAGCTCGCTCCACGCCAGGGCCTTGCTGCCGGTCACCTTGTCATGCGCGACGCGGCGCAAATTGGTGGTGTTGAAGCCGGCGAGTTGCAGATAGCCGAAGAACCAATCCTGCTCGCAGGGCCTGTCTGGCCCCCGCATCCAAGCCTTTTCGTCGATCGCCATCATCTGGGGCTTTGGCAGCGTGGCGGTCAGTTTCTCGTAGTCCGACTCTTCCTTGGCCTGAAGCTGGTCCGGCCGCAACATGTCGAACAAGGTCGACTTCAGAATCGCCGTAGGTCCTTCTTGAACCGCCTCGACGGCGGCTGCAAACATGCCTTCGACCAGCTTTTGAACATCAATCTTGAGAAGGAGCAAGCCAAGCGCACCCTTGACGTCCAAGTCGGCCTTGATTTCATGCTCCAGCAATCTGCGCACATTCACGGCGAAGTTCTCGGCGATCTCCGCACTGGTCTGCGCGACCAGCGCGTTGTAGGCGGCGCTGAACTCCTCGCCAGGCGGCACGCCCGCGCACATCGGCACTTCCTCGAGATGGGGGTAGCTTCGAACGTAGTTGTAGGCCGTGCGGGCCAGCGACAGCTGCGCCTCCCGTTGCGCCGCGTTGTCCGGAACCGGCAAGGTGGGAATGGGTACGGTCATCGCTGGCATGAGGGGTTCTCCGGGTCCGCAGACGGTTTGAAAGGCGCAGTCGGCAAGACTAACGGCTCGGTGGACATTTGCGTGGAATTAAAGCCAGGCCCGGCCCGCCATCCCATGCGCGGACCGGCCGTGCCGTACAGTCCCGGCCTCAGGTGCAAGCTAGGAGCAGGCATGTTCGATGGGTCGAGGGCAGAGAATTCCGGCGACTTCCTGGCCGAGTTGGCGCGGCTGGGCGAGACGCGTACCTGGGAGCCTGGTGCCTCGGTGGTGACCGAGGGCGACATGGCCGACTGCATGTATCTCATCCACGAAGGCGAGCTGCGCGCGTTCGTGGCCGGGGACGGCGGGCGCGTGGTGGAGCTCAATACGCTGCACGCGGGTGAGCTCTTCGGCGAGCTGATGCTCAGTGGTGAACTGCGCTCCGCCACGGTGCAGGTCACCACGCGAGCGCGGCTGACGCGCGTGACACGGGCCGATGCCGAGCGCGTGCTGGCGCAGCGGCCCGAGCTTGCGTTTCAGTTGATCCAGCGCCTGGTGCAGCGCGTGCGCACCCTGACGCGCACGGTGGGCCGCCTGGCTTCGGTGGACGTCTACGGCCGGCTCGTGGGGCTCTTCGATGCCTTGGCGGTCGACGACAAAGGCCTGCGCGTGGTGCCCGGGCCGTTGAGCCAGCAGCGCATCGCCGAGCGCGTGGGCGCTTCGAAGGCGATGGTCAACCGGCTGCTGACCGACCTGGCCAAGGGTGGCTACATCGAAGTCTCGCGCGAGCGCATCGTGCTGCTCAGAAAGTTGCCGCCGAAGTGGTGAGTCACTCGTAGACGGAAACGTAAATACCATGACTAGCTAGACCTTGGTGTCAGTGGCTGCAGCCTGTGGAGTTTGCGCCCACGGCGTGGGAATGAAAAGCGAGACTGCCTCCGCTTTGGCCAAGGTGCGAGCCAGAAAGACAGAGATCGTTGACGTCGCCCTCCTCCACCTCGAATTCGGCCACCTTCCAGTCGGCCTCGACCTTGGCGAGGCCGGCGCTCATGCGCTGTCGAAACTGCTCGCGGTCCAGCCCCAGAGTTCGCTCGGGGACCTGATGGGCTTGAGAGGTGGGGGCTCCTGAATTTCGAGCCCGGCGGTGTCCTGCGCCTTTGAAGCAGGCTCGCCTTTTGCATCTTTGGGTTGCTTTGCCGATGCGACCTGCTCGCCCTTCGGATTCTCGGGAAGCAACGCATCGGCTACCAACAGGCAGAGCATCGGACCACTATCGTCCCGAGCAGGAGACGCTTGCGCGATGGCACTTCGCCAGTCTTGCGATCTCGCGCGAAGGACGGGTGAACCAGGCTCACGATTCCCGCCCCGAAGAGCACGACGGCGAAGACGGCCAGCAGGCCGCCAATGAACGACCCCATTTCTTCTACTCCCAAGATTCTCGTCAGGCTTGTGAGGCGCGCATCTCCGTGACAGCAGAGATGCCGCGCCGCCTCTATCTACAGTTCCAGCAAATTCGCGATGTTGCCTACGGCCCGCGCGGCCTACAGCAGCCGCGCGCTCGAGCTGCGGAAAAAGCGGCGCGGCGGCGCAGCCAGCCTGCCCAGCGACTACCTCTTCATCACGAAGAACGGCAGGCCTTGCGGGAAGGAATCGTTCAAGCGTTTGTGGCGCGTGGTGCGCACGAAGCTGAAGCTCGAGGCGCGCGAGTCAAAAACCACCGGATTTGTCACGCGCAAAGAAAAACGGCCTGCGCCTTGTGGGCGTAAGCCGTTGATCTATCTGACGATTTTGGTCGGTGTGAAAGGATTCGAACCTTCGACCCCTTGCACCCCATGCAAGTGCGCTACCAGGCTGCGCCACACACCGAAGCTCTCAATTATAGCCGCCAGATTTCAGTGACTCGAGCCGAGCAGCTCACGAATTTCAATCAGTTCGCGCCGCAACTGGACCAACTGCGACAGATCGATGGTCCGGCCGGATGCCCCGGCACTCTCGGGCACCTCCATGTCGTCCTGCAGCGCCGCGTCGAACTCCTCCTGGTCGATCTCGATCGCCTCCATGCCTTCGAGCGGGATCTCGCCCGCCTTGCGGCGGTCGCGCTCGGACTGGACCAGCTCCTGCAGCTTGTTGCGCGCACCGCTGATCGTGAAGCCCTGGTCGTAGAGCAGGTCGCGAATGCGGCGGATCATGAGCACCTCGTGGTGCTGGTAGTAGCGCCGGTTGCCGCGCCGCTTCATCGGGCGCAGTTGCGTGAACTCCTGCTCCCAGTAGCGCAGCACATGCGGCTTGACGCCACAGAGCTCGGCCACCTCACCGATCGTGAAGTAGCGTTTGACGGGGATCGGCGGGAGGGTTTTCTCCATTGAAATCAAGACAGTGCGAGCGAAACCTCATAGGTTACTCCACCGCCGCACGGAGCACCAATGTTATTCGGCGCCCAGGCTCCATTCGACCTCATGTGGGGCGGCGTCGCCGATGCTTCCGTGAATTTGTTCCTTCAGCTTGGCGCTCGCGTGGAAGGTCGCCACGCGCCGCTCGCCGATCGGAATGGCCTCGCCGGTGCGCGGATTGCGCCCGGGGCGCGGCGCCTTGACGCGGATCTGGAAGTTGCCGAAGCCGGAGATCTTGACGTCAGTGCCCTCGATCAGGCTGTTGGCGATCAGGTCGAAGAAGGCTTCGACCATGTCCTTGGACTCGCGCTTGTTCAGGCCGATCTGCTCGAACAGCAGATCGGCCAGGTGCGCCTTGGTCAGCGCCGGTGTTTCGAGGGCCTCGAGCGTGAAATCCATGGCGTTCATACCCGCAGACGGGCACCGAGCCGGGCGCCGAGTTGATCGATGATCTTGCGCACCGCCGCTTCGACCTGCTCGTCGGTCAGTGCGCTGTGGCTGCTGAAACTGAGGCGAACCGCCATGCTCTTCTCGCCCACTGCAAGGCCGCCGCCGGCGACCGTGCCATCGCGGGCCACCGCCGGGCGATAGATATCGAACAGCGAAAGCTCGCTCAGCAGGCTGGCGTCGGAAGCGGCGCGGATGACGCCCATCAGCGCGTCGTGCGTGACCGACTCGGCCACCACCACCGCCAGGTCGCGCTCGACCGGCTGCAGCTTGGGCACCGGCTTGGCGACCGGCACCGGACGCGCCGTGACCGCATCGAGCTCCAGCTCGAACAGGATCGGCGCCTGCGCGAAGTCCCATTTCTGGCGCCAGCGCGGATGCAGCTCGCCGACGACACCGATCGCGCGGCCGTCGAGCAGCACGCGCGCCGCGCGTCCCGGGTGCAGCGCCGGATGCTCAACCGGCTCGAAGGTCGGCAGGCGCGGGGCCAGCAAGGCCTCGACGTCGCCCTTGATGTCGAAGAAATCGACCCGTTCGGCCTTGCCTTCCCAGCGCCCTTCCTCGGCATCGCCCCAGGCCAGGCCGGCCACCCGCATCGGCTGGTGGATGCCCTTGACGGTGCTGTCGGTGGTGACGACCGTGGCGTCGCGCAGGAACACGCGGCCGAGCTCGAACACGCGCACCTGTGTCGCCTTGCGGTCGAGGTTGAACTTGAGCACCTGCAGCAGCGAGCCGAGCAGCGACGAGCGCATCACGCTCATCTGGCTGGCGATCGGGTTCAGCAGCTTGATCGGATCGGCATTGCCGGCGATCTCCTGCTCCCAGTGGGCCTCGACGAAGCTGAAGTTGATGGTCTCCTGGTAGCCGAGGTCCGCCAGCCGGTAGCGCACCGCGAAGCGGCTGCGCTCCGCCTCGGGCCGCAGCCGCGCGGTGATCGGCGCCAGCGGCGGCGTGGTCGGGAGATTCTGATAGCCGACGAGGCGCGCCACCTCCTCGATCAGGTCCTCCTCGATCAGCAGGTCGAAACGATGCGGCGGCGGCGTCACGACCAGCGTGCCATCGCCCTCCTCCAGCGGCAGCGACAGGCGGCGCAGCGCGCCGGCGCAGTCGGCCTGGGTGAGCGGCATGCCGATCACGCGCGCCGCACGGGCCACGCGCAAAGTGACCGGCTTCGCTTCGGGCAGCCGCAGCGTCCGGTCGTCGATGGCGCCGGCCTCGCCGCCGCAGATCTCGGTCACCAGCCGCGTGATGCGCTCGATGATCTCGACGGTGCGGCTCGGGTCGACGCCGCGCTCGAAGCGGTGCCCGGCATCGGTCGAGAAGTTGAAGCGGCGCGAACGGCCCTGGATGCTTTCGGGCCACCAGAAGGCCGCTTCGATGTAGATGTTGCGGGTGTCGTCGGAGACCGCCGTGGCGTCGCCGCCCATGATGCCGGCCAGCGACTCGACCTCGCGCTCGTCGGCGATCACGCCGACCTTCTCGTCGACCGTGACGGTGTTGCCGTTCAACAGCTTCAGCTGTTCGCCGGCCTTGCCCCAGCGCACCGTGAGGCCGCCGTGGATCTTGTCGAGATCGAAGATGTGGCTGGGCTGGCCGTACTCGAACATCACGTAGTTCGAGATGTCGACCAGCGGCGTCACGCTGCGCTGACCGCAGCGGGCCAGCCGGTCGACCATCCAGGCCGGCGTCGCGGCCTGGGTGTCGACGCCGCGCACGATGCGGCCCGAGAAGCGTCCGCACAGTTCGGGCGCTTCGACCTTCACGGCCAGCTTGTCGGCGAAGGCCGCCTTCACCGGCGCGATCGCCGGCTTCTTGAG
The DNA here is from genome assembly GCF_056402355.1 of Variovorax sp. P4_B11. NCBI lineage: Bacteria > Pseudomonadati > Pseudomonadota > Betaproteobacteria > Burkholderiales > Comamonadaceae > Variovorax > Variovorax sp. P4_B11. The sequence continues at coordinate 116,111 of NZ_JBFUHO010000004.1, forward strand.
CGGCGCGCCGGTCAGCGCCGCGAGCTCGCGCGCGATCCCGTAGACGCTCAATCCATGCGCGAGGTTCGGCGTCAGCTTGAGGGTCAGCAGCGAATCGTCGAGCTTCAGCACCTCGCGGATGTCGGCACCGATCGGTGCATCGGCGGCCAGCTCGAGCAGGCCGCCATGGTCCTCGCTGAGCTTGAGTTCGCGCGCCGAGCACAGCATGCCCTGGCTCTCGACGCCGCGCAGCTGGCCGAGCTTGATCAGGAAGGGCTTGCCGTCCTCGCCCGGCGGCAGTTCGGCACCAACCAGCGCCAGCGGCACCTTGATGCCGACGCGCGCGTTCGGCGCACCGCAAACGATGCTGAGCAGGGTGCCCTGCCCGGCATCGACCTGGCACACGCGCAGCCGGTCGGCGTTCGGGTGCTGGACGGCTTCCTTGATCTCGCCGACCACGACCTTGCTGAACGGGGGCGCCACCGGCCGGCGCTCCTCGACCTCGAAGCCGCCCATCGTGAGCGTCTCGGCCAGTGCTTCGCTGCTGAGCTGCGGGTCGCAGAATTCGCGCAACCAGGACTCGGGGAATTGCATCTCGTCGATCTCGTTGTAGCTGTGTTTACTGGAACTGGCTCAGGAAGCGCAGGTCGCCGTCGAAGAACAGGCGCAGGTCGTTGACGCCGTAGCGCAGCATGGTGAGCCGGTCCGGGCCCATGCCGAAGGCGAAGCCGATGTAGCGCTCGGGGTCCAGCCCCATGTTGCGCACCACGTTCGGATGCACCTGCCCCGAGCCCGCGACCTCGAGCCAGCGGCCGGCCAGCGGGCCGTGCTGGAACTGGATGTCGATTTCGGCACTCGGCTCGGTGAAGGGGAAGAAGCTGGGCCGGAAGCGCAGCACCAGGTCATCGCTCTCGAAGAAGGTGCGGCAGAAATCGGTGAAAACGACCTTCAGGTCCTTGAAGCTCACGTTCTCGCCCAGCCACAGGCCTTCGCACTGGTGGAACATCGGCGAGTGCGTGGCGTCGCTGTCGACGCGATAGGTGCGGCCCGGCGCAATCACGCGGATCTCGGGCGCCTTCACGGTGCCGGTGGTGTCGGCTGCCGCGGCCTCGAACTGCGCGGCGTATTTCTTGACGTGCTGGTTCGCGTAGCGCACCTGCATCGGGCTGGTGTGCGGGCGCAGGTTGTAGGGCACGCCGTCCTCGCCGTCGATGTCGACGTAGAAGGTGTCCTGCATCGAGCGCGCCGGATGGTTCGGCGGGTTGTTGAGCGAGGTGAAACTGTGCCAGTCGCTCTCGATCTCGGGGCCATCGGCGACATCGAAGCCCATGCTCGAGAAGATCGCCTCGATGCGCTCCATGGTGCGGCTCACCGGATGCAGCCCGCCGGCCACGCGGCGCCGGCCGGGCAGCGTGACGTCGAGCGCCTCGGCCCGCAGCTGCACCGCGAGCTCGTCGTCGGCCAGTTGCTGGCGGCGCTCGGTGAGCGCGGCCTCGATCGCCTGCTTGGCAACGTTGATCTGGGCGCCGCGCGACTTCTTCTCGTCGACGCCGAGTGCCGCCATGCCCTTCATCAGTTCGGTGATACGGCCGGACTTGCCGAGGAACTGCGCCTTCGCGTTCTCGAGTTCGGCCGGGACCAACGCTGTGGCGAAGGCGGCGCGTGCGGTGTCGACCAGGGAGTCCAACTCGTTCATGGAGAAATTCTTCGAGATCAAAAAGAAGACGGGCGGGCAAGAGCGATGAAAAAAGGGCTGGAGCCCTTTCAAGCGCCAGCCCTTGACGTGGGCGCAGGCCGCAGTCCGGAGACCGCCACCTGCTTTGCAGGATCAAGCAGCCAGCTTGGCCTTGACCTGCTCCACGATGCCGGCAAAAGCGGCCTTGTCGTGCACGGCGATATCGGCCAGCATCTTGCGGTCGATCTCGATTCCGGCCTTGCGGATGCCATTGGCGAACTGGCTGTAGGTCAGGCCCAGTTCACGCGAGGCGGCGTTGATACGCGCGATCCACAGTTGACGGAACACGCGCTTCTTGGTGCGGCGGTCACGGTAGGCATATTGGCCTGCCTTCATCACCGCCTGCTTGGCGATGCGGAAGACATTGCCGCGGCGACCGCGGAAACCCTTGGCGAGTGCGAGAACCTTCTTGTGGCGGGCGCGAGCCGTTACACCACGTTTGACGCGAGGCATGTGTGTACTCCTTGTTCGTCTGGATTAAATGCCGCTGCCGGGCAACATGGCGGCCATCGAAACCATGTTGGTCTCGTGAACTGCCGTTGCACCCCGCAGGTGACGCTTGTTCTTGGTGGTCTTCTTGGTCAGGATGTGACGCTTGAAGGCTTGACCGCGCTTGACGGTGCCACCGGGACGAACGCGGAAACGTTTTTTCGCGCTGCTCTTGGTCTTCATTTTGGGCATGTGAATGCTCCTTTAGTTTGTGCTCGTGAGGCGCCGCGGAAACTCCACGGGCTTGTTGGCCCCGAGACACTTCTTTATCTCGCTGTGGCCTTCACCCGAGGGCGAAGGCCACAGCGAAATCCTTCGAAAACTGGCCCGCCCAGGCGGGCGACGACTCAGACCGCCGCCGGAGCGGTTGCCGGCGCGGCTTCGGCCGCCGGCTTTGCAGCCCCACCCGCCTTCTTGCGGCCCGGCGCGATCATCATGATCATCTGCCGGCCCTCGAGCTTCGGGAACTGCTCGACGACGATCAGGTCGGCGAGTTCGTCACGGATGCGCTGCAACAGCGCCAGGCCGAGCTCCTGGTGAGTGATTTCACGACCGCGGAACCGCAGCGTGATCTTGCACTTGTCACCCTCTTCAAGAAAGCGCCGGATGTTGCGCATCTTGATGTTGTAGTCACCATCGTCAGTACCGGGCCGGAACTTGATTTCCTTGACCTCGATGACCTTCTGCTTCGACTTCGCCTCGGCCGCCTTCTTCTGCTCGTGGTACTTGAACTTGCCGTACTCGATCAGCCGACAGACGGGCGGATTGGCCGCCGCGACGACTTCGACCAGGTCGACGTCTTGTTCACCAGCCAGGCGCAAAGCCTCGGCAAGACTCACTACACCCAATGGCTCGTTCTCGGGCCCGATCAGGCGGACTTCCGGGGCCATGATTTCCCGGTTCAGGCGGTGTTGGCGTTCCTCGCGGTGGCGGCGGTCGCGAAATGCAGTAGCGATGGTCAGAATCCTTCAAACAATTTGCCACATTTCTGTAGCGAACACCGTCGAATCCACGCCCACAAGCAGCCTGATCAAAAAAATCAGCCCTTGAATCCGGTCGAATTCAAAGCTTGTGTTGGATGTCGTGGGCGATCTTTTGAGAGAAGGCCTCCACCGACATGGCACCGAGGTCAACATTGCCCCGGGCGCGCACTGCGACGGCACCAGCTTCCTTCTCCTTGTCGCCTACGACCAGGATGTAGGGAAGCTTTTGCAACGAATGCTTCCGTATTTTATACGTAATCTTTTCGTTGTGCAGGTCGAGCGAGACTCTAAGCCCTTGATTCTGCAGCGTTTTGGCAACTTCCGCGGCGTAATCGGCCTGGTTTTCGCTGATATTGAGCACCACCACCTGTGTCGGAGCGAGCCACGCGGGCAGCGCGCCGGCATGGTGTTCGATCAGCATGCCGATGAAGCGCTCGAGGCTGCCGACGATCGCGCGGTGCAGCATCACCGGGTGGGCGCGGCCGCTGGATTCCGTGACGTACTCGGCGCCCAGGCGTTCGGCCATGTTGAAGTCGACCTGCATCGTGCCGCACTGCCAGTGGCGGCCAATCGCGTCGCGCAGCGTGTACTCGATCTTGGGGCCGTAGAACGCGCCCTCGCCCGGCGAGATGACGAACTCCACGCCCGAGCGTCGCAGCGCCTCCATCAGCGCGTTCTCGGCCTTGTCCCACAGCTCGTCGGAACCGATGCGGTTGTCGGGCCGCGTCGCGACCTTGTAGAGGATGTCCGTGAAGCCGAAATCGGCATACACCTTGAGCAACTGCGCCGTGTAGGCCACGCACTCCTCGAGGATCTGGTCTTCCGTGCAGAACACGTGGCCGTCGTCCTGCGTGAAGCCGCGCACGCGCATGATGCCGTGCAGGCCGCCCGACGGCTCGTTGCGATGGCACTGGCCGAACTCGCCGTAGCGCAGCGGCAGGTCGCGGTAGCTGCGCAGGTCCGACTTGAAGATCAGCACGTGGCCCGGGCAGTTCATCGGTTTCAGCGCGTAGTCGCGCTTCTCCGACTCCGTCGTGAACATGTTCTCGCGGTAGTTCTGCCAGTGGCCCGTCTTCTCCCACAGGCTCTTGTCGAGGATCTGCGGGCCCTTGACCTCCTGGTAGCCCGTCTCGCGGTAGATCTTGCGCATGTACTGCTCGACCTGCTGCCAGATCGACCAGCCCTTCGGGTGCCAGAACACCAGGCCCGGCGCGGCCTCGTCGATGTGGAACAGGTCGAGTTCCTTGCCGAGCCGGCGGTGGTCGCGCTTCTCGGCCTCCTCGATCCGCTTGATGTAGTCGTCGAGCTGCTTCTTGTCGGCCCAGGCCGTGCCGTAGATGCGCTGCAACTGCTCGTTCTTGGCGTCGCCGCGCCAGTAGGCGCCGGCCAGCTTCGTGAGCTTGAAGACCTTCAGGAAGCGCGTGTTCGGCACGTGCGGGCCGCGGCACATGTCGACGTATTCCTGGTGGTAGTAGAGGCCCATGGCCTGCTCGTCGGGCATGTCCTCGACCAGCCGCAGCTTGTAGTCCTCGCCGCGGGACTTGAAGACGTCGATGACCTCGTCGCGCGGCGTCATCTTCTTGATGACGTCGTAGTCCTGCGCGATCAGCTCGCGCATGCGGGCCTCGATCGCCGCCATGTCCTCGGGCGTGAACGGGCGCTCATACGAGATGTCGTAGTAGAAGCCTTCGTCGATCACCGGGCCGATCACCATCTTGGCCGTCGGGTAGAGCTGCTTCACCGCGTGGCCGACCAGGTGGGCCGTCGAGTGGCGGATGATCTCCAGGCCCTCGTCGTCCTTGGGCGTGATGATCTGCAGCTTGGCGGAGTGGCCGATGATGTCGCTGGCATCGACCAGCCGACCGTCGACCTTGCCGGCCACCGTCATCTTGGCCAGTCCGGGGCCGATGGCCTTGGCAACGTCGGCCACCGAAACCGGGCCGGGAAACTCGCGCTGCGAGTTGTCGGGAAGCGTGATCTGGATCATGGAAAAACCTCGACGAGAAATAAAAAAAGCGCGGTCGTGGACCGCGCTTGGCTCTGGTTCATGGGCTGGAGAGATTTCCAGCGTGCGCGGCCTACCGGCCTTTTCCTTCGGGGAAAAGACCGCTCGTTGCGTGCGGTGTAGTTCGCGGTGTCATAACCAGGGTGCCTTTCTCGCTCTTGTGGGTGCTGAGACTGAGGCGCAGATTCTATCCGCTGCGCCGATCAACGCGCCGGCGCGGCATTCTTCAGGCCCAGCACGTCGATCTGCTCGATCGACGGCGGCTTGGCGAACAGGTCCGGCGCCTTCGCCATCAGGGCCTGGGCGATCGGCCCGGCCAGATGAGCCTGGCGCCCGGCCTCGTCCTCGAAAGCATCGAAGATGCCGAAGGTGCTCGGCGACAGGCGCAGCGCGAACCAGATCGGCGTGGTCTTCTCGTCCCGCGCCATCGCCAGGCCGGCTTCGAGGAACTGCTGGACTTCGGTTTCCTTGCCCGGCTTGGCTTCGAGGCGGGCGAACAGTGCGTACTTGATCATGAGGGTCTCCTGTGACTGCGGTTGCGCGGGATTGCGTCGACCTGCCATGAAACTCTAGGCCCGGGCTCGGCTTTGTCCTATTGGCATTTTTGACATCTTTGATATCGTTATTGCCATGAAAATCGACGTCCTCGCGCTCGACGGCGTGTTCGACACCGGCCTGGCGACGGTGCAGGACGTCTTCGGCACCGCCAACGAACTGGCCGGCATGCTCGGCCTGGAGGCGGGACCGCCTTTCGACGTCGCGCTGGTCGGCATGCGCCGGAAGGTGCGCACCGCGCAGGGGCTCGGCGTGCCGGTGCTGCCTGCCGGCCCGGCACGCACGCCCGACTGGACGGTGATCCCGGCGATCGGCGAGAAGACGCCTGACGGGCTCCAGGCCGCGCTGCGGCGCCGCGACATCGCGGACGCCACGGCCGCGCTGCGCGCGCAGTCGGCGCGCGGCGTCCGGATCGCCGCGGCCTGCATCGGCACCTTCGTGCTCGCCGAATCGGGCCTGCTCGACGGCCAGAACGCAACCACCACCTGGTGGCTGTCGACGCTGTTCCGCCAGCGCTACCCGGCGGTGCGGCTCGACGAGTCGCGCATGCTGGTGAATTCCGGCGCCTTCGTGACCGCGGGTGCCGCGCTGAGCCATGTCGACATGGCGCTGCTGCTGGTGCGCCAGGCCAGCCCCGAGCTGGCCACGCTGGTGGCGAAGTACCTGATCGTCGACTCGCGGCCCTCGCAGTCGGCCTACGTGATCACCGACCACCTGAGCCATTCGGATCCGACCGTCGAGCGCTTCGAACGCTGGGCCCGCGGCCGGCTGGCCGAAGGCTTCTCGCTCGACGATGCGGCGCTGGCCGCCGGCACCAGCAAGCGCACGCTGGCGCGCCGCATGCAGCAGGTGCTCGGCAAGACGCCGCTGTCGTACTTCCAGGACCTGCGGGTCGAGCGTGCGGTGCACCTGCTGAAGACCAGCGACAAGAGCCTGGAGCAGATCGCGACCCTGGTCGGCTACGCCGAGGGCGTCACGCTGCGTGCGCTGCTTCGCCGGCGCCTGGACAGGGGTGTACGCGACCTTCGCATGGCCGCCGACTGAGACCCCCACGCTCGTCACTGCCCGCAGACAAAAAAATCCCCGCGTGATCGCTCACGCGGGGATATGAATCAGAGACCCTCGGGTCTTAGTGGAACTGTTCTTCCTCGGTCGAACCGGTCAGCGCGGTGACGCTCGACTTGCCGCCCTGGATCACGGTGGTCACTTCGTCGAAGTAGCCGGTGCCGACTTCCTGCTGGTGCGACACGAAGGTGTAGCCGCGGTCGCGGGCCGCGAACTCGGGCTCCTGCACCTTCTCGACATAGGCCGACATGCCGCGCTTCACGTAGTCCTGCGCCAGGTCGAACATGTTGAACCACATCGAGTGGATGCCGGCCAGCGTGATGAACTGGTACTTGTAGCCCATGGCGCCGAGTTCGCGCTGGAACTTGGCGATCGTGGCGTCGTCGAGGTTCTTCTTCCAGTTGAAGGACGGCGAGCAGTTGTAGGCCAGCATCTTGCCCGGGTGCACCTTGTGCACGGCCTCGGCGAACTTGCGGGCGAACTCGAGGTCGGGCGTGCCGGTCTCGCACCACACCAGATCGGCGTAGTAGGCGTAGGCGATGGCGCGCGAGATCGCCTGGTCCATGCCTTTCTTGGTCTTGTAGAAGCCTTCGGCGGTGCGCTCACCGGTCAGGAAGGGCTTGTCGTTCTCGTCGTAGTCGCTGGTCAGCAGGTCGGCGGCTTCGGCATCGGTGCGGGCGATGACCAGCGTCGGCGTGCCGCAGACGTCGGCCGCCATGCGCGCGGCGATCAGCTTCTGCACCGCTTCGGTGGTCGGAACCAGCACCTTGCCGCCCATGTGGCCGCACTTCTTGACCGAGGCGAGCTGGTCTTCGAAGTGCACGCCGCCGGCGCCGGCGCGGATCATGGCCTTCATCAGTTCGAAGCCGTTGAGCACGCCGCCGAAGCCGGCTTCGGCATCGGCCACGATCGGCGCGAAGTAGTCGACATAGGCCTCGTCGCCCGGGTTCGTGCCCTTGGACCACTGGATCTCGTCGGCGCGGCGGAAGGTGTTGTTGATGCGCTCGACCACGGTCGGCACCGAGTCCACCGGGTACAGCGACTGGTCGGGGTACATCGAGGCGTAGCTGTTGTTGTCGGCGGCGACTTGCCAGCCCGACAGGTAGATCGCCTTGACGCCGGCTTTCACCTGCTGCATGGCCTGGCCGCCGGTCAGGGCGCCGAGGCAGTTGACGTAGGGCTCGTTGTTGACCAGGTCCCACAGCTTCTCGGCACCGCGGCGGGCCAGCGTGTACTCGATCGGGAAGGAGCCGCGCAGGCGCACGACGTCGGCCGCGCTGTAGCCGCGCTTGATGCCCTTCCAGCGCGGATTGGTCGCCCAATCCTTTTCGAGGGCGGCAATCTGCTGTTCGCGGCTCAGTTGTTCTGTGATGGTCTGGGGCATGGTCACTCCGAGGGTTGATTGAGAGGTGGCGCTGTCGCGTCGTGGAAGTTACTTTAAGCGAGAGCCCCACTCTTATGTCTTATAGAAGACATATTTTTGTATGAGCAAAATCAACAACTTACAATCACTTTTCTCAATGCAAAATTAATTTTCTCGTATTGAGAAAAATATTGCGGCGCAGCAGTCGTTCTTTTCATAATGCGAAGCGAGTTTTTCGCGCGTGAAACCGTTGAGGGCGGGAGCTGAAATTCGGTGGTCCATGGCGCGATGCGCCTTCCGCGACCCATGAAACCGGCGCAGTCCGATACCAGGGATACCGCGGAACCGGCTTTGCCGGGCCGCCGGTATCGCCCCCCTTCAGGGGGGAGGCGCCGCAGGCGCTTCGGGGGTGTTTCATTTCAGTTTCGCCGGAACCAGTCCCCGCTACCGATCGCGACGCGACCGGCGATCCGGTCCGGATGGATCTCGTAGACCAGGCAGGCCAGCAGCGCGCCGGCCACGCGTACCTGCACCTCCCGCTTGATGTACTCGCCGCTGTCGTCGGGCCTGACCTCTTCCAGCCGGTCTAACTGCCGCTCGAGCTCCGGCGCGATGCAGTAGATCTCGCCCCGCACCCTGCCCTCGCCGTCCAGCACCGCGCCCGGATAAGGGCCGAGGTCGTAGAGCGTGCCGTCGATCTCGCCATCGGCGATGCGCACCGGCGCGGGCGAGAAGCGGGAGATGTCGTTGCTGCCGCCCGCGCGCAAGGTGCCGTAGACGAAGACATGGCGGGGCGAGGCGGGGCGGGCATTCGAATCGGGCATCATCAAATCAATCCTCTGAACGATCAGCTATTGAACTCCGCATCCCACGCACCCGGCCGCCTGGTGGCCTACGGCTGCCTCGCCTTGAGCATGTCGCTGGTCGGCAGCTATGTCGCCCTCTCCAAGCCGCTGGTGGCCGCCTTTCCGGTCCTGCTGCTGGCGTGGCTGCGCTTCGGCATCGCGGCGCTGGCGATGCCGCACTGGTTGCGGCGACCGGCCGGGGAACCGCCGATGACCGGCCGCACGCGCGGCCTCGTGTTCCTCGAATCCTTCCTCGGCAACTTCCTGTTCTCGATCTGCATGCTGTTCGGCGTCAGCTTGACGAGCGCGGTCTCGGCCGGCGTGATCATGGCCTCGATCCCGGCCGTGGTGGCGATCGGCAGCTGGGCCTTCCTGCGCGAGCGCATCGCCGCGCGCGTCGGACTGGCGATCGCCTGCGCCGCGCTCGGCATCGGCTTGTTGGCGCTCGCGCCGGCGACGGCGGCCCCGCATGCCGGCACCGCGAACACCTCCTCGATGCCCTGGCTGGGCAACCTGCTGGTGTTCTGCGCGGTGCTCTGCGAGGCCGCCTACGCGGTGATCGGGAAGTCGTTGACCGGACGGCTCGGACCCAGGCGCATCTCCTCGCTGATCAACCTCTGGGGCTTCGTGCTGTCGACGCCCTTCGGCCTCTGGTTCGCGCTGCGCTTCGACTTCGGCGCCGTGTCGATCGGCCTCTGGAGCCTGCTCTTCGTCTACGCGCTGGCCGCGAGCATCTGGACCGTATGGCTCTGGATGACGGGCCTGAGGAGCGTGCCGGCGTCACAGGCCGGCGTCTTCACCGTGATGCTGCCGGTGAGCGCCGCGGTGGTCGGCGTGCTGGTGCTCGGCGAGGGCCTCGCGACTGCGCAGGTGGTCGCTTTCGCGCTCGCGCTGCTCGGCGTCGTGCTCGCGACATGGCCCGCGCGCCGCAACTGAAGGCTCTCCGAGGGGAACGAACGTGCTTTCTCCCTCTGAAAAAACAACAGCTCCCAATGAAAAAGTCTCTTTTTCCCTTGGAAACGCGTTTCTTCTCCTTTAGCATCCGCAATGCCGATGGAGACACTGCTTTTCATTGGTGAAAGTGTCCAACCAAAAAAGGAATTCAACCATGGCAACTGCAAAGAAGGCTCCGGCCAAGAAAGCTCCCGCGAAGAAGGCCGCACCGGCCAAGAAGGCGGCGGCACCGGCGAAGAAGGCTGCTCCTGCAAAGAAGGCGGCACCCGCCAAGAAGGCTGCTCCGGCCAAGAAGGCTCCTGCGAAGAAGGCGGCTCCCGCCAAGAAGCGCACCCCGAACGCTGCGTTCATGAAGGCACTGACCCCCAGCCCGGCGCTCGCCGCCGTGGTCGGCTCGACGCCTCTGCCGCGCACCGCCGTGGTGAGCAAGCTGTGGGACTACATCAAGAAGAACAACCTTCAGGACAAGGCCAACAAGCGCAACATCAACGCCGACGCCAAGCTGAAGGAAATCTTCGGCAAGGCCCAAGTGTCGATGTTCGAACTGGCTTCGCTGATCGGCAAGCACGTCAAGTGAACCCGCGAGCGCCTCGTGCGCTTGCCTGGAAAAGCCGGCAGCAGCCGGCTTTTTTTTGGCTTCAGCGGCCCGCGGCCTCGGCCGACCGGGTGATCGCGCTCAGGGTGCCACGGGTGGTGATCACCTCGGGGTCGAGCGGAATCTCGATCAGCGTGCCGGTATCGGCCGCCAGCGCGCGCAACAGCGCCGCCTCGAACTGCGCGGTCTCGGTCACGCGCTCGGCGGCGTAGCCATAGGCCCGCGCCAGCGCGCAGAAGTCGGGGTTGCGAAGCGCGGTGCCGCTCACCTTGTTCGGGTACTCGCGTTCCTGGTGCATGCGGATGGTGCCGAACATGCCGTTGTTGAGCAGCACGATGATGCTCTTGCCGCCATGCTGCGAGGCGGTGGCAAGCTCCTGCCCGTTCATCAGGAAGTCGCCGTCGCCCGCGATCGTGAAGGCGACGCGCCCGGTCGCAATGCTGGCCGCGATGCCCGCCGGCACGCCGTAGCCCATCGCGCCGCTGGTCGGCGCGAGTTGCGTCTTGTGGCCCTTGGCGAGGCCGTGATAGCGGAAGTAGCGGTGCACCCAGCTCGCGAAGTTGCCGGCGCCGTTGGTGATCGCGGCATCCGCCGGCAGGTGCTTCTGCAGCAACTGCACCACCGCCACCATGTCGACCGCGCCGCGCGGCGCCTCGGCCGGCAGGCCGGCCAGCGGCTGCGGCTCCAGGTTGGCAAGGTAGTCGGCATGGGCGGCCGCGGTCCAGGCCTCCCACGGCAGCTCCGGCGGCGCGCTGAGCACCTCGAGGCTGCGCGCGGCCGAGGCCATGCCGGCATTGATCGCCAGGTCGGCCTGGTAGACCCGGTTGAGCTCCTCGGCGCCGGCATGGATGTGGACCAGCGTCTGCCTCGCCTTCGGCGCCTCGAGCAGCGTGTAGCCACCCGTGGTCATCTCGCCCAGCCGAGGACCGATCGCGAGGATCAGGTCGCTCTGCCGCACGCGCTCGGCCAGCTTCGGATTGATCGCGATGCCGACATCGCCGGCATACAGCGGATGGTGGTTGTCGAAGGTGTCCTGGAAGCGAAAGGCGTTGGTCACCGGCAGCCTCCAGTTCTCGGCGAAGCGCTGCAGCGCCTGCGCCGACTGCGGAGTCCAGCCGCCGCCGCCGGCGATCACCAGCGGACGCTCCGACTTGATCAGCAGCTCGCGCAGGGTGCGCAGCGCACCGGGGTCGCTCCAGGCCGCCACCGCCTCGACCCGCTTCAGCGGCCGGGCAGCGGTCATGCTGCGCAGCATGTCCTCGGGCAGCACCAGCACCACCGGGCCCGGGCGCCCGTTCATCGCGGTGGCGAAGGCGCGCGCCACGTATTCGGGGATGCGGTCGGCATCGTCGATGCGCTCCACGCGCTTGGCGAAGCCCTTGGTGCTGGGACCGAAGAAGCTCGCATAGTCGACCTCCTGGAAAGCCTCGCGGTCGCGGAAGTCGCTGCCGACATCGCCGACGAAGAGCACCATCGGGGTCGAATCCTGGAAGGCGTTGTGGACGCCGATCGAGGCATTGGTGGCGCCGGGCCCGCGCGTCACGAAGCAGACGCCGGGCCGGTTGCCCAGCTTGCCGTGCGCCTCGGCCATGAAGGCCGCGCCGCCCTCCTGGCGGTTGACGACGAAGCGGATGCGATCGCCGTAGGCATGGAAGCCGTCGAGCACCGCGAGAAAACTCTCACCGGGGACGCCGAAGGCCAGCTCGACGCCTTGCTCGACCAGGCATTCGACAATCAGATGGCCGGCGGGTTGGGTTGTATGCATGGACGGGCGCCTCTTTCTCTCTGGTGCAATGGGGTGTTCGAATTATCGGTTCGGCCCGCGCCTGCTTGCCTTAATTCCCCAATTGGTTAAATTCTCCCCATGAAAGCTCCCACCCCGGTCGCCGCCGAACCGCGCTCGCGCGACGCCGACCGCTCGCAGCTCGCGATCCTCGCCTCGGCGCGCGACGAGTTCTCGCAGCGCGGCCTGGCAGGCGCCCGCATGGACAGCATCGCCGAGCGCGCGGGCCTCAACAAGCGCCTGATCTACTACTACTTCGGCAGCAAGGACGACCTCTTCCTCGCGGTGCTCGAACGCACCTACGCCGACATCCGCGAGGCCGAGCAGCAACTGCACCTCGACGCGGTCGAGCCGGTGGAGGCGATCCGCCGGCTGGTCTCCTTCACCTGGCACTACTACCTCGAGCATCCCGAGTTCATCACGCTGCTCAACAGCGAGAACTTGCATCGGGCCGCACACCTCAAGCGCTCCGAACGCATCCAGGAGATGAACTCGCCGCTGGTCGCGCTGCTCGACGGCGTGCTCGAGCGCGGCCGCCGCGACAACCTGTTCCGCGCCGGCGTCGACCCGGTGCAGCTCTACATCTCGATCGCGTCGCTGTGCTACTTCTACCTGTCGAACAACGACACCCTGTCGGCGGTCTTCGGGCGTGACCTGCGGGCGCCGAAGGCGATGGCCCAACGCCTGTCGCACATGACCGACCTGGTGCTCGGCTACGTCCTGCGCTGATACGGGTATCTCCTAGGGGCTCGCCGGTTGACTGGCCGACGATGGCATTCCTAGAATTGCTAATTCACTTATTGGTGAATTGAAGCTTGCGACAGCACCATCCGGCTCCAGGTCAACTCCCATCCTCGTCGACGCTTCGCAACCTGCCGATGCAGGCACCGTCGCCGACCCCAAAGCACAAGGAGACATCATGAAACCCAATCGCCGCGCCGGCCTGCTGGCCTGCATCGCCCTCACCGCCGCCTTCGGTGCCGCTGCCGAGGCCCACTACCCGACCAAGCCGATCCGGGTGATCGTGCCCTTCGCGGCCGGCAGCACCACCGACATCATCGCCCGCGCCATCGCAGACAAGATGAGCGCCAGCATGGGCCAGACGCTGGTGATCGACAACCGCGGCGGCGCCAGCGGCACCATCGGCCAGCAGGCCGTGGCGACGGCTTCGCCGGACGGCTACACGATCATGATCCACTCGTCGTCGCACACGGTGAGCCCGTCGACCTTCGCCAAGCTGCCCTTCGACACGGTCAACGACTTCGCCGGCATCACGCCGATCTCGACCTTGCCGAACGCGCTGGTGATCTCGCCGTCCAAGAACATCAAGACACTGAAGGAGCTGGTCGCCGCCGCCAAGGCCAAGCCGGACAGCATCAACTTCGCCTCGGCCGGGCAAGGCAGCGCGACCCACCTGAACGCCGAGAAGTTCAAGCTGGCCGCCAAGATAGCTGCCACCAACATCCCGTTCAAGGGCTCGGCCGACGCCGTGACCGAGGTGCTGTCGGGCCGGGTCGACTATTACTTCTCGCCGATCGCACCGGTGATCGGCCAGATCCGCGAAGGCCACCTGCTGGCTCTCGCCGTCGGCTCGCCGAAGCGCGCGGCCGCGCTGCCCGAGGTGCCAACCACTGCAGAGGCCGGCGTGCCCGGCTCGGAGTTCAACTTCTGGATCGGGATGATGGCGCCGGCCAAGACGCCGCGCGATGTCGTCAACCGGCTGCACGACGAGGTCGCGAAGGCGCTCGCCAGCCCCGAAGTCAAGGAACGCTTCCTGAAGCTCGGCGCCGATGCCTGGACGCTCAAGCCCGAGCAGTTCGACGCCTACATCAAGGACGAGATCGCGAGCAACGCAAGCCTGGTCAAGGCCGCCGGCCTGTCGCCAGCCCCTTAAGCCACTTTCAGCGGAGAACCACCCCATGGCACAACAACGACTCGGAATCATCATGCACGGCGTCACCGGACGCATGGGCATGAACCAGCACCTGATCCGCTCGATCGTCGCGATCCGCGCGCAGGGCGGCGTGACGCTCTCGAACGGCGACACCGTGATGCCCGACCCGATCCTGATCGGCCGCAACGCCGAGAAGATCGAAGCGCTTGCCAAGGCGCACGGCATCGCGCGCTGGGGGACCGACCTCGACCGCGCGCTCGAGAACAAGGACGACACGATCTTCTTCGATGCCGGCACCACGCAGATGCGCCCGACGCTGCTGGCCAAGGCGATCCGCGCCGGCAAGCACGTGTACTGCGAGAAGCCGATCGCGACCAATCTCAACGAGGCGGTCGAGATCGCCCGGCTGGCCGAAGAGGCCGAAAGAACCAAGGGCCTGAAGCACGGCGCGGTGCAGGACAAGCTGTTCCTGCCCGGCCTGCGCAAGCTCGACATGCTGCGCCGCGCCGGCTTCTTCGGCCGCATGCTGTCGGTGCGCCTGGAGTTCGGCTACTGGGTGTTCGAGGGCGACCTGCAGCCGATCCAGCGGCCCTCGTGGAACTACCGCAAGGAAGACGGCGGCGGCATGATCCTCGACATGATGTGCCACTGGCGCTACGTGCTGGACAACCTGTTCGGCGAGGTGCAGTCGGTGTCGTGCATCGGCGCCACCCACATTCCGAAGCGCTGGGACGAAGCCGGCAAGCCCTACGAGGCCACGGCCGACGACGCCGCCTACGCCACCTGCGAGCTCAAGGGCCACAACGGCGAGCCGGTGATCGCGCAGATCAACATGAGCTGGGTGACGCGCGTGCGGCGCGACGACCTCGTGACTTTCCATGTCGACGGCACCGACGGCTCGGCCGTGGCGGGCCTGTCGTCGTGCCGCGCGCAGTCGCGCGTCGCCACGCCGCGGCCGATCTGGAACCCGGACGAGAAGCAGACCATGAACTTCTTCGACCAATGGCAGGAGATCCCCGACTCGCAGGTCTACGACAACGGCTTCAAGATCCAGTGGGAGCATTTCATCCGCCACGTGGTCGAGAACGCGCCCTACAGGTGGACGCTGCCCGAAGGCGCCAAGGGCGTGCAGCTGGTCGAGACCGCGCTCGAGAGCTGGAAGGACCGGCGCTGGGTCGATGTGCCGGCGCTGAAGATCTGAGGTGACCCCGATGGCCCTCTCGCTCACCCTCCCCGGCGCCGGCGGCGCGCTCGCGCCCTACGCCTTGCGCGGCAGCACGCCGGTTCGGCCGCCCGCGGGCGTCAAATTCAACCGCATCGCCTACTCGGCGGCGCACGTGGTGGCCGATCCGCTGGCCGCGGTCGACCCGTGGCTGCAATGCGCGGTCGACTGGGACGCGACCATCGCCTTGCGCCGGCACCTGTGGTCGCTGGGGCTCGGCGTGGCCGAGGCCATGGACACGGCGCAGCGCGGCATGGGCCTGGACTGGCCGACCTCGCTGGAGCTGATCCGCCGCTCGCTCGATGCCGCAAAGGACGTGCCGGGGGCGCTGGTGGCCTCGGGCTGCGGCACGGACCACCTGAACATCGACGAGGTCCGCAGCGTCGACGACGTCATTCGCGGCTACGAGGAGCAGATGGCAGCGATCGAGGCGCTCGGCGGCAAGCTGATCGTGATGGCCAGCCGCGCGCTGGCCCGGGTCGCGAAGGGTCCGACCGACTACGAGCGCGTGTACGACCGCATCCTGAGCCAGGCCAGGCAGCCGGTGGTGCTGCACTGGCTCGGCGACATGTTCGATCCGGCGCTGGCGGGCTACTGGGGAACGGCCGATGTCGACCGCGCGATGGACACCGCGCTCGGCATCATCGCGGCCCATCCGGACAAGGTCGACGGCATCAAGATCTCGCTGCTCGACAAGGACAAGGAGATCGCGATGCGGCGGCGGCTGCCGCCGGGCGTGCGCATGTACACCGGCGACGACTTCAACTATGCCGAGATGATCGCGGGCGACGGCCACGGCAGCGAGAAGACGCACGGCCAGAGCGATGCGCTGCTCGGCATCTTCGACGCCATCGCGCCGGCGGCCAGCGCGGCGCTGGGCGAACTGGCGCAGGGCCATGTCGAGAAGTTCCACGCCATCCTCGGCCCTACGGTGCCGCTGTCGCGCCACATCTTCGCGGCGCCGACCCGCTTCTACAAGACCGGCGTGGTCTTCATGGCCTGGCTCAATGGCCATCAGAATCATTTCACGATGGTCGGCGGCCAGCAGAGCACGCGCTCGCTGCAGCACTTCGCCGAGCTGTTCCGGCTGGCCGATGCGGCCAACCTGCTGGAGCAGCCCGAACTGGCAGTGCGGCGCATGAAAACGCTGCTGGCGCTGCACGGCGTCGACGCCTGATCCGATTCCACGAAGGAGACAAGCCATGAAGACTCCGTTGTTCGCCAAGTCCTTGCTGACGCTGATCCTGGCCTTCACCGCGGCGGGCGCGATGGCGCAGTCCTGGCCGGTCCGGCCGGTGCGCGTCATCATCCCATTCCCGCCCGGCGGCACGCTGGACACCGTGGGCCGCGCGCTGGCGCAGAAGTTGAGCGAGCAGTTGGGCCAGACCTTCGTCGTCGACAACAAGCCGGGCGGCAACGGCACCATCGGCGCCGACGCGGTGGCCAAGGCGCCGGCCGACGGCTACACGCTGCTCTTCAACGCATCGACCTTCGTCACGGCGCCGATGACGATGAAGTCCACGCCCTACAACGTGGTCAACGACTTCACGCCGGTGGCGCTGGTCGCCAAGGCGCCGCTGTCGGTCGCGATCAACAAGGACCTGCCGATCACCGATGTCAAGTCGCTGCTGGCGTATGCAAAGGCCAATCCCGGCAAGATGACCTTCGCGGTGGGCTCGATCGGTTCGGCCGGCCACCTGTCGACCGAACTGCTGAAACGCGCCGGCCAGATCAACTACCTGATCGTGCCCTACAAGGGCACGGCGCCGGCCTTCCAGGACCTGATCGGCGGACAGATCGACGGCTTCATCGACCCGATCCTCGGCTCCGTGCAGTACCACAAGAGCGGCATGCTGCGCGTGATCGCGGTGACTTCCAAGACGCGGGCGCCCAATCTGCCGGACGTGCCCACGGTCGGCGAGACGATCCCGGGCTACGAGTTCTACAGCTGGTACGGGCTGTGGGGCCCCGCGAAGCTGCCGGCCGAAATCACGCAGCGCCTGAACGCCGAGGTCAACAAGGCGCTTGCGACCGACATGCGCGACAAGCTGATGCAGCAGGGCCTGCTCCTGACGCCGGGTTCGGCCRAAGAGTTCGCGAATTTCCAGCGCGAGGACATGGCGCGCTCGCAGAAGATCATCACCGACGGCAACATCCGTCTCGAATGACCGAAGTGGCACAGCAGCGCGCCATCGTCACCGGGACCAGTTCGGGCATCGGCCAGGCGATTGCCCATCGGCTGCTGGCCGACGGCTGGCAGGTGATCGGCTTCGATCTCGCCCCGGCGCACATCGTGCACGAGGACTTCCTCCCGGTCAGGGTCGACCTGTGCGACGGCGCGGCCACCGAGGCGGCGACCCGGGCGGCCGGTGTCGCCGACGCACTGGTCCACGCGGCCGGCGTGCTGCGCGTCGGTGCGCTGGGCGCGCTGGCGTCGGAGGACGGCAGGCTCATGTGGCGGCTGCATGTCGACGCACTGACCCGCATGGCCGACATCGCCGTGCCCGCCATGGCGCAGGCGGGCCGCGGCCGCGTGGTGATGGTGGGCAGCCGGGTGTCGCGAGGCATGCCCGGGCGCAGCCAGTACGCGGCGAGCAAGGCGGCGCTGGTCGCGCTGGCGCGCAGTTGGGCGGCCGAAGTGGTTGCCAGTGGCGTCACGGTCAACGTGGTGTCGCCTGCCGCGACCGCTACCGCCATGCTCGACGATCCGGCGCGCCAGTCGGTGGCGCCGAAGCTGCCGCCGCTGGGCCGCCTGATCGAGCCGCGGGAGATCGCGGCGCTGGTGGCCTATCTGCTGTCGCCAGACGCCGCCGCCATCACCGGCCAGGACATCCGGATCTGCGGAGGCGCGTCGCTGTGACGCGGGAACGCATGCCTGCTCAGGAAGCTGTAGACGCCGTGAACCCCGTCGGGCTGATCGGCCTCGGTCTCGTCGGCAGCGCGCTGGCCCGTCGCCTCGTCGCGGGCGGTTTCGATGTCATCGGCTACGACCTGCGCGACGAAGCGCGCGATGCGCTGCGCGCGTCCGGCGTTCGCACGGCCGCCTCGCCGCGCGAGATCGGCAGCGCCTGCGCGACGGTCGTGCTGGCCGTGTTCGACACCCGAGGCGTGCTTGATGCGACCGAGGGCCCGCAGGGCCTGTTGGCGGGTGGCGCGGTGCGGGTGCTGGTGGACTGCTCGACGGGCGACCCCGAGGCACTCGAGGCTCTGGCGAAGCGCCTCGAGGCGCAGGGCATCGACCTCATCGAAGCCCCCCTGTCGGGCTCCAGCAGCCAGATCGCGGCGGGCGACGCCACGATGCTGATCGGCGGCGACGAAGACGCGGTGCGCGCCAGCGACTCCGTGCTGGCGGCGCTTTCGTCACGCCGCATCCGGGTCGGAGGCGCCGGCATGGGCGCGCGCGCCAAGCTCGCGACCAACCTGGTGCTGGGCCTCAACCGCGCCGCGCTGGCCGAAGGCATGGTGCTGGCCGAGAGCATGGGCATCGCGCCGGCACAGTTCCTGGAACTGGTGCTCGCGACGCCCGCGCGCTCCGACGCTGCGCTGGCCAAGGGCGCGATGATGGTCGCCGGCGACTTCGCACCGCAGTCGCGCATCCGCCAGCACCTGAAGGATGTCGAGCTGATGCTCGACAGCAGTCGGGCCACGGGCCAGCGGTTGCCACTCTCGGAAACCCACGCCGCGCTGATGCGCGCCGCTGTCGCCGCCGGCGATGGCGATCTCGACAACGCCGCCATCCTGCGCCAGTTTCGGCGCGAGCGGCACAAAGACTGAGGCTGAAGCGAAATGCGCGATTTCTCGAAGGATCATCACTGGCTGTCCATCAACACCGCGACCGTGCGAAAGCAGCGCGGCGCCGAGGTGCCGCTGGACCGCATCATCGACCAGTGCGCCGAACGCGGCATCCGCGCGATCAGCCCGTGGCGCGACCAGGTCTCCGCGGTCGGGATCGACAAGGTCGCGAAGCAGCTGAAGTCGCATGGCATCGGGCTTTCGGGCTACTGCCGCGGCGGCTTCTTCCCCGCGCCCGACGCCGCCGGCCTCAGGGCCGCGCTGGACGACAACCGCCGCGCCATCGACGAGGCCAGGGCCCTCGGCGCGCCCTGCCTGGTGCTGGTGGTCGGCGCGCTGCCCGGTGCGCTCGAGGGCAAGGTCGCCTACAAGGACATCGGCCGCGCACGCGGCGAGGTGCGCGACGGCATCGCGGCGTCGCTGGCCTACGCGCGCGAGGTCGGCATGCCGCTCGCGATCGAGCCGCTGCACCCGATGCAGGCCGCCGACCGCGCCTGCATCAACACGCTGGAGCAGGCGCTGGACCTGTGCGACGAACTCGATGCCGGGCGCTCCGGCATGCTGGGCGTGGCGCTGGACGTCTACCACGTGTGGTGGGATCCGAAGCTCGAGCGGCAGATCGCGCGTGCCGGCAAGGAGCGCCTGCTCGCCTACCACGTCTGCGACTGGCTCACGCCGACCCGCGACCTGCTGTCGGACCGCGGAATGATGGGCGACGGCGTGATCGAGCTGCGCAAGATCCGCGGCTGGGTCGAGGCGGCGGGCTTCGCGGGCTTCAGCGAGGTCGAGATCTTCTCGGCGCTGGACTGGTGGCAGCGCTCCGGCGAGGAGACGCTGGCGACCTGCATCGAGCGGCACCGCAGCGTGGTCTGAGCGGGCTGGCTCGCCAGCGGCTCGGGCATCCGCCGCATCGAATTCGGATCGCGTCGTCGACGGTCACAGGTGAACACGCGATCCGGGTCGCGCCAGAAACCGACCGCGCCTCAGCAGCAGCACCGACGCGAGCATCAGGGCCAAACCGCTGATGACCTCGAACCCAATCGTGAAATTGGCTGCGGCAGAGTGCTCAGAGCAGAGCGCAAGGGTGTAGTGGCCCAGGGCATCGAGCCCCATGGCCCCGTAGGCACCGATGAGGACCAACCCCGAGGCACGCAATCCCAGCCGGGCGAGAAGCAGCCCCCCGACGCCCAGGCTGACAACCGCCAGCCACGCGAGGTACACATACTCCCGGGTGAGCCAGGTCGGCATGTTGGGATAGAAGGCGATGAACTCGGCGTTGTGCGTGAAGTGCGCCAGACTGGCGATGGAATACACCGCGACGAGCACCCGCATGTGCGTGGGCAGGAATGGCTTCTTGCGCATGGTCTCAGTCGCCTTCGGACCGATCGATGGCCTTGCGCACGAGCGAAGCCATTGCCAGTGCGCTCTCGGTGCCCTCGGCGGTCAGGCCTTCCACGGTGCCCCACCTGTCTTGCAACTCCTCGTCCTGGCTCGCCTTGAGTTTGCCGACGAGGGCATCGATCGGAATTTCGATCCCCACCACGGCACGCAACAGCTTGTCGATGAAGTCAGCTGGCGCGTCCGCCATCGCCCATGGCATCGGCCTCGCCCTCTCGTTGATGGCCGTAAGTCGAGCCAGCAGATCGCGCAGCCAGGCCTCGTCGTGGATGGCGCGCGCGACACCACGCGCGTGCGCGACGACGTAGTTCCAGGTCGGGACAACCTTTCCGTGCTCCTGTTTGCCCGGATACCAGCCCGGGGTGATATAGGCCTGGGGCCCCTGGAAAATGACGAGCGATTGCCCCGATGCCGGGAGTTGCCGCCAGACAGCATTGGCGCGCGAGACGTGGCCAAGGAGGGTTCCGAACTGGCCGCGCGAGCGGTCCAGAAGAAAAGGGACGTGGTTGGCAAGAAGCCCGACGTCCCCCGGCGCAACCCAGGCCCCGAGCGGATGAGCCTCGATCAACGCATGGGCGGCAACGGTGCCGGGCAGTTCATGGTGCTTGCGGATGTACATGCGGAGATTCAGGTCATGGCGGCGAACCGCCTGCGGTAGCCCAGAAGGACGAAAAGATCGTACAAGGCACGATGGCAGGGGTGGCACGGCGCAGTCCTGCGGTCGGCTCAACGGTAGCTGCGGTGGCCCGGGGCGAAGACTCGGAAACTTCTGAAATAACGACCGACCATTGAGTCGAATGCCCGGCCCTCGACCGCGGTCGCCATCGCTCTCACTGGCCTGGCGATCCCATTCGACCGAGTGCTCGCAAACCCGTGCCAGCAGGCATTGTTTCGTTCGTCCGCGCCGCGGGACCCAACTGGCGCATCACGGCGATCATTGTCGATCGACGGCGGACCATGCGCCCTGCCGGAACTGTTTGCGGCATGATTCCAACCGCTCAACCTTTCCCAGCGATTCCATGCCCAATTTCCCCAACGACATCTACACCGAGCCTTCCCCCCTGGATGGCAACACCCTCGCCAACCTCGGCCCCCTGCGCCGGATGGCAGGCCTCTGGCGCGGCGAGAAGGGCGTGGACGTCAAGCCGAAGGCGCAGGGACCGAAGACGCAGGTCTATGTGGAGCACTATGAACTGCAGCCGATCGATCCCCAGACCAACGGCCCGCAAGTGCTCTATGGCCTGCGCTATCACACCTACATTCACAAGCCTGGGCTGACCAAGATGTATCACGACCAGGTCGGCTACTGGTTGTGGGAGCCCGCCACCCGCACCGTCATGCTCACGCTGGCGATTCCTCGCGGCCAGGTCGCGATGGCGAGCGGCCGCGTCGATGCCGATGCAGACCAGTTCGAACTGGTCGCCACGCACGGCAGCCTCGTGAACGGCATCGTCTCCAACCCCTTCCTCGAGCATGCATTCACCACGCTGGAGTGGCGTATCAAGGTCGGCTTCCATGCCGACGGCACCTGGTCGTACGACCAGGACACGGTCATGCAGATCCAAGGGCTGGCCGAACCCTTTCATCACACCGACCGCAACACGCTCACGAAGATCGGCGAGCCGTCGCCGAATCCGCTGGCAGCGCAGGATTGAGGGCCTCGGCAGCACGACCCGGACCGGGCATCCGCCCCTCGCCGCCATTCCCAGGGCGGGTCGATTCCGGCATGATGGCCGGCCCTGCATCATGCGATGGAAGACTGAAAAATGAACGATTCGTCAGCAATCAGCGTCGGCCAGCTGTCCATTCGCTACCTGGTGGACGGGTCGCAGACTGGCAGTGTCGGCCTGTTTGAACTCACCGTGCCGCCCGGCTCGAACGTACCGCCTCCGCATAGCCATACGAACAACGACGAATGCGTCTACGTGCTGGAAGGAACGCTGCGATATTCCGTCGACGCCGACACCCGTGACCTCGCCGCCGGTGAGGCCATGTTCAGTCCCAAGGGCAGTGTCCACCAGTTCTCGAACCCCTTCGCAGCGACAGCCCAGGCCCTCGTCGTGCAATCGCCGGACATTGGCGCCCAGTACTTTCGCGATGTCGCTGGAGTGGTCAGCGCCGGCGGGCCGCCGGACAAGGCGGCGTTGGTCGCCGTCATGACCCGCTACGGACTGGTCCCGGCGGCGCCAGCCCCGACCTAGCGTCTCGCACGCCGGATGTCCAAGGCGACCGATGCGCTCGACACGAGAGCTCGGACGCCTCGGATCCGGATTACTTCGGCGCCTTGGTCGTGCGCAGGTACGGCAGCTTGATGTCGATGCTGCCGTACTTCTCGCGGGCCTGATCGTCATTGAGGGCGAGTGCGACGATGACGTCCTCGCCTGCGGTCCAGTTGGCAGGAGTCGCCAGCGGAACATTGAAGGTCAGCTGCAAGGCATCCAGGGCGCGAAGCACCTCTGCAAAGTTGCGACCGACCGACATCGGGTAGGTCATGGAAAGCTTGAGCCTCTTGTCCGGACCGATGATGAACACCGAACGCACGGTGGCCGTGTCCGCGGCGGTACGGCCATCGGGCAGGTAGGCCTCGGCAGGCAGCATGTCGAAGGCCTTGGACACGGCCAGGCCTTCGTCAGCAATGATGGGGAAGCCCAACTTGGTGCCCGCGAAGCCTTCGATGTCGCCCTTCCACTTCTTGTGCGCGTCGACGCCGTCGACGGATACGCCGATCACCTTGGTGCCGCGCTTGGCCCACTCGTCAGCCAGTTGCGCGACCACGCCGAATTCGGTGGTGCACACCGGCGTGAAGTCCTTCGGATGCGAGAAAAGAATCGCCCAACCCGAACCGATCCAGTCGTGAAAGGTGATGGGGCCCTGATCGGTCTCGGCTGAAAAGTCGGGGACCGTGTCGTTGATACGCAATGCCATGGCGATGTTCTCCAGGTTGTCGAGCGACTGCAAGTTTGCCAGACTATCGCGGCGGGGCGAACAGGCCGAGGACCGGGAGCAGGCTCTTCGGCGGCACGCCCGCTCTCCATCGCCGGCCGCGTGGCGCGCCGCTCGCCAGGACAGGGATTTGAAGGTACCCCCACATTCACCGCCTGCAGATGCCCAGCACCAGTTCCTGCTCCGTGCAGGCGCGCGTTGGCGGCGGCGCATAGGCAGGAGACGCTGCGCCGGGGGCCGTGCGGCGGGCGATGCAGGCGCGCATGCGCTTTTCCATCGGCGCGTAGTAGCGCCACCCCTGGCCCAGGGCCGGCAGCTCCAGGCGAACCTGCTTCCACTTGGGGTGGCCGTTGGCCTGGAGCTTGTCGAAATTGGTGCAAAGGGACTCGGCGAAGCGGGTCAGATTTCCGACCGTCGACTGCAGTCCGTAGTCGTAGGTGACGAGGTAGGCCTTCACGGTCAGGGTGGGCACGTCGGCCTTGAGCCATGTCGAATAGCTGGCAGCACGTATGGCCCCGGGAAAGTAGGTCTTCTTCGCGCGCACCGTCTCCGGCGCCGCGTCGTCGAGCTTCAGGATCTTGATGTAGTTGCGCGCCTCGGCCTTCATGTCCGAGAACAGCTTGGCCGGCTGTCCGGCGACGATGATGACGACGTCGATCGACTTGTCGACCGTGAGCCTGGCCAGCGCCTCCTCGTTGCTCAGGTACTGCGTGTTGTCGGGCGGCAGCGGCTCCCCGAACATCAGCTGGTAGAGCGTTCTCGAGGTGAGTGCGGTGCCGCTGCCGAGCGGTCCGACGCCGATTTTCTGGTTCCGGATCTCGTGGATGCTGTTCAGCGGCGAGTCCGCGCGGGCGATGAAGTAGATCTCCTCGTCATAGAGCGGCATGATGAGCCGCAGCGGACGAATGATGTTGCCGGCATCGGCGTTGCCCGCCTTCGCCTCGTCCAGGAAAGCCTGGTAGACATCGGACTGCACCAGGGCCATCTTGACGCCGGCCTCGAAGCGCATGCGCTGGACGTTCTCCGCCGAGCCCTTCGACTCGAGCACTTCGAGATCGATGTCGGCGGGCGCGGCGACCCAGGTGGCAAGGTCTCGGCCGATCTGAATGTAGGTACCGGTTTTCGATGCGGTGACGATCTTGTACTCCGCCCGGGGTGCCGCCGCCGCGTACCCGAGGAAGACCATCCACAACAGCGCGGTCAACAAGGCTCTGATTGGCATGCTGGCTCCATCGAAGTTTGCTTTTACCGCCAGGTGATGCCTGGCTCATTCGTGCGGCTCGCTGTCCCGTTCGCACCCTCTACTTCTTCTGGCACAAAGCCAGCGCCGCAAGCGCCTGGCCACACTCCTTGTCCTCCGCCCCCCCCTGGCTGGTGGCCGGTGCAGCGTCGACGGCCACCGGCGCCTCCCGCGGCAAGGAGGCAGCGGCAGGGGCCGGAGGAACCGTGCTCTCGTTCAGTCGAAGCGCCGTGGAGGCCTTCAGCACGGCCTCCGGGAGCTGTCCTCGCTTCGCGGCCAGTTCTTGCACGCGCCGATCGAAAGCCTCCTTCAGCGCCTGAACGACCGGGTCGTCCGCATGCTCGGCGTCCAAGGCCGCGAGCATCGGCTCGGCGGCACCCAGGTCGCCACGGTTCAAGGCGGCCTGCACGCGCTCGATGTCGGCCCTGAACGCTGGCAGTCCGCCGGCCTCGTTCCGATCGCCGAAATGCCCGAGACCCATGAGGACGAGCGCAATCAAGACCAGCACGCCCGCGATGCCGATCACCACGCGCCGCGGGGTTGTCAAGCGGGCCGCCCCCTGCGCGGTATCGCCGCCAACCAGAACCTCCATATGCCCGAAGGCGCCAGGTCGGACAAGGCCGATCCCGGGGTCGGCCTCCTCGAGGGTCGCACCCGTCGGGCCGGGGATGTGGATGACTTCCTCCGCATCCGGCTGCGCCGTGTCCGAAAAGTCGATGAGCACGGGGGCCGGCGCTTGCGCTGCGACAGAGAGGCCCCGCCCGCGCTGGACCGGCGGTCGAGCATCGTCGGTGTCGACCGTGGCGAACTGGTCCTCGAAGCAGAATGGGCAAAAGCGGTTCCCCTTCTGCAGCATCGCGGCGCATCGCCTGCAGGGAACTGAGAACGATGGGTCCAGATCGGCCAGGTTCGCCATGTTTCGACACAAGATCCATGCTCGCGGCGGTCGAGCCATTTGCCCATTTTGAATCTACTTTCGCGCCCGACCAAGAGGGTCGCGTCGGCGGCCGCCGTCGCCATTTGTGCGCCTTGTCCTACGCACCCCCGGGCAGGCAGGGGATCGACCATACGCCGCGGCGGCCCGGTGGTCGAGGCCGCCCACGGGCAGGCCGGCCACGCTGCAGGCTCCCCGAAGCTGTGCTGCAATTCGCCGCATGCCTGCCGAAACCAGCCTCGACGACTTGCGCCGCTACGCGGTGGCGCGCACCCTCTTCCGGCCCACGACGCTGCCAGGCGCGATCCGGCGGCTGGGTTTCGTGCAAGCCGATCCGATCCGCGCCCCGGCGCGCGCGCAGGACCTGACCCTGCGCCATCGCGTCAAGGACTACCGTGCCGGCGATCTCGAGAACCGCTACACGCGGCTCGCGGTCGAGGAAGACTGCCTCGTCAACTACGGCTTCCTGCCGCGCGAGCACCTGGCGCTGATGCATCCGCGCCAGGCCGCGCCCGCCTGGGATGCCGAGACCCGGCGCAAGGCGGCCGAGCTGCTGGCCTTCGTGCGCGAGCGCGGGCCGGTGCATCCGCGCGAGGTCGAGCAGCATTTCGCGCACGGCCGCATGAAGAACCACTGGGGCGGCTCGAGCAACGCCAGCACGCACCTGCTCGACGGCATGCATTACCGCGGCCTGCTGCGCGTCAAGCGGCGCGACGGCGGCACCCGCATCTACGAGGCGGTGACGCATCCGCCCGCTGACGACAGCCCGGCCGGCCGCGCCCGGCGCGCCGCCGCGCTGGTCGACCTGGTGGTGCGCCAGTACGCGCCCCTGCCGGCCGCCAGCCTGACCTATCTGGTGCGATTGCTCGGCTACGGCGCCCCGCATCTGTCGGCGCAGACCCAGGCCGCCCTCCGGATGGCGCGCGAACAGCTCGCCAGTTGCCGCATCGACGGCGGCACCTGGTATTGGCCGGCCGACGAGAACCCGCGTTCGCGCCGCCATGCGCCCGACGATGCGCTGCGCCTGCTCGCGCCCTTCGACCCGGTGGTCTGGGACCGCCGCCGCTTCGAGCTGCTGTGGGGCTGGTCGTACAAGTTCGAGGCCTACACGCCGCCGCCGAAGCGAAGGCTCGGCTACTACGCGTTGCCGATGCTGTGGCACGAGCAAGTGATCGGCTGGGCCAACGTGTCGGCCCGCGAAGGACGATTGCAGCCCGCGTTCGGCTACGCCGCCGGCGCCGCGCCGAAGGGACCCGCCTTTCGTGCCGCACTCGACGACGAGCTGCAGCGCATGGCGCAATTCCTCGCCGCCCGCTGACGCGCTGCCGCGCCGCCCCCCCGCCGCCTGGGGCCTTGGCTCGTGGGCGACAGCAGGGAGCGGTCGACTTGCCTAGAATCCCCCCTGTTTCGGCGCAAGCCGGAGCCAAGCGTTCTCAGGGCGGGGTGAAATTCCCCACCGGCGGTGATGGCGGCGAAAGCCGCACGAGCCCGCGAGCGCCTGCGGCGACACCTTGTGTTCGCCGCAGGGTCAGCAGACCCGGTGCGATCCCGGGGCCGACGGTCACAGTCCGGATGAAAGAGAGCGCGACCCCACTGCGGGGCGGGTGCGTTCGCGCCGGCCCCCGCGCCGGGTTCGTGCGCCCTGATTCAGGAAATCCTTGCAAAGGCAAACCATGAGTCAGATCAACGACCTTCCCCTTTCCGCCATTCCCGCTGCCGGTGCACCGCGCGGCCAGCGCATCGGCTTCGTGCAGGCACAGTGGCATTCGGACATCGTCCACCAGGCACGCGACGCCTTCCTGGCCGAAATGAAGCGCCTGGGCGTACCGGTCGACACCATCGACGTGTTCGACGTGCCCGGCGCCTTCGAGATCCCGCTGCACGCCAAGCGCCTCGCGACCTCGGGCCGCTATGCCGCGATCGTCGGCTGCGCGCTGGTGGTCGACGGCGGCATCTACCGCCACGACTTCGTGGCCAGCACGGTCGTCAATTCGCTGATGACGGTGCAGCTCGAGACCGGCGTGCCGGTGCTGTCGGCGGTGCTCACGCCGCACCACTTCCACGAGCACGTGGAGCATCGCAAGTACTTCCACCGGCACTTCGCGGTCAAGGGCACCGAAGCGGCCGAGGCCTGCGTGAAAACCATCGAGGGCCTGCGCCGCGTCGATGCGTTGATCGCCGCCTGAGCGGCGAGCCCCTGCGGTATCCAGCGACGGCGGCGCAGGTCCGAGCCTCAGACCGAGGCCGGCACCAGGGCTTCTCGCCGCACGCGCCGGACGTTGAAAGCGCTGGCGATCAGCACGCCCTGCACCACCGCCAGCCCGACGATCACGCTGGCGTGCTGGCCATGGTCCATCAGGCGGCCGAAGATCAGCGGCGCCACGGCCTGGCCGATGTCGAGCCCGGCATAGACCACGCCGTAGACCCGGCCGGTCGCGTTGGCCGGTGTCGAGCGCTTGACCAGCAGGTCGCGCGACGGCCCGGCGATGCCCGAAGCGAAACCCATGGCGCCGAACATCACGGGCACCAGCACCGGCGCCAAGTCGGCCAGGGCCAGCACCAGCGCAATGGCCGCCGCCACGCCGAAGCCGGCGCCGACGATGCGCTCGCAGCGGGCCGGGTCGGAGGCCAGGAAGCCGCCCGCCACCATGCCAGCGGCGCTGGCGACCATGTAGATCGTCAGGCACATCGCGATCAGCGCGACCGGCACGTCGTGCAGGCGACCGGCCGCGGACGGAGCGAAGGTCTGCACCACGCTCAACGCCATCGCATAGAAAAAGAAGAAGCCGAAGCACATCCAGACCGCGGGAATCCCGAGGAAGGCGAACTCGCCGCCGACGGCTGGCGCGCCGGCCGCGTGCTGCACCGGCTTGACGTCGAGGGACAGCACGCTGCGGTTGAGCCACAGGACCAGCAGCACCAGCACCGCCACCCCGCCGCCGGTCGCCAGCGCCACGCGCCAGCCGAAAGCCATCGCCAACGGCACCATCAGGGCCGGCGCCAGTGCCCATCCCAGGCTGCCCGTGATGCCGTGAACGCTGTAGGCGTGGCCCAGCCGCGTCGGCGCCACCTTGCGGTTGAACAGCGTGTAGTCGACCGGATGGAACACGCCGTTGCCGACCCCGGCCATCACCGCCGCACCGAGCAGCATCCAGTAGCTCTGCGCCAGCGCATAGCCCAAGCCCGCCAGGCCCAGCAGGGCCAGCCCGACGAACAGCACGGGCCGCGGGCCGAGCTGGTCGACGATGAAGCCTGAAGCCGCCTGCACCAGGCACGAGACCACGAAGAACGCGGTCAGCACGGCACCGAGCTCGGTGTAGCTGACGTTGAACGCCTCCTTCAGCCACGGGAACAGCGGCGCCAGCAGCAGCTGGCTGAAATGGCTGACGGCATGCGCCAGGCCGACGAGGCCGATCAGCTTGACGTCGGAACGCACGGTCGGCGCGGCACTGGAAAGGGAGGCGGAAGACATGGATTGCTACAAGAAACTGGCTCGGGGTCGATCCTAAGCGGGCCGGGAGCGGCAGAATGGCGATACAGAGACAAGATTTGTCGAATTTATGCCGCCTATCGATGCACCGACCGCCCCCGCCAACAGCGTCGGCCCGCTCACGCCGCACCTCTACGCGCCCGACGCCCTGCGACCTCTGCGGGCCAAGGAGCATTTCCTCAGCGCCGACACGCGGGTCGAGCTGCACCGCCATCCATGGCCGCAGCTGACCTTCTCGACCCGAGGCGTGATCCGCCTGACCACCGAGGACGGCAGCTACATCGTGCCGCCCTCGCGCGCCCTCTGGGTGCCGGCCGACATGCCGCACAGCACCTCAGTGATCGAGGATGCCGAGTTGCGCACCGTGTACCTGCACAGCTGGCTCGGCCCGGCCTGGGAGCGCTGCGAGGTGCTCGAGATCAGCCCCTTGCTGCGCGCGCTGATGCTGGCGCTGGACACCACGCCCGACGGCCTGCCGCCGGTCGATCCGCACGCGGCGCAACGCGAACGCTGGATCGCGCCGCTGCTGGTCGACGAACTCGAGCGCGCCACCCAGATCCGCATCGACGTGCCGCTGCCCGCCGACAAGCGCTTGCGCCAGCTGTGCGAGGCGCTGCTGCGCAATCCGGCGAACCGGGCCACGCTGGCCGAGCGGGCGCGGCAGATCGGCGCCAGCGAGCGCACCGTGGCGCGCCTGTTCCGCGACCAGCTCGGCATGAGCTGGCAGGCGTGGCGCCAGCAGGCCGTGCTGGCGCATGCGCTGCCGCTGCTGGCGCGCGGTATGGCGGTGAGCCTGGTGGCCTCGGCCAGCGGCTATGCGACCGACAGCGCTTTCTGCGCGATGTTCAAGGCCGCGACCGGACAGTCGCCGACCGCCTTTCAGCACCGCAAGCGCGCTTGATTCGCGGTTTCATCCGAGCCAGCGCAGCAGCTTCATCATCCGCCTGAATTTCTCGCCGTAGGGCGGATAGACCATCGCGCCGCCGGACCAGCGCGACTGCACCAGCACCGCCTTCTGCTGCGTGAAGCGCAGGAAACCCGTCTCGCCGTGATAGGAGCCCCAGCCGCTTTCGCCGACGCCACCGAAGGGCAGGTTGTCGTGCGCGATATGCATCAGCGTGTCGTTGACGCTAACGCCGCCGCTCACGGTGCGGGCCAGCACGCGGTCGCGCGCGGCCGTGTCGGTGCCGAACCAGTAGAGGGCGAGCGGCCGCGGTCGGGCATTGATGTAGCGGATCGCCTCGTCGCTGTCGTCGCAGGGCAGCACCGGCAGGATCGGCCCGAAGATCTCCTCCTGCAGCAGCCGCAGGCCGGGGTCCGGGCCGATCACCAGCGCCGGCGCCAGCTGCCGCGCACCGGGGTCGGCGGCCCCGCCGGCCTGCTCGACGCGGGCACCGCTCACCCTCGCCTCCTGCAGCAGCGCATGCAGCCGCTCCAGGTGCCCCTGGCCCAGGATCGAGGCGTAGTCGGGATTGCCTTCGATGCGCGGGAACAGGCGTGCCACCGCGCGCTGCCAGGCCGCCGCGAAGGCATCCTCGCGGCCGCGCGGCAGCAGCACGTAATCCGGCGCGATGCAGGTCTGGCCGGCGTTCAGCAGCTTGCCGTGCGCGATGCGCAGCGCCGCCTGGTCGAGGTCGGCCGAGGCGTCCACGATGCAGGGCGACTTGCCGCCCAGCTCGAGCGTGGTGGGTGTCAGGTTGGCCGCCGCGGCCTGGGCCACCTTGCGGCCGACCGCGGTCGATCCGGTGAAGAACAGGTGGTCGAAAGGCAGCGCCGCGAACTGCGACGCGACGCCGGCATCGCCCTGCACCACCGCGAACTCGTCGGGGGCGAAGGCCTCGGCCACCCCCTCGGCCAGCAGCGCCGAGGTGCGCGGCGTCAGCTCGCTGGGCTTGAGCAGCACGCGATTGCCCGCCGCCAGCGCGGTGGCCGCGGGCCCGAGCGAGAGCTGCAGCGGGTAGTTCCAGGGCGAGATCACGCCGACCACGCCGAGCGGCTGGCGCTGGATGAAGGCCCGGGCCGGCTTCAGCTGCATCGGCGTGTGCACGCGCACCGGCCGGCTCCAGGCTTCGAGGCGGCGCGACAACTGCCCCAGCAGGTTGCGCAGCACCAGCAGGTCGGCCACCTCGGTGAGCGCCGCGGAGCGCACGCCGAAGTCGGCCTCGACCGCCGCCGCGATCGCCTCGCCACGCCGGTCGAGCAGGCGCTGCACCCGCCGCACGCGGTCCCGGCGCAGGGCGATCGGCACGTCGGCGTCATCGCGGCTGGCCCGGTGCTGGGCATCGAAGAGGGATCGCAGTTCGGTCATGGGGCGAATCTACCTTGGCGCTTTCGTATCATCGGCGGGTGCATTCCCCCACTTCCCGCGGGCCGCGCCCATGGCCCTGACCCGCGACCAGCTCGAGCGCTGGCTTCCCTTCCTGGCCTGGCCGCGTCCCGACCGGGCATTGCTCGTCAACGAGGCCGCAGCCGGCGTCACCGTGGCGCTGATGGTCATCCCGCAGGGCGTGGCCTATGCGGCGCTGGCGGGCATGCCGCTGGTGACCGGGGTCTACGCCGCGCTGCTGCCGGCGCTGATCGCGCTGCTTTTCAGCTCTTCCGCCCGGCTCTCGGTCGGCCCCACCGCCCTGACCAGCCTGCTGGTCGGTGCCTCGCTGGCACCGCTGGCGATTCCGGGCAGCCGCGAATGGGTGGCCTATGCGGTCTGGCTCACGCTGCTGTCGGGCCTGATGCAGGTGGTGCTGGGCGCGGCCCGCTTCGGCTGGCTGCTGCGGATGGTCAATTCGCCAGTGCTGATGGGTTTCACGCAGGGCGCGGCGGTGCTGATCACGCTCTCGCAATTGCCGGCCCTGCTGGGCTACACCGGCCGCTCGCTAACGCAACTGATGCACGGCCCGCTGCCCGACCTGGTCGCGATCGCCTTCGGGCTCGGCGGCATGGCGGCGCTGTGGACCGGCAAGCGGCTCGCGCCGCGCTTTCCGACCACCATGGCGCTGGTCGCGGCCGCCGCGGCGATCAGCGCCGCGGTCGGCTATGCGCTGAATGGCGGCGCGGTGATCGGCAGGCTGCCCTCGGGCCTGCCGCACTTCTACTGGCCCGGTGGCCTGTCGGTCAACGAACTCGGCAACCTGCTGCTGCCGGCCTTCCTGGTCACGCTGGTGAGCTTTCTCGAGACCGCATCCAGCGCCAAGGTGGACAACGCCCGCGCCGGCAAGCTCTGGAACGAGAACCAGGACCTGATCGGCCAGGGCCTGGGCAAGATCGCATCGGGCCTGACCGGCTCGTTTCCCACCAGCTCGTCGTTCTCGCGCTCGGCAATCACGCTCTATGCCGGCGCCAAGACGCAGTGGGCGACGCTGTTCAGCGTCGCCGTGGTGGCGGCTGCGCTGCTGTGGGCGATGCCGCTGCTGTACCACGTGCCGCAGGCGGTGCTGGCCGCGATCGTGGCCACCGCCACCATCGGCCTGCTGCGGCCTTCGGCCTTCGTCGCGCTGTGGCGCATCTCGCGCATCGAGGCGGCGATCGCGCTCGCCACCTTCGCGCTGACCATCGCCACCGCACCGTCGATCTACTGGGGCGTGCTGGGCGGCCTGCTGGCGGCGCTGGCGCACTACATGTACCGGCACCTGCATCCGCGCATCATCGAGGTCGGCCTGCACCCGGACGGCAGTCTGCGCGACCGCCACCTGTGGCACCTGCCGCCTCTGGCGCCCGAGCTCTACGCGCTGCGCATGGATGCCGAACTCGACTTCGCCTCGGCCAGCACGCTGGAGCGCGCGATCACCGTCGCGCTGGCCCAGCGGCCCGGGCTGACCGACGTCTGCCTGTTCGCCTACCCGATCAACCGGATCGACGTCACGGGCGCCGAGGTCTTCGGCAGCATCCGCCGGCTGCTCGAGTCGCAGGGCGTGCGGCTGCACATCTCGGGGCTGAAACTGCCGGCACAACAGGTGCTCGAACGCGCCGGACTGCTGGCGCCGGGGCCGATGCTGTTCAGCTACCGGACGGACGGGGAAGCGCTGGCGGCACTTTCGCGGCCTGCGGGCATGCCAGCGGAACTCATTCCTTCACCCGTCCGCGCAAGCTCTTGATCTCCGAGCGCTGGCTCTTGCCCTCGAGCCGGCGCTGCTTCGAGCCATAGCTCGGCTTGGTGGCGCGCCGCGCGCGCGGCGGCGTGGCGACGCCATCGACCAGCTCCTGCAGCCGCGCCAACGCATCGGCACGGTTCATGTCCTGGCTGCGATGGCGCTGCGCCTTCAGCACCAGCACCCCCTCCTGGGTGATGCGGCTGTCGCGCAGGGCGAGCAACCGCTCCTTGACATCTTCCGGCAACGAACTGGCGGGAATGTCGTAGCGCAGGTGCACCGCGCTCGAGACCTTGTTGACGTTCTGGCCCCCCGCGCCCTGGGCCCGGATCGCGCTGAACTCGACTTCCAGTGGATCGATGAGGACGGGCGGGCGCGGCGTGGGCATCCGCTATTTTGACTTGCGCGCCGTGCGCCTGGCGGCCGGCGCGGGCCGCTGCTGCACGCCGGACATCAGCAGCGCGATGCACTGGTCCCCTTCATCAAGGAATGCATCGCGGTGGCGGATGGCCGCAAGTTCGTCGGTGCGCTGGTGCAGATCGACTACGAGACCGTCGGCAAATGGGCCGAGGCCGCGCGCATCCCGTTCACGCACTTCCGCTCTCTGGTCGACCAGCCGCGGGTGCGCGAACTGATCGACGCCGAGATCCAGCGCGGCAATGCGCAGCTGGCGCAGGTGTCGCAGGTGCGGCGCTTCCACCTGCTGACCAAGGAACTCGACCACGACGACGGCGAAGTCACCGCGACCATGAAGCTGCGGCGCGCCAGCATCTACCAGAGCTACGCCCGCGAGATCGAGGCGCTTTACGGCGCTTGATCAGTTGCTGTCGTCGCGCGACACCGGACGGGCGTGCACGTCGGTGACCACGCCCGGATCGCGCAACCGTACCGGGGCGTCGGCCGCCTGGCCTTGGGCCCGGGCGCCCGCCACATCGGCCGCCGTCGGCTCGGCCGGCCGGCCGGCGGCACGGAAGCGGTCGAAGCCGCCGCGCGGGTCGAAGCGCATCACCCACGGCTGCACCGGCTTGCCGGTGAGTCGCGCCCAGGCATAGCGCAGGCCCCAGACCGCCGCCAGCAGCAGCAGGGCGACTGCCAGGCTGGCCGCGAACACGAGGCCCAGCATGAAGAAGACCAGGCGAAGAAGGAAATTCAGCATCACGCTTAGGCTACGGCCTCGGCGGAGGGTTCCCGGTCATTCGTGAACGAGAACTCCCCCGGCGCCCGGATCGGATCGGTGCCGACGCTGATCGTGTCCTTCGGCCCGAAGCTGCCGTCGAGCAACAGCTTCGACAGCGGATTCTCGATCCGCTGCTGGATCGCCCGCTTGAGCGGCCGCGCACCGAACACCGGGTCGAAGCC
Organism: Variovorax sp. P4_B11; assembly: GCF_056402355.1. Classification (NCBI taxonomy): domain Bacteria; kingdom Pseudomonadati; phylum Pseudomonadota; class Betaproteobacteria; order Burkholderiales; family Comamonadaceae; genus Variovorax; species Variovorax sp. P4_B11. The sequence goes on from NZ_JBFUHO010000004.1 coordinate 150,819, forward strand.
GACCTTGGCGATCTCGGCCAGCGCCGCCGGCGACACCTCGAGGCCGAGGTCCATCTTGGCCAGGCGGTCCTTCAGCACCTTGAGCTGGATCGCCGCGATCGCCTCGATGTTCTTGGCGTCGAGCGCATGGAACACCACGGTCTCGTCGATGCGGTTCAGGAACTCGGGCCTGAAGTAGTTCTTGAGCTCGTCCCAGACCGCGTCCTTGATTTCTTCGCCCGGTCGGCCGACCATCGACTGGATGATCGGCGAGCCGATGTTGCTGGTCATGACGATCACCGTGTTCTTGAAGTTCACGGTGCGTCCCTGGCCGTCGGTCAGGCGGCCGTCGTCGAGTACCTGCAGCAGCACGTTGAAGACGTCGGGGTGGGCCTTCTCGACCTCGTCGAGCAGCAGCACGCTGTAGGGCTTGCGGCGCACGGCCTCGGTCAGGTAGCCGCCCTCCTCGTAGCCCACGTAGCCGGGAGGCGCACCGATCAGGCGGGCGACCGAATGCTTCTCCATGAACTCGCTCATGTCGAGGCGGATCAGGTGGTCCTCGCTGTCGAACAGGAAACCGGCCAGCGCCTTGCACAGCTCGGTCTTGCCGACGCCGGTCGGGCCGAGGAACAGGAAGGAGCCGGTCGGGCGGTTCGGATCCGACAGGCCCGAGCGCGAACGGCGGATCGCGTTGGCGACCGCGCCGATGGCCTCGTCCTGGCCGACCACGCGTTCGTGCAGTTTCTCTTCCATCATGAGCAGCTTGTCGCGCTCGCCCTGCATCAGCTTGGACACCGGGATGCCAGTGGCGCGCGCCACCACCTCGGCGATCTCCTCGGCGCCGACCTGGGTGCGCAGCAAGGTGGGTGCGCTCGACTTGCCCTTGTGGGCCTCGGTGTCCTGCGCTTCCTTGAGCCGCTTCTCGAGCCCCGGCAGCTTGCCGTACTGCAACTCGGCGACCTTGTTGAAGTCGCCCTTGCTGGTGAACTCGGCGATCTGGAACTTGATCTTGTCGATCTCCTCGCGGATCTGCGCGCTGCCCTGGGCCTGGGCCTTCTCGGCCTGCCAGACCTCGTCGAGGTCGGCGATCTCCTTTTGCAGCTTCGCGATGTCGTCCTCGATCAGGCCGAAGCGCTTCTGCGAAGCCTCGTCCTTTTCGCGGCGCACGGCCTCGCGCTCGATCTGCAGCTGGATCAGGCGACGGTCGAGCCGGTCCATGACTTCGGGCTTGGAGTCCATCTCGATCTTGATCTTGGCCGCGGCCTCGTCGATCAGGTCGATCGCCTTGTCGGGCAGGAAACGGTCCGTGATGTAGCGGTCGGACAGTTCGGCCGCGGCGACGATCGCCGGGTCGGTGATGTCGACGCCATGGTGCACCTCGTACTTTTCCTTCAGGCCGCGCAGGATCGCGACCGTCGCCTCGACGCTCGGCTCGCCGACGAGGATCTTCTGGAAGCGGCGCTCCAGCGCGGCGTCCTTCTCGATGTACTTGCGGTATTCGTCGAGCGTGGTGGCGCCGACGCAGTGCAGCTCGCCGCGCGCCAGGGCGGGCTTGAGCATGTTGCCGGCGTCCATCGCGCCCTCGGCCTTGCCAGCGCCGACCATGGTGTGCAGCTCGTCGATGAAGACGATGGTCTGGCCCTCGTCCTTGGCGAGTTCGTTGAGCACGGTCTTGAGCCGCTCCTCGAACTCGCCGCGGAACTTGGCACCGGCCAGCAGCGCCGCCATGTCGAGCGACAGCACGCGCTTGCCCTTGAGCGACTCGGGCACTTCGCCGGCGACGATGCGCTGGGCCAGGCCTTCAACGATGGCGGTCTTGCCGACACCCGGCTCGCCGATCAGCACCGGGTTGTTCTTGGTGCGGCGCTGCAGCACCTGGATCGCGCGGCGGATTTCCTCGTCGCGGCCAATCACCGGGTCGAGCTTGCCCAGGCGGGCGCGCTCGGTGAGGTCGAGGCAGTATTTCTTGAGGGCTTCGCGCTGGCCTTCGGCATCGGCGCTGTTCACGCCCTGGCCGCCGCGCACCGCATCGATCGCGGCCTCGAGCGACTTGCGCGTCACGCCGTTGCTGCGCGCCAGGTTGCCGATGTCGGCCTTGCTGTCGGCCACCGCGAGCAGGAACAGTTCGCTGGCAATGAACTGGTCGTTGCGCTTGATCGATTCCTTCTCGGTCGCCTGCAGCAGCTTGCCCAGCTCGGGGCCCACCTGGACCTGGTCATGACCCTCGACCTGCGGCAGCTTCTTGATCGCCGCCTCGGCGGCCTGCAGCAGGCCCGGCACGTTGGCGCCGGCGCGTTCGAGCAGCGCGCGCGGTCCATCGTCCTGGCGCAGCATGGCGACCAGCAGATGGACCGGCTCGATGTAGGCGTTGTCGTTGCCGAGGGCGAGCGACTGGGCGTCGCCGAGGGCTTCCTGGAACTTGGTGGTGAGTTTGTCTTGGCGCATGGCTTGATTCCTGCATTCAAAATAGGGTCGTTCCGGACCGTTATCAAGACCGCCCGGATCACTTTTCTACACGCAATCATTTGGAGTCGATAGATGCTCAAGTCAACATGGCGTGGCGCGACGCGCCTCGCACGCGGAATTCTCGCGGCCGGCCTGCTCGCCGCCGGGGGATTGGCACTGGCCCAGCCGGCCGGCACGCCGATCCGGCTCCTGGTCGGATTTCCCGCCGGCGGCGGCACGGACGTGATCGCCCGCACGCTGGCCGAGAAGCTCAAGGACGAGTTGGGCTCGCCGGTGGTGGTCGAGAATCGCGCCGGTGCCGGTGGCCAGATTGCGGCCCAGGCGCTCAAGGCATCGCCGGCCGACGGCCACACCCTGTTCCTCTCGCATGACCATTCGATCTCCATCCTGCCGCTGGTGGTGAAGAACCCGGGCTTCGATTCGGCGCGCGACTTCGTGCCTGTGGCCGGCTTCGCCACTTTCGCCAACGCGCTCGCGGTGTCGGGCGGCACGCCGGCCAAGTCGGTCAACGAGTACGTGGCCTGGGTCAAGAAGGAGCGCGGCGGCAAGGACACCATCGGCGTTCCGGCACCGGCCTCGATCCCCGAATTCCTGGTCAAGCTGATCGGCACCAAATACAAGATCGACGTTCAGGCCGCACCCTACCGCGGCAGCGCGCCAATGCTGGCCGACATGCTGGGCAATCAGATCTCCGCCGGCATCGGCTCTGTCCCCGACTTCATCGAGAACCAGAAGGCCGGCAAGATCCGCGTCGTGGCGGTGATCGGCGACAAGCGCCAGGCCGTGCTGCCGCAGGTGCCGACCTTCGCCGAACTCGGCCTCGCGGGCCTGGAAGACCTGCCCTACTACGGCATCTTCGCGCCGGTGGGCACGCCGCAGCCCGTGATCGACCGCTTCGGCGTCGCGCTGGCCAAGGTGCTCAAGATGCCCGATGTGCGCGAGCGCCTGACCGCCATGGGCCTGTCGGTCGAATTCATGCCGCAGGGCCAGTTCGCCGGCCGCGTGCGCAGCTACACCCAGACCTGGGCGCAGATCATCAAGGCCAGCGGCTTCCAGCCGCAATAATTGGCTCGCCCCCCAGGTTGGGCTCACTGCGTGTAGCCCGCCCACCCCCTGCCGGGGGGCGCTGCCAGCGGCCCGGCGAAGCCGGTTCCGCGGCAGCCCACGAAGGCGGCACGCGCTCTGCGCGGCCGGCGCGGGGTCCGCGGTCATGCTTCAGGCATTGCTGTGGGTGATGCCCCAGCGCGCCAGCGCCTCGTCGTCCGTGGCGCGCGCATCGACCCAGCGCGCGCCCTCGGGCGTTTGCTCCTTCTTCCAGAACGGCGCCTGGGTCTTGAGGTAGTCCATCAGGAACTCGCAGGCCTGGAAGCTCTCGCCGCGGTGCGCCGAGGTCACGGCCACCATCATGATCTGGTCCTGCGGCTGCAGCAGTCCGACGCGGTGGATCACGCGGGCGCCGAGGATGTCGAAGCGCCGGCGGGCCTCGTCGATCATGGCCTCGATCGCCTTCTCGGTCATGCCGGGGTAGTGCTCGAGCTCCATCGACGCGACTGCGCTGCCGTCGTTGCGGTCGCGCACCGTGCCGATGAAGCTGCAGACCGCGCCGACCCGGGCGTCGCCGGAGCGCAACGCGGCAATCTCCTGCTGCAGGTCGAAGTCTTCATTCTGGATCGAAACACGGGCGGCAGTCATGACCCGATTGTGGCACCGCGATACACTCGCGCGATGCCTTCCAGCGCTCTGCGACACCGCCTTTCTTCTCTTGAAGAAGCGGCCCGCACGCGCCTGCAGGGCAAATCCAAAAAACCCGAGCTCGTCTGACCGGAGCTTCGGTTCCGTCGTCGGATGAGCGACGGAACTGCAAGGCCTCTGGCCAGAGTGGGTGGCGTGCGCGCATTCGACGGTGGTTTCCTCCATCGGTCGATTCCTGAAAGGACCCTGCGTGCAAGACGCTCATTCACCCTCCCCCGATTTCTCGGGCCTCTGGATCCCGCTCGTGACGCCGTTCCGCAGCCACGGGGTCGACCATGCCGCGCTGGCGGCGCTGGCCGCGCGGCTGGCACCGACCGGCATCGCGGGCTTCGTGGTCTGCGGCTCGACCGGCGAAGCGGCCGCGCTCGACGAGGACGAGCAACTGGCGGTGCTGGCCACCGTCGCCCAGGCGGCCCCCTCGCTGCCCCGCATCATGGGCCTCTCGGGCTACCACCTGGGCAAGACGCTGGCCTGGGTCCGCAACCTGTCGGCCTGCGGCCTGACCGGCCTGCTGGTGCCGGCGCCGAGCTACATCCGGCCCTCGCAAGCGGGTCTGGTCGAATGGTTCGGCGCCATCGCGGACGCCAGCGCGGTGCCGCTGCTGGTCTACGACATTCCCTACCGCACCGGCGTGGCGATCGAGCGCGAGACGCTGCTGGCGCTGGCGGCCCATCCGCGCATCCGCGGCATCAAGGACTGCGGCGGCGACATGGCCAAGACCCGCGCGCTGATCGCCGACGGCCGGTTGCAGGTGCTGGCGGGCGAGGACGCGCAGATGTTCGCCACGGTGGCCGAAGGCGGCGCCGGCGCGATCGCTGCCAGCGCGCACCTGCGGACGGAGCACTTCGTGCGGATGCTGCAGCTGCTGGGCGCGGGCCGGCTGGCAGAGGCGCGCACCGCGTGGCAGCCGCTGCTGCCTTTGATCGAAGCCCTGTTCTCCGACCCGAACCCGGGCCCGCTGAAGGCCGCGCTGGCCGCCGAGGGCCGGCTGCAGGAAGAACTGCGCTCGCCGATGACGCCTGTCGCGGCCGAGCGGCGCAGGCGCCTGCTCGCCACGCTGGAAGCCCTCAGCCGCCCGTGACAGGCGGGAAGAAGGCGACCTCGCTGCCCTCGCGCAGCGAGGCACCTTCGCCGCTCATGATCTGGTCGAGCGCCATGCGCACGGCCCGGCCCCGGGCCAGCGCGCTGGCATGAGGTTCGCCGCGCGCGATCAGTTCGTCGCGCAAGGCGCCGAGGTCGGTCGCGGCCGTCTCGACGGTCTCGCTGCCGGTCCCGAGCGCCTCGCGCACCGAGGCAAAGTAGCGGACATTGACTTTCATGATCAGCCCAGCAGCGAAGCGAAGGGAATGAACTGCACGATGTCGCCGGCCTTGAAGGGCTGGCCCGCGGGCGTATCGATCACGCCGTCGCCCCACACCATCGAGGTCAGCACGCCGGAGCTCTGGTTGCCGAACACATCGAGCCCGCCGGCCGCGTTGCGCCGGGCGCGCAGGAACTCGCGCCGACGATCGGCCCTGGGCCAGTCGAAATCGGCCCGCATCGCGATCGGCTCGGGCGCCACGCGCTTGGCACCCTGCAAGGTCAGCAGGAAGGGGCGCACCAGCAGCAGGAAGGTCAGGAAGCTCGACACCGGATTGCCGGGCAGGCCGGTCAGGTGCGCATCGCCGATCCGGCCATAGGCGAAGGGCTTGCCCGGCTTCATCGACAGCGACCACAGGTCGAGCTGGCCCAGGTGCTGGACCGCGGCCTTGATGTGGTCTTCCTCGCCGACCGACACGCCGCCGGTGGTGATGATCAGGTCGTTGCCGAGCGAGGCCGTGCGCAGCGCGTCGATGGTGGCCTCGCGCCGGTCCGGCACGATGCCCAGGTCGCTCACCTCGCAGCCCAGCCGCAGCAGCAGGGACCGCATGAAGAAGCGGTTGGAGTTGTAGATCGAGCCCGGTTTCATGGCCTCTGGCGCCACCTCGCCGGGCATCACGAGTTCGTCGCCGGTCGACAGCAGCGCGACTCTGGGCCGCTTCGAGACCTGCAGCCGGTCGAGGCCGACGCTGGCCGCCAGGCCGAGGCCGGCCGGCGTGAGCCGTTCGCCGCGCGACAGGACCACGTCGCCGGACGCCACGTCCTCGCCGGCACGGCGGATCCACTGGCCGGCAGCCGGCGCGATCTCGATGCGCACGCTGCCCAGGCTGCCCTCGTCGGGCAGCGCGGCCGTGTCCTCCTGCATCACCACCGCATCCGCGCCGGCGGGGATCTGGGCGCCGGTGAAGATCCGCGCGGCCGTGCCCGCGGCGAGCGCCGTGCCCACGCTGCCGGCCGGAATCCGCTGCGCCACCCGCAGCACTGCGCCGGGTGCCGCACAGTCGGCGCTGCGCACCGCATAGCCGTCCATCGAACTGTTGTCGCGCGGCGGCACGGTGAGGGCCGACACCACGTCCTGCGCCAGCACCCGGCCGTCGGCCTCGAAGGTCGAGACGCTCTCGCTGCCCACGGCCGGCGTGGCGGCGGCGAGCAGCTTCGCCAGCGCCTCGTCGAGCGGCATCAGGGACGGACGGTTGGAAATGCTAGCCATGGTGCTCCACCTTGTAGTCGAAACGATCGCCGTGGCGCAGCAGCCAGTCGCCGATGCCATCGACGTCGTCGAGGTCAAAGATCGGCAGCCCGGTCGGCCGCGGCAGGCCCGCCGGATCGTCGGTCGCGATGCCGACGATGAAGGGGTCATCGATGTAGCGTGCCGGCCGCGCGGCCTCGCCCTCGGCGGGGGCGCGCCAGATCTCGATCTTGCACAGGTCGCTGTGCTTGAAGCCCTCGACCAGCACCCAGTCGACGCCCGGGTCGAGCTCGGCGATGAGGTCGTGCACCTCGAGCTGGGTCGGTTGCTCGAACTCGCGGATCAGGGCCAGCCGCTTGTCGGAGGCCACCACCACCTCGAAAGCACCGGCCTCGCGATGGCGAAAGGTGTCCTTGCCCGGGTGGTCGATGTCGAACTTGTGGTGCGCGTGCTTGACCACCGAGACCCGCTGGCCATGCAGCTTGAGCACCGGGATCAATCGCTCGACCAGCGTGGTCTTGCCCGCGCCCGAATAGCCGGCGAAGCCGATGACTTTCATGCACCCGCCACGTCAGTCGCAGTTCTGTGCAATGTAGGCCTTGACCGCCTCGGCATCGGCCGGCAGCTTGACGACGCGCTTCGGCAGCGCTTCGATGCCTTCGAAGCGCGCGGGTCGGTCGGGCTCATGGCCCAGTGCCTCGACGATGGTCTCGGCGAATTTGATCGGAAGCGCGGTCTCCAGCACGATCATCGGCACGCCTGGCACCAGATGCTCGCGCGCGGCCTTCAGGCCGTCGGCGGTGTGGGTGTCGATGAGCGTGGCGAATCGCTTGTCGGTGTCGCGGATGGTCGCCAGCCGGTCGGCGTGGGTGCTGCGGCTGCTGACGAAGCCGAAGCGGGTCGCGGCCCCGGCGAAGGCCGGGTCGGCGCTGAGGTCGAAGCGGCCGACGCTGCCCAGTGCGCCTTCGAACAGCGCGCGCGTCTTGGCGGCGTCGCGGCCGACCAGGTCGAACACGAAGCGCTCGAAGTTACTGGCCTTCGAAATATCCATCGACGGGCTGGAGGTCTCATGCGTGTCGGCGGCCGAGCGCACGCGGTAGACGCCGCTGCGGAAGAACTCGTCGAGCACGTCGTTCTCGTTGGTCGCCACCACCAGCGTGCGGATCGGCAGGCCCATCATGCGCGCCACGTGGCCGGCGCAGACGTTGCCGAAATTGCCCGAGGGCACGGTGAAGCTGACCTGCTTGTCGTTGAAGCCCTTCATCGCCGGGCCGCCCCAAGATGAAAGAGCCCCCTCGGGGGGCAGCGAGGACACGCCAGTGCCGAGCGTGGGGGCCGATGTCGCCTGGAAGTAGCCGGCGAAGTAGTACACGATCTGCGCCATCAAACGCGCCCAGTTGATCGAGTTGACCGTGCCGATCTTGTACTTGCGCTTGAAGCCGAGATCGTTCGACACCGCCTTGACGATGTCCTGGCAGTCGTCGAACACGCCGCCGATCGCGATGTTGTGAATGTTCGCGTCCTGCAGGCTGAACATCTGGGCCTGCTGGAACGGGCTCATGCGGCCGTCGGGCGAAGTCATGAAGACCCGCACGCCCTTCTTGCCGCGCATCGCGTACTCGGCTGCGCTGCCGGTGTCGCCGCTGGTGGCGCCGAGGATGTTGAGCTGCTCGCCGCGGCGGCCCAGCTCGTACTCGAACAGGTTGCCCAGCAGCTGCATCGCCATGTCCTTGAAGGCCAGCGTGGGGCCGTTCGACAGGGCTTCGAGGTAGACGCCGTCCTCGAGTTCGCGCAGCGGCACGATCTCGTCGCTGCCGAACACCTCGGCGGTGTAGGTGCGCGCGCAGATCGCCTTCAGATCGGCCGGTGGAATGTCGTCGATGTAGAGCGAGAGGATCTCGAATGCCAGTTCGGCGTACGGCAGGCCGCGCCATTTCTCGAGCGTGGCGGCGTCGACCTGGGGGTACTGCTCGGGCAGGTAGAGCCCGCCATCGGGCGCCAGACCTTCGAGCAGGATGTCGCAGAAGCGGCGGCGATCGGGGTGACCGCGCGTGGACAGGTAGCGCATCAGGACAGCTCTTCCTTGCGGATGCGCACGATCGGCGCCAGCACGGTCGGCAGTGCCTGCAGCTGCGCCATGGCGTCGTCGAGCGTGCCCTCGCGGGTGTCGTGCGTGAGGATGATGAGGTCGGTCTGGGTCGAGCCCTCGCCGCCCACTTCGTCGGCTTCGCGCTGCAGCACGGCGTCGATGCTGATGCCGGCACCGGCCAGCAGGCCGGTCACCTTGGCCAGCACGCCGGCCTCGTCGGCCACGCGCAAGCGCAGGTAGTAGCTGGTCACGACCTCGGCCATCGGCAGCACCTTCAGGTCGCTCATCGCGTCCGGGTGGAAAGCCAGGTGCGGCACGCGGTGGGCCGCGTCGGCGGTGTGCAGGCGCGTGATGTCGACCAGGTCGGCGATCACGGCGCTGGCGGTCGGCTCGCTGCCGGCGCCCTTGCCGTAGTAGAGCGTGGTGCCGACGGCATCGCCGTTGACCACCACCGCATTCATCGCGCCCTCGACGTTGGCGAGCAGGCGCTTGGACGGCACCAGCGACGGATGCACCCTCAGCTCGATGCCCTGCGCCTTGCGCTTGGTGATGCCGAGCAGCTTGATGCGGTAGCCGAGCTGCTCGGCGTACTTGATGTCCTGCGCCGCCAGCTTCGTGATGCCCTCGACGTGCGCGCGGTCGAACTGCACCGGGATGCCGAAGGCGATCGCGCTCATCAGCGTCACCTTGTGCGCGGCGTCGACACCCTCGATGTCGAAGGTCGGGTCGGCCTCGGCGTAGCCCAGGCGCTGCGCCTCCTTCAGCACGGTGTCGAAGTCGAGGCCCTTGTCGCGCATCTCCGACAGGATGAAGTTGGTGGTGCCGTTGATGATGCCGGCGATCCACTGGATCGAGTTGGCCGTCAGGCCCTCGCGCAGCGCCTTGATGATCGGGATGCCGCCCGCCACCGCGGCCTCGAAAGCCACCATCACGCCCTTGGCATGGGCGGCCGCGAAGATCTCGGTGCCGTGCACCGCGAGCAGCGCCTTGTTGGCCGTGACCACGTGCTTGCCGGCGGCGATCGCCTCGAGCACCAGCTGTTTCGCAATGCCATAGCCGCCGATCAGCTCGACCACGATGTCGATCTCGGGATTGGCGATCACGGCGCGGGCGTCGGCGACCACCTGCACGCCCTCGCCGACCACGGCCTTCGCGCGTGCCGTGTCGAGGTCCGCGACCATGGTGATCTCGATGCCGCGGCCGGCGCGACGCTTGATTTCTTCCTGGTTGCGCCGGAGCACCTGGAAAGTACCGCTACCGACCGTGCCGATGCCGAGCAGGCCAACTTGGATGGGGTTCATTCGATTCGTCTTCTGGAGCAAATGGGGCTCAGGCGCCCCGGTTTCGATAGCGTTCGAGGAAGCCGGCGATGCGGTCCACCGCCTCGCGCAGATCCTCTTCGTGCGGCAGGAACACGATGCGGAAATGGTCGGGCGTAGCCCAGTTGAAGCCCGTGCCCTGCACCAGCATCACCTTGGTCTCCTTCAGCAGCTCGAGGAAGAACTGCCGGTCGTCCTCGATCGGATAGACCTTCGGATCGAGCTTCGGGAACATGTAGAGCGCCGCGCTCGGCTTGACGCAGCTGACGCCCGGGATCGCGGTGATCAGCTCGTAAGCCAGGTCGCGTTGCCGGCGCAGGCGCCCGCCCGGATGGACCAGGTCATTGATGCTCTGGTAGCCGCCCAGTGCGGTCTGGATCGCCCACTGGCCCGGCACGTTGGCGCACAGCCGCATGTTCGACAGCATGTTGAGGCCCTCGATGTAGTCGCGGGCCATCTTCTTGTCGCCCGACACCACCAGCCAGCCGGAGCGGTAGCCGCAGGAACGGTAGCTCTTGGACAGCGAGTTGAAGGTCAGCGTCAGCACGTCCTTCGACAGGCTGGCGATCGCGGTGTGCTTCACGCCGTCGTACAGCACCTTGTCGTAGACCTCGTCCGCGAAGATCACCAGGCCGTGCTCACGCGCGATCGTGACGATGCCCTTGAGCAAATCGTCCGAGTACAGCGCGCCGGTGGGGTTGTTCGGGTTGATGACCACGATGCCCTTGGTGCGCGACGTGATCTTGGCGCGGATGTCGTCCAGGCTCGGCATCCAGCCGTTGTCCTCCTCGCACAGGTAGTGCACCGGCCGGCCGCCCGAAAGGCTGGCCACCGCGGTCCACAGCGGATAGTCGGGCATCGGCACCAGCAACTCGTCGCCGTCGTTGAGCAGCGCGTTGGTGGCCATCGCGATCAGTTCGCTGGCGCCGTTGCCGAGGTAGATGTCGTCGAGCGTGACGCCCGCGATGCCCTGCTTCTGGGTCTCGTGCATCACCGCCTTGCGCGCCGCGAAGATGCCCTTGCTGTCCGAATAGCCGGCCGAGGCCGGCAGGTTGCGGATCATGTCCTGCTGCACCTCTTCGGGCGCATCGAAGCCGAACACGGCCAGGTTGCCGATGTTCAGCTTGATGATCTTCTGGCCCTCTTCCTCCATCTGCTTGGCGGCGTCCATGATCGGCCCGCGGATGTCGTAGAGCACATTGGCCAGCTTGGCCGATTTCTTGAGCGGTTTCAAAGTCCCTCCAAGGGGGTCTGCGCAGGGGAAAACCTATAATTTGACCACATTTCAACCCCGTCCCCGATGAAGCTCCAGCCTGACAAATCCGACGTCCAGACCCTCACTGCGCACGGCCCGGGCTGGGTCGCCATCAACAACGAACGGGTCGAATCCAGCGTCGTGGTCGGCTCCCGCGGGGAGCGTTTCGAGTGGGACGCCTGCGACTTCGGCCAGCTCGGGGCGGAACATTTCGCAAAATTGGCAGAACTCGGCGCCGAATTGATCATTTTCGGCAGCGGCAAGCGCATCCGTTTCCCGCAGCCGGCCTGGCTCCAACCCCTGATGGCGCAGCGCACAGGCGTCGAGACCATGGACACGCCCGCCGCCTGCCGCACCTACAACATTCTCGCGAGCGAGGGCCGCCATGTGCTCGCAGCCCTCCTGATCGAGAAACCTGCAGGCCAATAGGAGCTATTTCGGGGTAAAATCGCGGGTTGCGAACCGGCGGCCCGCCCTCAGTTAGCAACGACCAATCCTCCATGCTCCCGACAGACTTCGACCGGGTCGGGCATGGAATCAAACGGAGAAAACAAGTTTCATGGCGATCGTTGTCAACAAACCCATTCCCGAATTCGACGCCAATGCGACCGGCGGCCTGAAGGTTTCTAACACTTCTCATCTTGGCCACGTGCTGGTCATGTATTTCTACCCCAAAGACAATACCCCCGGCTGTACCACCGAAGCGATGCAATTCCGCGACCGCTACAAGGATTTCGAGAAGGCCGGTGCCACGGTGTTCGGCGTTTCGCGCGACAACATGAAGTCGCACGACGAATTCAAGGCAAAGCTCGAACTTCCTTTCGAGCTGATCGCCGACACCGAAGAAAAGATGTGCCACATGTTCGGTGTGGTCAAGAACAAGATCATGTACGGCAAGAAGGTCAAGGGCATCGAGCGCAGCACCTTCCTGATCGGCGCCGACGGCGTCCTGAAGGCCGAATGGCGCGGCCTCAAGGTCCCGGGACATGTCGACGACGTCCTGAAGGCTGTCAAGGCGCTCAAGAAATCCGCCTGAAGCCTGAATTCGTGTGGTTTTGCGCGTTCGCGTTGGCGAAGCGCAACGATCACCGGTTGCGTCACGTGCGATGTGCATAATGGCCCCATGCCGTTGAGCTCCACGACCGCATCCACCGAAAAAAGCCGCCCTGGTCTTCAGGCGGCTTTTTCGCTTTCTGGCCCCCTTCTTTTTGCGAGCGACACCCCTCATGCCCCTGCCTCCCGCCCCCACGAAACGCGCTGCACTGCTTTCGCCGGACGCGCACGACGCGCCCGCCCGCTCCTCGAACGGACGCAGCGGCCGCCGCTCGTCCGACCGCAGGACTGAGCAAAGCGGCTCGAACGGACCCCAGCCGCTCGAATTGTTCGACCGCCACGCCGCCGAAGCCGGCGGCGCGATCGAGCCGGCAGCGCTGCCGCCCAAGGCCAAGGCGCCTGCACGCCCGGCCCCGGAGCCGGCCATCCAGGTCGAGACGCGCGCCAGGGTCTCGGCGCCCGCCCCGGCGCCGCAGGCAGCGCCGCGCCCCAAGCGCAGCAAGTCGAACGGCCCGCCCAAACTTTTCGTGCTCGACACCAACGTGCTGCTGCACGATCCGATGTGCCTGTTCCGCTTCGAGGAACACGACATCTTCCTGCCGATGATCGTGCTGGAAGAGCTCGACGGCCACAAGAAAGGCACCACCGAAGTCGCGCGCAACGGCCGCCAGACCAGCCGCACGCTCGACGCGCTGGCGGGCGCGCAGGGTGCCGACATCGGCAAGGGCCTGAGGCTGGACACGACGGGCCATCGCGAGTCCGGCGGCAAGCTGTTCTTCCAGACCGCGCCGCTCGACTACACGCTGCCGACCAGCCTGCCGCAGGGCAAGGCCGACAACCAGATCCTGGGCGTGGTGCAGGCGCTGCGCGACCTCTACACCGAGGACGCGCCCGGCCGGCCGAAGCAGGAAGTGGTGCTGGTGTCGAAGGACATCAACATGCGCGTCAAGGCGCGCGCGCTCGGGCTTGCCGCCGACGACTACCAGAACGACAAGACGCTCGAAGACGGCGACCTGCTCTACGCCGGCTCGCTGGCCCTGCCAGCCGATTTCTGGACCCGCCAGAGCAAGACGGTCGAGAGCTGGCAGAGCGGCAGCAGCACCTTCTACCGCGTCAGCGGCCCGATCGTGCCGAACCTCTACATCAACCAGTTCGTGTTTTTCGAGGCGCCCGGCGAGCCCAGCATGTATGCGCGCGTGACCGAGATCCGCGACAAGACCGCGGTGCTCAAGACGCTCAAGGACTACGGCTCGGTCAAGAACGCGGTGTGGGGCGTGAATACCCGCAACCGCGAGCAGAACTTCGCAATGAACCTGCTGATGGATCCGGACGTCGACTTCGTCACGCTGACCGGCACCGCCGGCACCGGCAAGACGCTGATGGCGCTGGCCTCGGGCCTGACGCAGGTGCTCGACGACCGCCGCTACACCGAGATCATCATGACCCGCGCGACCGTCAGCGTGGGCGAGGACATCGGCTTCCTGCCCGGCACCGAGGAAGAGAAGATGGGTCCGTGGATGGGCGCGCTCGACGACAACCTCGAGTTCCTGGCCAAGGGCGACGGCGGCGGCGCCGGCGAATGGGGCCGCGCGGCGACCAACGAGCTGATCCGCAGCCGCATCAAGATCAAGAGCATGAACTTCATGCGCGGGCGCACCTTCCTGAACAAGTACGTGATCATCGACGAGGCGCAGAACCTGACGCCCAAGCAGATGAAGACGCTGGTCACGCGGGCCGGCCCGGGCACCAAGATCATCTGCATGGGCAACCTGGCGCAGATCGACACGCCCTACCTCACCGAGGGGTCTTCCGGCCTCACCTTCGCGGTCGACAAGTTCAAGGGCTGGCCGCACAGCGGTCACATCACGCTGGCGCGCGGCGAACGCTCGCGACTCGCCGACTTCGCCAGCGAAGTCCTTTAGCTCGCCCCCAGGTTGCCCGGCACTTCGTGTCCGGGCGCCCACCCCCTACCGGGGGCAACACCAGCGGCCTGGCAAAGCCAGTTCCGCGGTGGGACTGTTGCTCGCCCCCAGGTTGCCCGGCACTTCGTGTCCGGGCGCCCACCCCCTACCGGGGGCAACACCAGCGGCCTGGCAAAGCCAGTTCCGCGGTGTTTCACGAACAGGCCTGCGCTGCGCGCGGCCGCCGTTCCTCACACTGCTGAAGCCTGCTGACACTACGCTGTCAGCAGGCGGCGCGCAGCATGGAGGCTTCTTTCACCCACTGAGGAAACCACCATGAACACCACCATCAACTGGTTCGAAATCCCCGTCGCCAACCTGGACCGGGCGCAGGCCTTCTACGAGAAGGTGCTCGGCCGCGCGCTGAAGCGCGAAGACATGGGCGGCGAGCCGATGGCGATCTTTCCCTACGAGCAGCCCGCCACCGGCGGCTGCCTGGTGGCCGGCAGCCCGCGCGCCGCCGCGGCGGGCAGCGGCGTGCGCATCTATCTCGACTGCATGCCGAGCATCGACGCGGCGCTGTCTCGCGTCGCCGCGGCAGGCGGGCAGATCGTGACACCGAAGACCGCGCTGCCGGCGGACATGGGATCTTTCGCCGTTCTGCGCGACACCGAAGGCAACGAAGTCGGACTGCACGCCCTGGCCTGAAACCATGAGCACCCTGACGCACAGGAACTGGATCGCGATCGCCAGCGCGGAACATGCGCGCCGCGGGCGCGACAACGCCGCGGGCGGCTTCATGCAGGTCGGACACGGCAAGCTGGCCCCCCTCAAGCGCATCAAGGCCGGCGACCGCGTGGCCTACTACGCCCCGACCACCGAGCTCGGCGTGGCCGACAGGCTGCAGAGCTTCGTTTCGATCGGTGTCGTGCAGGGCGATGCCCCCTACGAGGCCGACATGGGCAATGGCTTCGTGCCGTGGCGGCGCGACGTACGCTACGCCGCGGCCCGCGAGGCGCCCATCGTGCCGCTGATCGACCAGTTCGATTTCGTCGAAGATCCGAAGCATTGGGGCAGCAAGTTCCGCTTCGGCGTCCTCGAGGTCAACGACCACGATTTCAACCTGATCGCCGCCGCCATGAACGCCGATCGCCAAGGCCTCGGCCTTTGAACCCGACGATGGAGAAAATCATGCAACCCCAACTTCAACGCCTCGACCCCTTCAAGGTTGCCGGACTCACGGCGCGCACGACGAACCGCGACGAGAGCGATCCCCAGGCCGCGCGCATCGGCACCCTGTGGGACCGCTTCTTCGGCGAGCGGATCTATGAAAAGACGCCACACCGGGTCGACGACATGCGGCTTTACGGCGTCTACTCGGGCTATGAGGCCGACGTCCACGGCGCCTTCGACATCACGACCGGCGTTGCGGTGGCCGACGGGCCCGCGAGCGTGCGCATCGAAGGCGGCAACTACCTGGTCTTCAGCGCGAAAGGACAGATGCCGCAAATGGTGATCGACCTCTGGGACACGATCTGGGCCTACTTCGACGCCCATCCGGAGATCCAGCGCCGCTATCGCAGCGACTTCGAGGCCTACAGCGGGCCCGAAGAGGTGGCGATCCATATCGGGGTCCTGTAAGGGATCTCGGCAGCGTTAAGCTCGTTCGATGCGCCGTGCCGACCGCCTGTTCCAGATCGTCCAGATCATTCGCGGGCGCCGTCTCACCACGGCCGCCTTTCTCGCGCGGCGGCTCGAGGTGTCGGAGCGCACGGTCTACCGCGATGTCGCCGACCTGCAGCGCCAGGGCGTACCGGTCGAGGGCGAGGCCGGCGTCGGCTACCGCCTCGGCGCCGGCTTCGACCTGCCGCCGCTGATGTTCACGCAGGACGAGGCGGCCGCACTGGTGGCGTCGGCGCGGCTGGCGCAGAGCTGGGTCGATGCCGCGATGGCGCGCGACATCGAATCGGCGCTCGGCAAGATCTTGTCGGTGCTGCCGCCGGCGGCCCGGGTGTCGGCCGAAAGCCTGGCGCTCTACGCCCCGGCCTATGTGCTCGACGCCGGCACGCGCGAGCGCCTGCAGACCTTGCGCGAGGCCGTGCAATCGCGCCACAAGCTGCGCATGGACTACCGCGACGTCGCCGGCGCCGCCAGCCAGCGCACGGTGCGGCCGCTGGGCTGCTTCTACTGGGGCAAGGTCTGGACCTTCTCGGCCTGGTGCGAGCTGCGCGACGACTTTCGCGGTTTCCGGCTCGACCGCATCGACCAGATCGAAGTGCTGCCGGAGCGCTTCAGGGACGAGCCCGGCAAGACCCTGGCCGACATGCTGCGCCGGCTCAAGGCCGACGCGGACAATACCGGCGCGACACGCTAGAAGTCGTTGCCGCCCGCGAGGTTCTCGAACTTGGTCAGCGGCTTCAGGAAGGCCAGCTTGACGGTGCCGGTCGGGCCGTTGCGGTGCTTGCTGATGATCACCTCGGCGACGCCGGGCTCCTTGCTGTTCTTGTCGTAGTAGTCGTCGCGGTAGATGAACATGATGATGTCGGCATCCTGCTCGATCGCGCCGGACTCGCGCAGGTCGCTCATCATCGGGCGCTTGTCGGTCCGGCTCTCGACGCCACGGCTCAACTGCGACAGCGCGATCACCGGGCACTTGAGTTCCTTGGCCAGCATCTTCAGGCCGCGCGAGATTTCGCCCACGGCGGTCGCGCGGTTCTCGTCGTTCATGCTGCTCGACACGCTCATGAGCTGAAGGTAGTCGACCACGATCAGCCCGAGCTTGCCGTACTGGCGCGCCAGCCGGCGCGCATTGGCGCGCAGCTCGCTGGTCGTGAGACCGGGCGTCTCGTCGATGTGCAGCGACACGTTGCGCAGCTTCTCGATGGCTTCGGTCAGGCGCGGCCATTCCTCGTCGGTCAGCTTGCCGGTGCGCAGGTGGCCCTGGTCGATGCGGCCGATCGAGCCGACGATGCGCACCGCCAGCTGCGAGGCACCCATTTCCATCGAGAACACCGCCACCGGCAGGCCTTCGTTGAGCGCCACGTGCTCGGCGATGTTGATCGCCAGCGAGGTCTTGCCCATCGACGGCCGGGCAGCCAGCACGATCATGTCGCCCGGCTGCAGGCCGGAAGTCATCTTGTCGAACTCGTAGAAGCCGGTGCGCACGCCCGTGATGTCGTTCGGGTTCTCGGCCATCTCGGTCACGCGGTCGAGCAGTTCGACCACCAGGGAGTCCATGCCCTGGAAGCCCTGCTTCATGCGCGAGCCTTCCTCGCCGATGTTGAAGATCTTCTGCTCGGCCTCATCGAGGATCTTGTCGACCGCCTTGCCCTGCGTGTTGAAGGCGTTGGTCGCGATCTCGTCGCTGGCGCTCACCAGCTTGCGCAGGATCGAGCGCTCGCGCACGATCTCGGCGTAGCGGCGGATATTGCTGGCGCTCGGCACGTACTGCGCCAGCGAGTTGAGGTAGGCCAGGCCGCCGATCTCGTCGGCCTTGCCGAGGTTCTGCAGCTGCTCGTAGACCGTGATCACGTCGGCCGGCTTGCTGGCATTGATCAGCGTGCCGATGGCGGCGTAGATCAGCTTGTGCTCATGGCGATAGAAGTCGCCGTCGACCACCACGTCGCCCATGCGGTCCCAGGCGCCGTTGTCGAGCAGCAGGCCACCCAGCACGCTCGATTCGGCCTCGATCGAATGCGGCGGGATGCGCAGTTGCGCGATCTGGCGGTCGGACGACGGGTCGTTGTCGGCGTAGGAAAAGAGTGCGGACATGAAGTTCCTTGCAACCATGCATGCTAAGCCGGGCCGGGCGCGGCGTCACGTGGACAAGGCTGTGAATAAGCAGTGATCTTCCGGTGCAGCGCGCGGGACAACCGGGCCGACCGGAAAAAGAAAAGCCGCCCGAAGGCGGCTCTTTCACGCGCGTGAAGCGCGTCGGACGATCAGGCGCTCTCGCCGTACACGGTGACGGTGATCTCGACCACCACGTCGGTGTGCAGCGCGACGCTGACGGTGCTGTCGCCGACGACCTTGATCGGGCCGTTGGGCATGCGCACTTGCGCCTTCGCGACCTTGTAGCCTTGCTTGTTGAGCTCTTCGGCGACGTCGGCGTTGGTGACCGAGCCGAACAGGCGGCCGTCGACGCCGGCCTTCTGCGTCAGCTTGACGGTGGTGCCGCCGAGCTTTTCGCCCTGGGCTTGCGATTCGGCCAGCTTGGCGGCCGCAGCCTTTTCGAGCTCGACGCGCTTGGCTTCGAATTCGGCCTTGTTGGCTTCGGTGGCGCGGCGCGCACGACCCGAGGGGATCAGGAAGTTGCGGGCGTAGCCGTCCTTGACCTTGACGATTTCGCCGAGGACGCCGAGGTTGACGACTTTGTCCAGAAGAATGACTTGCATGGTGTGTCGCTCCTTAGACGCGGTGTTGGTCGCTGTACGGCACCATCGCGAGGAAGCGCGCACGCTTGATCGCGGTGTTGAGCTGGCGCTGGTAGATCGCGCGCGTGCCGGTCAGGCGTGCGGGGATGATCTTGCCGTTTTCGCTGATGAAGTCGCGCAGGGTGTCGATGTCCTTGTAGTCGATCTCTTCGACGCCGGCGACGGTGAAGCGGCAGAAGCGCTTGCGCTTGAACAGCAGCGACTGGGTGTTGCGCTTCGGACGCTTGTCCTTGTTGAATTTCTTGAACGTGGCCATTTTTGGACCTCTATTTAAATAGTCGAGGACAGAGCTGAAGATCTGTCCCGCGATGAATTAACAAAATTCTTGAATGTGAAGCACGGGATGCTTGGCCGTACCCGGTGTCGCGAGGAAGCCCTGGAATCGCCAGAGACTGCCCAGCTCCTGTCTTGCGAGCCGCTCGGCCACTGCGCCGAAGGCGACGGCCTTGATGGCCGCCTTGACCTGTCGGGGCTGGGCCGCTTCGGTCACTGTCGACTCGTGTTCGAGTCGCAGGTCGACGGCGGGCAATCCGGCAGGCGTGTAACGCAAGGCTCCGAGTTCGGCGACGCAGGCAGTCAGCAGCAGCTGATTGACCGCGGCAGTATTCACATCATCCGTTGTTGGCAGCGTACTCGGCCTGCTGGGCCTTGCGGGCCTCTTCGCGCTCGACCGTCTTCATCATCGACGAAGGACCGGTGTCGGCCTTCTTCTTGACCACGGTGAGGTGGCGCAGGACGGCGTCGTTGAACTTGAACGCGTGCTCGAGTTCGGCCATGACGGTCTGCTCGGCCTCGATGTTCACGCACAGGTAGTGCGCCTTGTTCAGCTTGTTGATCTGGTAGGCCAGCTGGCGACGGCCCCAGTCTTCGACGCGGTGGACCTTGCCGCCGCCGGCCGTGATCAGGCCCTTGTAGCGCTCCAGCATGGCCGGAACCTGTTCGCTCTGATCCGGGTGGATCAGCAAAATGATTTCATAGTGACGCATTGGCACTCCTTGTGGATTTCCCCCGATGTTTTTCGAGGAAAGGGGTTGAGCCACCCGCGGCGTCAGACGTGGTGTGGCAAGGCAAAGCCATAAATTATAGCACCCTGACCGGCACCGGGCAGCCCCGAGGCGGCATGCGCGCCCTTGGGGGCAGCGCCCACGCGAAGCGAGGCCCGTGGGGGCTCAGCTCCCGCGCAGCGCCCGTTCGAGCGGAGCGGCCTTCTCGGGACCGACCGCGGCTTGGATCTTGGGAAAAAGCTCCAGCAATTGCTCGCAGGTCGAGCTGCCCTCGACCGAGAGGTTGAGCCTGAAGCCGCGCAAGCCCAGGCTGCCGGTCAGCTGGGTAGCGATCGGGTAGGCGTCCTTGTAGCGCTGTTGGTCGGAGCGAGCCGCAGCCGGCGGCATCGTCACCGAGGCGGGCACGGGTGCAATGGCGGCTGGCGCCGACAGCGGCGGCGCCGTGCGATCGGGTGCGGCAGCGGCAGCAGCAGGCGCCCCACTCTCGCCGACCTGTTGCAGCAAGCCCTGCGCGACCATCTGGTCGATGTCCTCGCGACTCACGCCCATCCCGCCTTCGAGCACCTCGCTGACGCTGCGCTTGCCATCGAACAGGATGAACGCGGTGCGCTGACGCGGCGTCAGCGCGATGGAGCGGTCCTTGAGAACGCGCTGCCCGGCTTCGGTCTTGACAAGAATCATGGGGTTTCCTCGACGCCAAGGTCTGGGAGCGCCAGCGGGCCGGAGACGGTCCTGGTGCGCCACCGCGCCCCGATTGGCCTGGAGTTTGACACCAAAGATGCATTTGGTTGCAAATACACCAAGCTGACACCAGGATTACACGAAAACCGTGACGCAAGTCGTTGCACGGCGGTGACACCCCTGCCCCCGCCGCGCTGTCAGGCGCAGCTTCAGCGCTTGGCCAGTTGCTGCCAGGTCTCGATCACGCTGTCGGGATTCAGCGAGATCGACTCGATCCCCTGCTCCGCCAGCCAGAGCGCGAAGTCCGGATGGTCGCTGGGGCCCTGGCCGCAGATGCCGACGTACTTGCCCTGGGCCTTGCAGGTCTTGATGACCTTCGCCAGCAGCGCCTTGACCGCCGGGTCGCGCTCGTCGAAGTCGGCCGCCAGCAGTTCCAGGCCGGAGTCGCGGTCCAGGCCCAGCGTGAGCTGGGTCAGGTCGTTCGAGCCGATCGAGAAGCCGTCGAAGAACTTCAGGAACTCCTCCGGCAGGATCGCGTTGCTCGGCACCTCGCACATCATGATCAGCTTGAGTTCGTTCTCGCCGCGCTTCAGGCCGTGCTCGCCCAGCAGCGTGGTCACGCGCTCGGCCTGGCCCAGGGTGCGCACGAAGGGCACCATGATCTGCACGTTGGTCAGGCCCATCTCGTTGCGCACGCGCTTGAGCGCCTCGCACTCCATCGCGAAGGCCTCGCTGAACTCGCCGCTGAGGTAGCGCGCCGCGCCGCGGAAGCCCAGCATCGGGTTCTCTTCCTCGGGCTCGTAGCGGCTGCCGCCGATCAGCTTGCGGTATTCGTTCGACTTGAAGTCCGACAGGCGAACGATCACCGGCTTGGGCCAGAAGGCCGCACCGATGGTGGCAATGCCCTCGGCCACCTTGTCGACGTAGAAGGCGCGCGGCGAGGCATGGCCCCGGGCCACGGACTCGACCGCCTTCTTGAGGTCGGCATCGACGTTCGGGTAGTCCAGGATCGCCTTCGGATGGACGCCGATGTTGTTGTTGATGATGAACTCGAGCCGCGCCAGGCCCACGCCGTGGTTCGGCAGCTGGGCGAAGTCGAAGGCCAGCTGCGGATTGCCGACGTTCATCATGATCTTGAGGTCGATCGAGGGCATCTCGCCGCGCTGAACCTCGGTCACCTCGGTCTCGAGCAGGCCGTCGTAGATGAAGCCGGTGTCGCCTTCGGCGCAGCTGACCGTGACCAGCGTGCCGTCCTTGAGGAGGTCGGTGGCGTCGCCGCAGCCGACCACGGCCGGGATGCCGAGCTCGCGCGCGATGATCGCCGCGTGGCAGGTGCGCCCGCCGCGGTTGGTGACGATCGCGGCGGCGCGCTTCATCACCGGCTCCCAGTTGGGATCGGTCATGTCGGTCACGAGCACGTCGCCGGCCTGGACCTTGTCCATCTCGCTGATGTTGTGGACCAGGCGCACCGGGCCGGTGCCGATCTTCTGGCCGATCGCGCGGCCCTCGGCCAGGATGGCGCCACGGCCCAGCAGCTTGTAGCGCTGCTCGGCCTTGCCCTGCTGCTGGCTCTTCACGGTCTCGGGGCGCGCCTGCAGGATGTAGAGTTGACCGTCGGTGCCGTCCTTGCCCCACTCGATGTCCATCGGGCGGCCATAGTGCTCTTCGATCACCAGCGCGTACTTCGCCAGTTGCTCGACGTCGGCGTCGCTCAGCGAATAGCGGTTGCGTTGCTCGGTCGGCACATCGGTGGTCTTCACCAGCTTGCCGCTGGCGGCCTTCTCGGCGGCCGTCGCGAACTCCATCTGGATCAGCTTGGAGCCGAGGTTGCGGCGGATCACCGCGCGCTTGCCGGCGCGCAGCGTCGGCTTGTGGACATAGAACTCGTCGGGGTTCACGGCGCCCTGCACCACGGTCTCGCCGAGGCCGTAGCTCGAAGTGATGAAGACCACGTCCTCGAAGCCCGATTCGGTGTCGATCGTGAACATCACGCCGGCGGCGCCGAGGTCGCTGCGCACCATGCGCTGGACGCCGGCCGAAAGCGCCACCACGTCGTGGGCGAATCCCTTGTGGACCCGGTAGCTGATCGCGCGGTCGTTGTAGAGGGAGGCGAAGACCTCCTTCATCTTGTGCAGCACGTCCTCGATGCCGACCACGTTCAGGAAGGTTTCCTGCTGGCCCGCGAAGGAGGCGTCGGGCAGGTCTTCCGCGGTGGCGGACGAGCGGACCGCGAAACTGGCCTGCGGATTGCCGGCCGACAGGGTGGCGAAGGCCTCGGTGATCGCCTTCTGCAGGTCGGCCGGGAAGGGCTGGGCCTCGACCATGGCGCGGATCTCGGCGCCGGCGACGGCCAGGGCCCGGACATCCTCGGTGTCCAGCCTGGCGAGGCGGGCGCTGATCTTGTCGGCCAGGCCGTCGTGGGCCAGGAACTGCCTGAAGGCGTGGGCGGTGGTCGCGAAGCCGGTCGGGACGCGAACGCCCTGCGGCAGTTGGGAAATCATCTCGCCGAGACTGGCGTTCTTGCCGCCGACCGACTCGACGTCGGTCATTCTCAGTTGTTCGAACGGTACGACCAGGGCGGTCGCTTCGAAGAGGTCAGACATGGGAAAGCTCCAGAAGTTGAAACTGTGGCTGCATGCGGACGGCACAACGCGATCGTTCTTCTTGCTCTGGGCATCGGCGGGAGGTGCATGCTGGAATTTGGGCCGGGAAATGCGTTCGGCTTTCCCGATAATGGGCCGGATTGTAGGCGCGGCCGGCTTTGGCCTGCCGCAGGACAAGGCCCCCCAAATATGCATACACGCACAGTTTTCTTCGTTTCCGACGGCACCGGCATCACCGCCGAGACCTTCGGCAATGCCGTCCTGGCCCAGTTCGAGATGAAGCCCCGCCACGTGCGGCTGCCTTTCACCGACACCGTCGACAAGGCCCACCAGGCGGTGCGGAAGATCAACCACACGGCCGAAATCGAGGGCTTGCGGCCGATCGTCTTCACGACGCTGGCGAACATGGAGGTGCTCGAAGTCATCGAGACCGGTTGCAAGGGGATGCTGCTCGACATGTTCGGCACCTTCGTGCGGCCGCTCGAGATCGAGCTGGCCATGAAGTCGAACCATCGCATCGGCCGCTTCAGCGACGTCAGCAAGAGCAAGGAATACGACGCCCGGATCCAGGCCATCGATTTCAGCCTGGCGCACGATGACGGCCAGAGCAACCGCGACCTCGAGGGGGCCGACGTGATCCTGGTCGGGGTCAGCCGCAGCGGCAAGACGCCGACCTCGCTCTATCTGGCCATGCAGCACGGCCTGAAGGCCGCCAACTACCCGCTGATCCCCGAGGATTTCGAGCGCCGCCAACTGCCGCCGGCGCTGATGCCGCACCGCAAGAAGATCTTCGGCCTGACGATCCAGCCCGAGCGCCTGAGCGAGATCCGCAACGAGCGGCGCCCGAACTCGCGCTATGCGAGCCTCGAGAGTTGCCGCCACGAGGTCAGCGAGGCCGAAGCCATGATGCGGCGGGCCGGCATCCGCTGGCTGTCGACCACCACCAAGTCGATCGAGGAGATCGCCACCACCATCCTGCAGGAGCTTCGGCCCGAGCGTCTGACGTATTGAGCGCCGCCGCGCCGGCCGGGTCAGGCGGGGACGGCTTCCTCTGCGGGGGCCGACGTACGGATCAGGTGGTCGAAGGCGCTCAGCGCGGCTTTCGCACCGTCGCCCGCGGCGATGATGATCTGCTTGAACGGCACCGTGGTTGCATCACCGGCAGCGAACACGCCGGGGACCGAGGTCTGGCCCTTGGCGTCGACCACGATCTCGCCGTGCTTCGACAGCTCGACCGTGCCCTTGAGCCAATCGGTATTCGGCACCAGGCCGATCTGGATGAACACGCCCTCGAGCGGCACCGCATGGCTTTCGTTACTCGCTCGATCCTCGAAGACCAGGCCGTTGACCTTCTGGCTGTCGCCGGTGATCTCGGTGGTCTGCGCGTTGGTGATGACCTTGACGTTGGCCAGGCTGCGCAGTTTGCGCTGCAGCACCGCATCGGCGCGCAGTTGGGTGTCGAACTCGATCAGGGTCACGTGACCGACGATGCCGGCCAGGTCGATCGCCGCCTCGACGCCCGAGTTGCCGCCGCCGATCACGGCCACGCGCTTGCCCTTGAACAGCGGGCCGTCGCAGTGCGGGCAATAGGCCACGCCCTTGTTCTTGTACTCGTGCTCGCCCGGCACGTTGATGTTGCGCCAGCGCGCGCCGGTCGAGATCACGACCGAGCGGCTCTTCAGGGTGGCGCCGCTTTCGAGCTTGATCTCGATGAACTCCTGGCCCGGAACCAATGCCGCGGCACGCTGCAGATTCATGATGTCGACGTCGTAGTCGCGCACGTGCTCCTCGAGCGCCAGCGCGAACTTCGGCCCTTCGGTTTCCTTGATCGAGATGAAGTTCTCGATGCCCATGGTGTCGAGGACCTGGCCGCCAAAGCGCTCCGAGGCGACGCCCGTGCGAATGCCCTTGCGCGCCGCATACACCGCCGCAGCCGCGCCGGCCGGGCCGCCACCGACGATCAACACGTCGAACGGATCCTTGCCCGCAATCTTCTTCGCCTCGCGCTCGACGCCGCTGGTGTCGATCTTGGCGAGGATTTCCTCCAGGCTCATGCGGCCCTGGCCGAACTCGGTGCCATTCAGGAACACGGTCGGCACGGCCATGATCTGGCGTTCCTTGACCTCGTCCTGGAACAGCGAGCCGTCGATCATGGTGGTCTTGATGCGCGGGTTCTGGATCGCCATCAGGTTCAGCGCCTGCACCACATCCGGGCAGTTGTGGCAGGTCAGCGAGATGTAGATCTCGAACTCGAAGTCGCCGTCGAGCGCGCGGATCTGCTGCAGCACCGCGTCGTCGACCTTGGGCGGGTAGCCGCCGACCTGCAGCAGCGCCAGCACCAGCGAGGTGAATTCATGGCCCATCGGCAGGCCCGCGAAGCGCGGACCGTGGTTCTCGCTGGGCCGGTTGATCGAGAACGAAGGCTTGCGATGGTTGTCGTCGCGGCTCTCGGTGACCTTCACCAGCGGCGACGATTCGGCCACGTCCTTCAGCAGCGCCTGCAGTTCGCCTGACGCCTTGCCGTCATCGAGCGATGCGACGATCTCGACCGGCTGCGTGATGCGGTCGAGGTAGCTCTTGAGTTGCGATTTGGTGCCGGCGTCGAGCATGGCGAGACTCTCTTCTTGAATGCAATGGGAACAAAAAAGCCCGGGAGCAAACGCGCCCGGGCCGTGGCGCGAACGAGGCGGCTTAGATCTTGCCGACCAGGTCGAACGAGGGCTTGAGCGTTTCCGCGCCTTCGGTCCACTTGGCGGGGCAGACTTCGCCCGGGTGAGCGGCGACGTACTGGGCCGCCTTCACGCGGCGCAGCAATTCGGCGGCGTCACGGCCGATGCCGTTGTCGTGCACTTCGATGGTCTTGATCTTGCCTTCGGGGTCGATCACGAAGGTGCCGCGGTAGGCCAGGCCGGCGTCTTCGCCTTCTTCGATCAGCACCTGGAAGGCGCGCGCCAGCTGCTGGCTCGGATCGCCGATCAGCGGATACTGGACCTTGGCGATGGTCTCCGACGTATCGTGCCAGGCCTTGTGGGTGAAGTGGGTGTCGGTCGACACGCCATACACCTCGACGCCGAGCTTCTGGAATTCGGCGTAGTGGTCGGCCAGGTCGCCCAGTTCGGTCGGGCACACGAAGGTGAAGTCGGCCGGGTAGAACACGACGACAGACCATTTGCCCTTGAAGTTCTCGTTGCTGACGGGCACGAACTTGCCATTGTGATAGGCGGTGGCCTTGAACGGGACGATTTCGGTGTTGATCAGGGACATGTAGGTTTCCTTGGTGGCTGATGAAAAGTGCGAGCGATTAGTATAACTACCAATCATTGCCAACCAATAGTGATGCGCTATTAAAAGCATTGGGCACCCCTATGAATGCGAACACCTATCACCCTCACCCGCATGCAGAGTGCCGGCGCATGGGTTTACTTGCGCCGCCCCGCGGCGGGCTCTCACAATCGACCCTTTTGAAGAACAAGGAAAAATCATGAAGGGCGACCCGCAAGTCATCGATCACCTGCAGGCGCAGCTCAAGAACGAGCTGACGGCGATCAACCAGTACTTCCTGCATTACCGGATGCTCAAGCACTGGGGCCTGGACAAGCTGGCCAAGAAGGAATACGACGAGTCGATCGGCGAGATGAAGCATGCCGACAAGCTCATGGACCGGATCTTCATGCTCGACGGCCTGCCGAACCTGCAGGACCTGGCCAAGCTCCAGATCGGCGAGGACGTGCCCGAGATCCTCGAATGCGACCTGCGGTCCGAGACCGGCGCGCAGGCGACGATCAAGGCCGGCATCGCCCATTGCGAAAGCGTGCGCGACTATGTCTCGCGCGACCTGCTGCAGGAGATCCTGGACGACACCGAGGAGCACATCGATTTCCTCGAGACCCAGATCGACCTGGTCGGCAAGGTCGGGCTGCAGAACTACCTGCAGTCGCAGATGGGCGAGATCGAGTAGGCGGGCAGGACGCCAGGCAAGCGGGGCAAGGCCCCGCTTTTTTTCGACTTTACG
Source organism: Variovorax sp. P4_B11 (assembly GCF_056402355.1). Classification (NCBI taxonomy): domain Bacteria; kingdom Pseudomonadati; phylum Pseudomonadota; class Betaproteobacteria; order Burkholderiales; family Comamonadaceae; genus Variovorax; species Variovorax sp. P4_B11. Next base: position 177,914 of record NZ_JBFUHO010000004.1, read on the forward strand.
AAACTTCATTGCTATCGAAATGCGAGCACGAAGCTTAGGCACAGTAATGCCTGAAGCGACATCCGCTCGCTTCGACGGGGTCGGTCCCCGCACTTGCAAATAGAATTCATTCGCATCTGAGCGGCTAGAATCCTCCGCTCCGATGACCGCCGCCCCCTCCGACAACCGCCGCCGCGCCTACTGGCTGAAGACCCTGCATGAATGGCACTGGGTCAGTTCGGCGCTCTGCCTGATCGGCCTGCTGCTGTTCGGCATCACCGGCTTCACGCTCAATCACGCGGCCGGCATCGAAGCCAAGCCGAAGGTCACGAGCCGGACCGCGACGGTGGACGATGCGCTGCGCGAGGCGCTACTGGAGCGGTTGCCCGCGGCCAAGGCGCAGAAGGGCAAGGCCGAATTGCCCGCGGATCTGCAGCACTGGATCCGGAAACAATGGGCCATCGACACGGCCGGGCGCGATGCCGAGTGGTCGGACGACGAGATCTACCTGTCCCTGCCCCGCCCCGGCGGCGACGCCTGGCTGCGGCTGAACCTCGCCGACGGCGAGGCCGAGTACGAGCGCACCGACCGCGGCTGGCTCTCCTACTTCAATGACCTGCACAAGGGCCGCAACAGCGGCGCCGCCTGGAGCTGGTTCATCGACCTCTTCGCGGCCGCCACGCTGGTGTTCTCGATCACCGGGCTCTTCATCCTCAAGATGCACGCCGGCAACCGGCCCTTCACCTGGCCGATGGTCGGCATGGGCCTGGTCATCCCGGTGCTGCTTGCGCTGCTGTTCATCCACTGATTCAGGAAAAGAGGTTTTTCGTGCAAGTTCGCTACTCCCTTGCGCTCGCCGCCCTGTTCGGCGCACCGGCCTTCGCCGCGGGGCTCACGGTCAACATCGAAGTGCCGCGCCTCAACGTGGCCGAGTACCACCGACCCTACGTGGCGGCCTGGATCGAGCGGCCCGACCAGTCGGTGGCCGGCACGCTGGCGGTCTGGTACGACGTCAAGAACAAGGGCAACGCGGAAGGCGAAGGCACCAAGTGGCTCAAGGACATGCGCCAGTGGTGGCGGCGCACCGGCCGCGAGCTGCAGATGCCCATCGATGGGGTCAGCAGCGCCACACGGCCCGCCGGCAAGCATCAGATCGCTGTATCGGAAGGCGCCGTGGCGCTGCCCAAGCTGGCGCCCGGTGCCTACAAGCTGTATGTCGAGGCGGCGCGCGAGGTCGGCGGCCGCGAGATCGTGAGCATCCCCTTCCAGTGGCCGCCCGCGAAGGCCGAGCAATCGCAGGTCGCGGGCAGCAGCGAGCTCGGCGAAGTCTCGCTCGAACTCAAGCCCTGACCCCTTCTTCGTCTCCAAGCTCTTCGGAATCCATCATGAAAGTCACTTTGCGCACCCTCGCCCTCGGCCTCGCCCTCTGCGCCGGCACCGCGGCCGTCCAGGCCCACAACGCCTGGCTGATGCCGTCGAGCACCGTGCTGTCGAAGGCGGACTGGATCACGGTCGACGCCGCGGTGTCGAACGACCTCTTCTTCTTCAACCACGTCCCGTTGAACATCGACAGCCTGGCGGTCACCGCACCCGACGGCAGCACGCTCAAGCCCGAGAACGTCTTCAAGGGCAAGCTGCGCAGCGTGTTCGACCTGAACCTGACCCAGTCCGGCACCTACCGCGTCGCGCTGCTCAACGAGGGCGTCTTCGCCCGCTGGAAGGACAAGGCCACCGGCCAGCCCAAGCGCGCCCGCGGCACGCCCGAAAACTTCGCGGCCCAGATCCCGGCCGATGCGCTGGAGGTCGAGATCACGCAGTCGGCGGGCCGCAACGAGACCTTCGTCACCGTCGGCAAGCCCAGCGCGCTGCGCCCGACCGGCAAGGGCCTCGAGCTGGTCACGGCCAACCCGACGGATCTGGTGAAAGGCGAGAAGACCAGCTTCACGCTGCAGCTCGACGGCCAGCCCGCCAAGGCGCTCGAGGTCACGGTCACGCTGGGCAACACCCGCTATCGCGACAAGCTCGACGAGCTCAAGCTCAAGACCGACGCCAAGGGCCAGTTCAGCGTGACCTGGCCGGAAGCCGGCATGTACTGGCTCGACGCCAGCACGACGGACAAGAACACCTCGGTGCCGAAGGCCAAGGAGCGCCGACTGAGCTACGCCGCCACCCTGGAAGTGATGCCCTGAATTCCACGGACGATCCGGCCGCGCCGCGCCCTTCGTTCGCGACCTGGCGCGCGGGCGGCTACGCCAACACGCCACGGCCGCGCCGCGCCGACCCGCCGACCCTGCAGTCCCTGGCGGGCCGCAGCATGGGCACGACCTGGTCGCTGCGCTTCGACAATCCGCGCATGATCGCGCTCGACGCGGTGCGCGCCGGCGCCCAGGCCGCACTCGACCGGGTGGTTGCGCAGATGAGCACCTGGGAGCCGGATTCGGACCTCAGCCGCTTCAATCGCGCCGACGCCGGCAGCCGGCATGTGCTGGCGCCCGGGTTTGCCGACGTGCTGGCCTGCGCCCTGCGGTGGGCCGCCGCCAGCGGCGGGGCGATCGATCCGAGCATCGGGCCGCTGGTCGCACTCTGGGGCTTCGGCGCCCACGCCGACGCAGCCGTCGCGGGCCCGCCCTCCCCGGCGGCGCTGGCCCGGGCGCGCGAGCAGGTCGGATGGCAGCGCCTGGTGCTCGACACCGATGGGCGCACCGTGGTGCAACCGGGCGGTGCCGAGCTCGACCTGTCGGGCATCGCCAAGGGTTTCGCGGTCGACCAGGCCGCGGCCGCACTGCAGGCGCTCGGACTGTCCGACTTCCTGGTCGAGGTCGGCGGCGAACTGCGGGCGGCCGGCCGCCGCCCCGGCGGCGATCCCTGGCAGGTGGCGGTGGAGGCGCGGCCCGAAACGACGCACCGGGTGGCGCTCGACAACATGGCGATCGCCACCTCCGGCGACCGCTGGCACACGCGGGAACACCAGGGCCGGCGCTGGTCGCACACCCTCGATCCGCGCACCGGCGAGCCGGTCGGCCACGCGCTTGCATCGGTCACGGTGCTGCACCGCGAATGCATGCAGGCCGACGCGCTCGCCACGGTGCTGACCGTGCTCGGGCCGGAGGACGGCCTGGTCTTCGCCGACCGCCACGCGCTCCCGGCGCTCTTCGTCTGCCGGGACGGCGAGCAAGCGCGGTCGTTCACCAGCGTCCGCTGGCCGACCCACGCGGCGGGCCCATGAACGATTCCGCACTGCGCGCGCTGGCCGCATGCCTGACGGTGCTCGCCTATGCCGGGCTGTGCACGGCCATCTGGCTGCAGCAGCGCCGGCAGCGCGATGCCGTGGCGCAACGGGCCGCGGCCCTCGCCGGCAACGACCCGGGCGCCGCCACGCTGGTGCTGTTCGCAAGCCAGACCGGCCAGGCCGAAGCCCTGGCCTGGCAAACCGGCCGCTGGCTGCACGATGCCGGGATGCCGGCGCGCGTGATGCCGCTCAACGATGCCGACACGGCTCTCCTTCGCGGCGCACCGCGCGCACTGTTCATCGCCAGCACCTACGGCGAGGGCGACGCGCCCGACGGCGCCAGCGTGTTCGCCGAGCGCATGATGGGCGCCACGGCGGACCTGTCCTCGTTGCGCTACGCGGTGCTGGCGCTGGGCGACCGCCAGTACGCCAACTTCTGCCGCTTCGGGCGCCTGCTCGACGAATGGCTCCATGCAGCCGGCGCGACGCGCAGCTTCGATCGCATCGAGGTCGACAACGCGGAGCCCGCGGCGCTGGCCGCCTGGCAGGCGCAGTGCGGCGGCACGCCGGGCGCCGGTCCGGCCGCCGCGGTCGAATCCGTTGCCGCACCCTGGCGCCTGGCCAGGCGCAGCGTGCTGAACGACGGCAGCGCCGGCGCACCGGTCTACTTGCTCGCCTTCGCGCCGGTCCGCAGCCCGGCGCCCGACTGGGAGTCCGGCGACATCGCCCAGCTCAGCCTGGCGAGCGATCCCGGGCGACCGCGCGACTACTCGATCGCATCCATCCCCGCCGACGGCGAACTGCATCTGCTGGTGCGCCAGGAACTGCACCCGGACGGCAGCCTCGGCGCCGGCTCGGGCCTGCTGACCTCGACCTTGAGCCCGGGCGACACGGTCTCGCTGCGCCTGCGCCCGCACCGCAATTTCCGCCTCGGCGAGAATGCGCAGCGCCCGCTGATCCTGATCGGCAACGGCACCGGGCTGGCCGGCCTGCGCGGCCATCTGCGCGCCCGCGCGGCGCTGGGCCGGCAGGACCACTGGCTGGTCTTCGGCGAACGCAACGAAGCGCACGACTACCTCTGCCGCGGCGAACTCGAGGCCTGGCAGCGCAATGGCGTCCTGCAGCGGCTCGACATGGTGTTCTCGCGCGACCAGCCGGAGCGGCGCTACGTCCAGCACCGGCTGCTGCAGCTTCACGACGAAGTGCGCGCCTGGCTCGCGCGCGATGCTGCGATCTACGTCTGCGGCAGCCTGCAAGGCATGGCGAGCGGCGTCGATGCGGCGCTCCGGCAGATCGTCGGCGAAGCCGCAATGGGACGGCTTTTGGCAAGCGGCAGGTACCGTCGCGACGTGTACTGAGCCCAACAGGTTGTGCAGACGCAACGAAAACGCCGCGCTCGTCTCTGAAATGTCTCCCAGTATGAACGCTGTGTTAACAAACGTATTGAGATTCATTATCATTTACTGAATTCGCGCTTCCGCGAATCAGCTCACCCAGCCAATCCTGCCGCTCGCTCGCCGATGCTGCGCGGGACCCGCCAGTCGAGCTCTCAGTCTTGCTTTCACCTGGGAACCCTTCATGGCCTACATCAAGAGCCGCAAGCACGCCGTCGCGCGCGCGCTGCCCCCGTTCGGCAGTGCTGCTGCCGCCGCCACGCTGCTCGCGCTGACCCTTCCTGCCGCCGCACAGACCCCGTCGAACACGCTCAAGGAAGTGCGCGTCGAAGACAGCGCCGCGAGCGACTTCAAGGTCGACCAATCGGCCAACCCCAAGTTCACCGCACCGCTGATCGACATCCCGCAGGTGATCCAGGTGATTCCGGAAACGCTGATGCGCGAGCAAGGCGCCACCACCCTGACCGAAGCGCTGCGCAACACGCCGGGCGCAGGCGCCTTCTTCCTCGGCGAGAACGGCAACACCACGACCGGCGACTCGATCTTCATGCGCGGCTTCGACGCCTCGGGCAGCATCTTCGTGGACGGCATCCGCGACCTGGGTTCGTTCTCGCGCGACGTCTTCAACATCGAACAGGTCGAAGTGGTCAAGGGACCGTCGGGCACCGACGTCGGCCGCAGCTCGCCGACCGGCTACATCAACCTGATCACCAAGAAGCCCAAGCTGGAAGACAGCTTCTCGGGCTCGCTCGGCTTCGGCACCGCGAGCTACAAGCGCGGCACCATCGACTGGAACAAGGTGGTGAGCGGCGCCGACGGCTCGGGCACGGCCTTCCGGCTGAACGCGGTGGCCGAAGACGCCGGCGTCGACGGCCGCGACATCGTCAACAACAAGCGCTCGGCGATCGCGCCCTCGCTGGCCTTCGGCCTCAACACGCCGACCCGCGTGTTCCTCGACTACCTGTACGTCAAGCAGAACAACATCCCGGACGGCGGCGTGCCCACCATCGGCCTGCCGGGCTACACCACGCCCGACGCGCTGCTGATCAATTCGCCGACCCTGCGCCGCACCTTCCTGAACTACGCGGCGAAGGTCGACTCGAGCAACTTCTACGGCACCAGCTCCGACTTCAACGACGTCACGGGCAACATGTTCACGGCACGGGTCGAGCACGACATCACGCCCGACATGACCGTGCGCAACGTCACGCGCTGGGGCCAGAGCTCGCAGGACTACATGCTGACGTCCTTCATGCTCGGCGGACTGACTGCCACCCAGGTCGGCAACAGCAACACCTACCGCGGCACGGTGCCTGCGGTGACCGCGGGCTTCATCAACACGGTCGTGCCGGGCAATCCATCGACCTGGACCGTGACGCGCAACCTGCCGACCAACAAGGACGTCGAAAACAACATCTTCGTCAACCAGACCAGCCTGTCGTCGAAGTTCAAGACCGGCAGCTTCAGCCACACCGCGAACATCGGCCTGGAATTGATGCGCGAAAGCCAGGACAACACGAACTACTTCGGCCCGGGCTTCGCGTCGGCCAACACGACCTTCGCACCGGCAGGCTCATGGCCGGTCGCCAACCTGTACAACCCGAACCCCTACGTGACCGGCTACAACCGGATCCCGAACGGCACCGGCAACTACGGCAAGACCGACACCGTCAGCCTGTATGCCTTCGACACGATGAAGATCAACGAGCAATGGCAGCTCACCGGCGGCCTGCGCTACGACCACTACAGCACCGACTACTGGGCGACCACGATGGGCACCGGGCCCGCCTTCGCGATCACGCCGACCAGCCTGTCGACCTCCGGCGACCTCTGGACCGGCAAGATCGGCGTGGTCTACAAGCCAGTCGAGAACGCCAGCTTCTTTGCCGCCTACGGCAATTCGGCGCAGCCCCCGGGCGGTGCCAACTTCTCGCTGGCCGCCTCGGGCACCGGCAACAGCGCCTCGCGCGTGGACTTCGTGCCGCAGAAGGCCGACACCTACGAAATCGGCACCAAGTGGGATGTGCTCAACAAGCACCTCTCCCTGACTGCGGCGCTCTATCGGACCGAAGTCCGCAACGAGATCGTGCAGGACCCGACCAACACCGCGCTCTACACCCAGGACGGGAAGAAGCGGGTGCAGGGCATCGAACTCGGCGTGGCCGGCGCGATCACCGACCAATGGGGCATCAGCGCGGGCTTCACCACGATGGACACCAAGGTCAACGGCGCCACCAACGCGGCGGACCGGATCGACGTGATCCCCTACACGCCGAAACAGGCCTTCACCGCCTGGACCAGCTACCAGCTCCCGTTCGGCCTCACGATCGGCGGCGGCGCGCGCTACAACGGCAAGCTCACCCGCGGCTTCGACGGCGCGGTCGGCACGCCGGCCTACACAGACGCCTACTGGGTGTTCGACGCGATGGCCTCCTACCGCGTCAACAAGAATGTCGAGCTGCAGCTGAACCTCTACAACCTGTTCGACAAGGAATACGTGGCGGCGATCAACAAGAGCGGCTATCGCTACGTGCCGGGCACTCCGCGCTCGGCCCGCATCACGGCCAATTTCGCGTTCTGACCGGGGTCAACACCGTCGCATCCGCGCGATGCGACACTCGAGCCCCGGCCTGGCCCGGGGCTTTTTCTTTGAGGAAACCGCAACATGATGCTGCATGTGCCCGACGTGCTGAACCCAGAGCAGGTGCGCGAGATTCGAGCCGTCCTGGACGCCACCGACTGGGTCGACGGCCGCGAGACGGTCGGCGATCAGGGCGCCCGGGTCAAGCGCAACCGGCAGTTGCCGGAGCAATCGCCGGTGGGCCGCGAACTGGGCAAGGCGATCCTCGGCGCGCTGGCCCGGAGCCATCTCTTCTTCTCGGCCGCCCTGCCCCTGCGCTTCGTGCCGCCGCTGTTCAACCGCTACGAGGGCGGCGAGCACTACGGGCTGCATGTCGACGGCTCGGTGCGCTCGGTGCCGGGCACCGGCGAGCAATTGCGCACCGACCTGTCCTGCACCCTGTTCCTCTGCGATCCCGAGGACTACGAAGGCGGCGAACTCGAGGTGGTCGACACCTATGGCACCCACGAGGTCAAGCTGCCCGCGGGCGACCTGATCCTCTACCCCTCCAGCAGCCTGCACCGCGTCCACCCGGTGACCGCGGGCGCCCGCGTGTGCTCCTTCTTCTGGCTGCAGAGCATGGTCCGCGACGAGCGCCAGCGCGCGATGCTGTTCGAGCTCGACCAGGTGATCCAGAAACTGCGCGGCCGACTCGGCGAATGCGAGGAAACGGTCGCGCTCACCGGCCAGTACCACAACCTGCTGCGCATGTGGTCCGAAGTCTAGGCAGGTCCGCCCAAGGCCCGACCCTGCAGCCGCGATAGTTATTGCAAATGCGAAGAATTCGTATTTATAATCGAGCCTTCTTCAAACAAGCCAGCTACAAGCCGCCTTCACCGCCATGATCGTCTGCGTCTGCCGCCGAATCTCCGACCGTGAAATCGCGCGCCATGCGCGCGCCGGCATGACCTTCGACGAGGTGCAGTTCGAACTCGGCGTGGCCACCCAGTGCGGCCAGTGCGAAGGTTGCGCACGCGACGTGGTCGCGCAATGCAGCGCCTCGCACCCGGTCGCCGCGCTTCACCGCGAGTCCGGCCCCCAGGCGATCCAGCTTGCCAATTCCATCAAGGAAAGCAACGCATGGAACTCGTCTCGGCACTCGGCGGCAGCCTGATCCTGGTCGCCAGCTCGGTCTGGTGGATTCTTCGCAAGTAAGTCGTTAGCGTAGCGGTTTTGCTGCACCGGGCACCTTCGTGGGCGCCCGCATTCGAATGGTTGAACGTGTCTGACCGCTTTTCTTCGCCCCCCTCGGCCTTCGGCCTGTCGCGCAACGCCGTCATCGCCGGCAGCGTGGTGCTGTTCCACGTCGCGGCGCTCTGGGCCCTGCAAAGCGGCCTGTTGCGCCGCGCCGCCGAAGTGGTGATCCCGGTCGAGATCCTGAGCGAGATCATCGAACCGCCGAAGCCCAAGGAACTTCCGCCGCCTCCGCCTCCGCCACCACCGCCCGAACCCAAGCGCCAGGTGACCAAGACACCGCCGCCGCCCCGGCCCCAGGCCATCCGCGAGGCCAAGCCGACGCCGGCGCCGAACGCGCCGACGGGAAGCATCGAACCGCCGCCACCAGCACCGCCCGCCCCGCCCGCGCCGCCGGAGCCGCCCGCGCCACCGCCGGCCCCGCCAGCCCCGCCCTCGGTCCAGCTGCCGTCGAGCAACGCCGACTACCTGCAGAACCCGAAGCCGGTCTACCCGGCCATGAGCAAGCGGCTCGGCGAGCAAGGCAAGACGATCGTGCGGGTGCTGATCGGGGTCGACGGGCTTCCCACGCAGGCCAGCATTCGTCAATCGAGCGGCTACGAGCGGCTCGACGAGGCCGCGCGCACCGCCGTGATGAGTTGGCGCTACGTGCCGGGCAAACGCAACGGGGTCGTCGAACCGATGGAGTTCAACGTGCCGATCAACTGGGTTCTCAATTAATTTTCTGGAGTAGTTTCGTATGGATTCCCACTTTGGCCTGATGAACGTCTGGCAGCAAGGCGACTTCGTCACCAGGGCTGTCGCGCTGCTGCTGATCGGCATGTCGCTCGCCTCCTGGATCGTGATCCTGATCAAGGCGCTCGACGTCATCAAGTACAAGCGCCTCGCACGCCATTCGCAGGACTTCTGGCACAGCGAGGATTTCGCCACCGCCCTGGCCAAGCTCGGAAAGGGCGACGGCAACCCGTTCCGCGCGCTGGCACTCGAAGGCCGCGAAGCGGCCGCCCACCACCGCAATACCAAGGCCCACCTGCACGACGCGCTCGATGTCAGCGACTGGATCACCCGGGCGCTGCGCAACGGCATCGACGAGTTCACGGCGCACCTGCAGACCGGGCTCGCGATCCTTGCATCGGTCGGCTCCACGGCGCCCTTCATCGGCCTGTTCGGCACCGTCTGGGGCATCTACCACGCGCTGATGAGCATCAGTTCCGCCGGCCAGGCGACCATCGACAAGGTGGCCGGCCCGATCGGCGAGGCGCTGATCATGACGGCCCTCGGCCTGGCGGTCGCGATCCCCGCCGTGCTGGGCTACAACGCGCTGGTGCGCGGCAACAAGTTCGTGCTGACCAAGCTCAACAGCTTCGCGCACGACCTGCACGCCTACTTCGTGACCGGCGCCCGCGTCCAGAGCAGCGGCGGCGAAGCCACGGTCGTTCCGCTCAAGAAGGTCTGACCGCCATGGCCTTCGGAACACAGGACGAACCCGACGAGGTCATGAACGAGATCAACATGACGCCGCTGGTCGACGTCATGCTGGTGCTGCTGATCATCTTCATCATCACCGTGCCGGTGATGAAGCACGCGGTGAACATCGACCTCCCCCGCGCCAGCAGTGAGCCGGAGCAGACCAAGCCGCAGAACATCCTGTTCACGGTCGCAGCCGACGGCAGCTACTACTGGAACGAACAGAAGATCGAGGATGCCGAACTGGTCGGCCGGCTGGCCGCTGAGTCGGCCAAGGAACCGCAGCCCGAACTGCATATCCGGGGCGACAAGGCGGTGCGCTACGAGCGCGTGGCGAAGGCGATGTCGGCGGCACGCGAGGCCGGCGTGCGCAAGATCGGCTTCGTGACCGAGCCCGACGCGAAGTAGCAGCGCGATCAGCCAAAAAAATCAATCGTGGCGATTGATTTTTAATTGAGAATGGTTATCATTACCAAATCGCTTCGACACAGGATTCATCGAATGTCCGCAACGCCCAACGCCTTCACCGTGCTGAACCATCCCTCGCTGGACCACGCGGGCGGGGGCCGTGCGGCGGCCGAATCGGCCCGTCCCGCCCCGCTGCTCGAAAGCACGGAACTCCTCAAGGGCGGCAAGGCGGTCGGCATCCTGCACAACGGCTCGCTGTATCGCCTGCAAGCCACCAAACTCGGCAAGCTGATCCTGACCAAGTAGCGATCAGCCCGCCTCCCGCGCAAGTTTCATCGTGGGGCGACTCGAGGAGATTCATCTCCGAAGGGTCGTTTTTAGCTAGCCAACGGTTCGCCGACCAGCCAAGCTTTTTTTTTCACGCTGACCACCGAACAACGCCGTCCCCAGGGATGGCGTTTTGCCTTGTCGCGGGCCTGGATCAGAGGCCGATGGCAGCGATGCCCGCCTTCGCGATCTGCGCGTCCTCGTTCGACTTGACGCCGCTCACGCCCACGGCGCCGATCACCTGGCCGTCCTTGACGATCGGCACGCCGCCCTCGAGCAGTCCTTCGATGCCCGGCGCGGTCAGGAAGGAGGTCCGGCCGCCGTTGATCATGTCCTCGTAGGTCTTGCTTTCGCGGCGGCCCATGGCGGCCGTGTGGGCCTTGGCAGGCGCGATGCGGGCCGACAGCGCCGCTGCGCCGTCCAGGCGCTGCAACCACAGCAGGTTGCCGCCATCGTCGGCGATCGCGATGGTCACGGCCCAGTTGTTCTTGAGCGCCTCCGCTTCGGCTGCGGCAGCGATGGCCTTGAGGTCCGCGAGCTCGAGAAAGGATTTGGTCTTCATGGTCTTCCAGGAAAGTTGAGCAACCCTGGAGCATAGCGTTCAGGATGAAGACGGATCGAGCCGGCGGTAGGAATGTCGAATGGCGGGGTTTTTGTGCGAGGCCGGCCTTGCAGCCCCCTAGAATGCGCCCACCTGCAGCGTTGCAGGCAACCCAGGAGCTTTCAGCAATGAACGACCGCGTCAACACCCTCGACACTTCCGTCGGCTACGGCCAGACGCTGCCGCAGGCAGAACGCCAGCGCGTCCTGCGCAATACGTACTGGCTGCTGGCCCTGAGCCTGCTGCCGACCGTGCTCGGCGCCTGGCTGGGCGTCGCCACCGGCATCACCCGCCCGCTGACCGGCGGTCTGGGCCTGATCGTCTTCATGGGCGGCGCCTTCGGCTTCATGTTCGCGATCGAAAAGACCAAGAACTCGGCCGCCGGCGTGCCGGTGCTGCTGGGCTTCACCTTCTTCATGGGCCTGATGCTGTCGCGCCTGATCGCGATGGTGCTGGGCTTCAAGAACGGCTCCGAGCTGATCATGACCGCCTTCGGCGGCACCGCCGGCGTGTTTTTCGTCATGGCATCGCTGGCGACCGTGATCAAGCGCGACCTGTCGGGCATGGGCAAGTGGCTCTTCGTCGGTGCGATGGTGCTGATGTTCGGCGCCATCATCAACATCTTCGTCGGCTCCAGCGCCGGCATGATGGCCATTTCGGTGGCGGCCATCGGCATTTTCTCGGCCTTCATGCTCTACGATCTGAAGCAGATCATGGACGGCGGCGAGACCAACTACATCAGCGCCACGCTGGCCCTCTACCTGGATCTGTTCAACGTGTTCCAGAGCCTGCTGGCGCTGCTGGGCATCTTCGGCGGCGAGCGCGACTGAACGCGCGGCCTGCGAAGGCCATCGCGAAGGGCCCCGAGGGGCCCTTTTTTCATGCGCGCTCGAAGACGGCGATGGACTCGACGTGCGCCGTGTGCGGGAACATGTTCACCACGCCGGCGTGGGTGCACCGGTAGCCCGCCTGATGCACCAGCAGGCCGGCGTCGCGCGCCAGCGTCGAGGGGTTGCAGCTGACGTAGACGATGCGCTTCGGCGGTGTCCAGCCGCCGTCGTGAGGCTCGACCTGCTGGTGCAGGTCGGCCAGCGCCTTGGCCAGCGCGAACGCGCCTTCGCGCGGCGGGTCGACCAGCCATTTGTCGGCGGCGCCGTCGGCGACCAGCATCGCGGGCGTCATCTCGAACAGGTTGCGGGCTACGAAGGTCGTCGGCGAGAGCGCGCGACGGCCCGGCACTGCGGGACGGTTGCGCTCGAAATTGGCGGTGGCACGCGCCACCAGCGTGTCGCTGCCCTCGATGCCCAGCACCTCGCGGGCGCGGCTCGCGAGCGGCAGCGTGAAATTGCCGAGGCCGCAGAACCAATCGATCACGCGCTCGTCGGGCCGGACGTCGAGCAGGCGCAGCGCACGCCCGACCAGCACGCGGTTGATGTGCGGATTGACCTGGGTGAAATCGGTCGGTTTGAACGGCATCGTGACGCCGAATTCGGGCAGCGCGTAGGACAGCACCGGACCGTCCTCTTCGAGCAGCCTGACCGTCTCCGGGCCCTTGGCCTGCAGCCACCACTGGACACCCTCGTTGCGGGCCGCAAAGGCCTTCAGGCGCGCCACGTCGGCATCGGACAGCGGCTCCAGGTGCCGCAGCACCAGGGCGATCACGCCGAGGCCGTTGCCGACGGGTGCATCGCCGCAGGCCAGCTCGATCTGCGGGCAGGTCTCGCGTGCGTCCATCGACCCGATCAGTTCGCGCAGCGGCATCAGCATGTCGCTGACCTGCGCCGGCAGGACGGGGCAGACCTTCATGTCGGCCAGGTAGCGGCTCTTGCGTTCGTGGAAGCCGATCAGCACCGTGCCCTTCTTGACGACGTGGCGCACCGACAGGCGGGCCCGGTAGCGGTAGTGCCACGCCGGGCCTTCGAGCGGCCGCAGCACGTTCTCGGGCCGCACCTTGCCGAGGTGCCAGAGGTTGTCTTCGAGGGAGCGCTGCTTCACCGCGACTTGCGCCGCCGCGTCGAGATGCTGCATCTTGCAGCCGCCGCAAGCGCCGGCGTGCAGGCCGAAATGCGGGCAGCCCGGGCGCACGCGTTGCGAGGACTCGCGGTTGATCGCGCTCACCGTACCCTGCTCCCAGTTGTTCTTCTTGCGGTGCACGTTGAAGCGCACTTCCTCGAAGGGCAGTGCGCCCTCGATGAACACCACCATGCCGTCGGCCTTGTGCGCCACGCCCTGGGCGTCGAGGTCGAGCGACTCGACCTGCAGCCATTCATCGCGCACGGGAGGCGCTGCTTTTTTCTCTGTAGCTTCCGTCATCCCCGGATTGTCTCAGGCCGGCGGGGGCCCAGGCTCCGCCCCTCACAGCAGCGCGTCGCGCTGCACGCCCGCCCGCGCCAGTTGCCGGCGCATCTTGGCCAGCGCCTCGTTCTGGATCTGCCGCACGCGCTCGCGCGTCAGACCCAGTCGTACGCTAAGCACCTCGAGCGTCTCCGGGTCGCGGTCATGCAGGCCGAAGCGGCCTTCGAGCACCTCGCGCTCGCGCTCGCTCAACACGAGGATCCAGCGGTCGAGCAGCGTCTCGACCTCGTGCGTCTGCGTGACGCCGGTGGGATCGCCGCCCTCGTCGTCCGAAGCCACCGTGTCGGCCAGCGTGAAGCTGTCGTCGCCGCGCTCGCCACCGGCATCGAGCGAACGCGGCGCCTCGGCGAGCGCCAGCAGTTCGGCGACCTCCTGCACCTCGCGGCCGAGCAGCGCCGCCACATCCTCGACCCGAACGCCATCGGGCCGCCGGGCCAGGAACTCGGCGTCGCCCTCGAGGGTCCGGCGGGCGCGCACCACCTGATGCAGTTCGCGCACCACGTGCACCGGCAGGCGGATCGCGCGCGCCTGCATCATCGCCGCGCGCTCGATCGATTGCCGGATCCACCAGGTCGCGTAAGTGGAAAAGCGAAAGCCGCGCTCGGGCTCGAACTTGTTGATCGCGTGCATCAGGCCGAGATTGCCCTCCTCGATCAGATCGGCCATCGGCACGCCGCGCCCCAGGTAGCTCTTGGCGATATTGACCACCAGGCGCAGGTTGTGCTCGATCATCGACTGCCGGGCCGCGAAGTCGCCGCTGCGAACGGCGCAGGCGGTGCGGTATTCCTCGTCGGGCGTGAACAGCTGGGTGCGCCGGATCTCGCGCAGGTAGATGGTCAGCGAATCGCCGCCGCCCAGTTCGGGCGGCAGCGCCTCGCCGGCCCTGCCGTCCGGATCCGGCTCGGCGATGTGCAGCAAGGGTGGGACGCCGCCGTTGCCCGCCACTCGCCGCACGTCCGCGGTGCGATGAGGGCGAGAGGCGGCCATGGCGCTAGCGCACCGGCAGGTAGCGGGCCGGATCGACCGGCTTGCCCTGGCGGCGGATCTCGAAATGCAGCTTGACGCGGTCGGCGTCGCTGTTGCCCATCTCGGCAATCTTCTGGCCCTTCTGGACCGACTGGTCTTCCTTCACGAGCAAGGTGCGGTTGTGCGCATAGGCCGTGAGGTAGGTGTTGTTGTGCTTCAGGATGATCAGGTTGCCATAGCCGCGCAGGCCCGCACCCGCGTAGACGACGCGGCCGTCCGCGGCGGCCAGCACCGAATCGCCGGCCTTGCCGCTGATGTCGAGGCCCTTGTTCTTGGCTTCGTCGAAACCGGCGATCAGGGAGCCTTGCGCGGGCCAGATCCAACCCACGTCCTCGTCACCGGAAGCGGCGGCCGGAGGGGTCGGCGAGGCAGTGACCGTCGCGGCGGGCTTGGTTGCCGCGCTGGCGGCCGGGGCCGGCGTCGCGGCGCCTGCCGCCGCCGAGCCCGCTTGCGCAGCCGCAGCCGCTGCCGAAGTGGCAGGCGCGACGATCGGCTGCGCGACGGGCCGCGCATCGGCGACCGAGGCCGTTGCGCCGGTCGGCGGAATCACGCGCAGGACCTGACCGACTTCGATCAGATCGGGATTGTCGAGATTGTTCCAGCGGGCGATGTTCTGCCAGGTCTGTCCGGTCTCGATGCCGATGCGACGGATGGTGTCACCCGGTCGCACGGCGTAGTAGCCGGGCTTGCCGTAGTTCTCGATGCCCGCCAGCGGCTTGCCCGATGCATCGGTGGTGATTGGAGGTCCACCGGGGACGCCGGAGCCGTTGGTCGTCGCGCCCGGTGCCTGCGTCATGGTGCCGCGGTCCTCGACCGGCACCGGACCGCGCGGTGCGCCACACCCCGCAATCACGAGCGCACTCACCAGCGAAACGCCGGCTAGCCAGCTCCGATTGCCAATACCCTGCATTGTTCTTTCCTTCAAGCAATTCCCGATTTTAGGGGGACAAAGTGGACCGCCTCAAGAATGCGGCGCTCGACGCCACGGGCGGTCTTGTCGATGACGACCAGCGCCTGACCGCCGGTCGCGGACTGGGTCGGCGCGACAATCCGGCCACCGACCGCCAGCTGCGTGATCCAGGCTTCGGGCACGGCCTCGCCGCCCGCCGCGGCGATGATGCCCGCGTAGGGCGCGCCCTTCGGGTAGCCGACCATGCCGTCGCCCAGCATCAGATGAACCGTGGCCAGGCGGAACGAGCGCAGATTGACCCGCGCCCTCTCGTGCAGCCCGCGCAAGCGCTCGATGCTGTAGACCTCGGCCGCGACATGGCTCAGCACCGCCGCCTGGTAGCCGCAGCCGGTGCCGATCTCGAGCACCCGCCCGAGGCGCTCGCCGGGTTTGTTGGCCAGCGCCGGGGCACCGAGCAACAGCTCGATCATTCGCGCCACCACGTTAGGCTTCGAGATCGTCTGGCCGAGGCCGATCGGCAGGCTGGTGTCTTCGTAAGCCTGGTTGACCAGGGCACTGTCGACGAACAGATGGCGCTCGACCGTGCCCATGGCGCGCAGCACCCGGCCGTCGGCAATGCCCTGGGCCGCCAGGCGCTGGACCATGCGCGCCCGCACCGCGTCCGACGCCATCGACGGGGTGGTGGGAACGATCGGCTTGACCGGCACCGCCGGCAGGCGCCCGCGCGTCGCTGCGGAAGCCGTGGGGCTCAGGCGTACCGGGAATCCGGGCCGTTGGCTTGCCAAAGTCAGCCCCTCGCCGAGCTGCGTGCGACGCGCGCCATGGTGTCGTGCCAATGGCCGAGATTCGCGTGGTCGGTGAGGTCGATCTGCAAGGGAGTCAAGGCGACGTGGCCCGCCGAGGTGGCGTGGAAATCGGTGCCTTCGCCGCTGTCCTTGGCCCCGCCGGCACCGGCGATCCAGTACATGGTCTCGCCGCGCGGGCTGTCCTGCGTGATGACCTTCTCGGCCGCGTGGCGGCGGCCCAGGCGACAGACCTTGATGGGCTTGAGCTCATCGAAGGGAAGGTTCGGCACGTTGACGTTGAGCAGGAAGGCATTGCCGTCGATCATCCGCTCGCGCTCGATCTGCTGGACCAGCCGCCGCGCGACCTGCGCCGCGGCATCGACATGCGCCCAGCCCTTCTCGATCTGCGAGAAGGCGATGGCAGGAATGCCGAACAGATAAGCCTCCATGGCGGCACCGACGGTGCCCGAATAGATCGTGTCGTCGCCCATGTTGGCGCCATTGTTGATGCCGGACACGACCAGGTCGGGCCGATAGTCGAGCAGGCCCTTGAGGGCGATGTGCACGCAGTCGGCCGGCGTGCCGGTGACGTAGCGGAAGCCGTTGTGCGCCTTGTGCACGTACAGCGGCGCGGCCAGCGTCAGGGCGTTCGATTTCGCGCTGTTGTTGTGCTCGGGGGCGACCACTTCGACCTCGGCGATGTCTTTCAAGGCGTCGTGCAGGGCGGCAAGGCCGGGTGCCTGGAAACCGTCGTCGTTCGAAATAAGTATCTTCATGGCGTCAGTCAGTGGCGGCGATTGTAGGCCGCGCCTACGTCACGGCAGGGACATGCGATGGCGGCGGCGCCCGCCTATCATGACCCGGATTTTTCGTTGCCCCCAGACTCATTCACAGGAGACACGAGCATGCACGCATGGCTCTGCGAGAACCCCATCGGCGTCGAGGCGCTGACATGGAAAGAACTGCCGACGCCCACCCCGGGCCCCGGACAGGTACTGATCGAAATCAAGGCCGCCAGCCTGAATTTCCCGGATCTGCTGATCGTTCAGAACAAATACCAGATAAAACCGCCGCTGCCTTTCGTGCCCGGCTCCGAGTACGCCGGAGTGGTCGCCGCGGTAGGCGAAGGCGTCACCCACCTGAAGATCGGGCAGAACGTCGCCTGCCTCTCGGGCACCGGCGGCTTCGGCACCCATACGCTGGCGCCGGCGGCTTTGTGCATGCCATT
Organism: Variovorax sp. P4_B11; assembly: GCF_056402355.1. NCBI lineage: Bacteria > Pseudomonadati > Pseudomonadota > Betaproteobacteria > Burkholderiales > Comamonadaceae > Variovorax > Variovorax sp. P4_B11. The sequence goes on from NZ_JBFUHO010000004.1 coordinate 195,437, forward strand.
GCCCGACGGCTTCGGCCATGTCGACGCGGCGGCATTCATCATGACCTATGCGACCTCCTGGCACGCATTGATGGACCGCGCTCAATTGAAGGCCGGAGAAACCGTTCTGGTGCTGGGCGCGGCCGGAGGCGTCGGCACTGCAGCCATCCAGATTGCCAAGGCCGCAGGGGCCCGGGTCATTGCGGCGGCATCGACCGACGAGAAATGCGAGCTTTGCAAGTCCATTGGCGCCGATGCGGCGATCAACTACAGCACGCATGCGCTACCCAATGGCTTTCGCGACGCGATCAAGGCGGCGACGGACGGCAAGGGGCCGGATGTCATTTACGACCCGGTGGGCGGTGAATTCGCCGAATCCGCATTCCGCTCGATCGCCTGGCGCGGCCGTTACCTGGTCGTCGGATTCGCCGCCGGTCCGATTCCGTCGCTGCCCTTGAATTTGCCTCTGCTCAAGGGGGCCTCGCTGGTCGGCGTGTTCTGGGGCGATTTCGCAAGGCGCGAACCCAAGGCCAATACGCAAATGATGGCCGAATTGGCCAAGTGGTATGGGCAGGGCAAGATCAAGCCGGTGATCGACCAGACCCTGCCGATGTCGGAACTCCGCGCCGCCTATGCCCGCATGGGCTCGCGGGGTGTCAAGGGGAAGCTGGTGCTGGTGAACTGAACTCGAGGCATGTGGCTCGCCCCAGGTTGCCCGGCACTTCGTGTCCGGGCGCCCACCCCCTGCCGGGGGCAACACCAGCGGCCGGGCGTTGCCGGTTCCGCGGTGTTTCACCGACGGGCCAGGCTGCGCCGGCCTTTGGACGCAAAAAAGCCCGCGGATGCGGGCTTTCTGTGGGCAGTGAGGCCTTCGCGCTTACTTGATCTCGAATTCCGACAGGGACTTGCCGGCGGTCAGGGCTTCGGTGATCCAGCGCGGCTTGCGGCCGCGGCCACCGGACCAGGTTTCGCCGGTAGGGCTGCGGTATTTGGCGGCGCTCTTGGGTGCCGCCGCGCCCACGCTGCGCTTGCCGCCGCGCACGCCGAGCTTGAGATCGCTGGCGGTCAGACCGTATTCAGCAATCTTCTTGCGGACTTCTTCGATGACGCCAGCCCGCTCCTGATTCCGCAGATCCTCCGCTTGCTTCCGCAATTGCGCGATCTGCTCATCATGCTTCTTGATCTGGGAATTGATGTCGGCAAGGGTTGAAGCCATCTGTGCTTATCCTCTAATTGGAAAGCCAAAATTCTAATTCAAATCCAAATTGCCGCAAGCAAGCCCCTCACAAAAAAGTGCTTGGTATTCACCGGGTGGCGCTGCTTCAATGGAAGCATCGTGAAGGAAGGGAGACCGGTCCGGTGCGCGATACGGCTGACTCGCCATGCCCACAAAGCAAAACAGGCACCGAAGTGCCTGTTTGACTGCCGAATGTCTTTGGGGTGGCTGATGGGACTCGAACCCACGACGACCAGAATCACAATCTGGGACTCTACCAGCTGAGCTACAGCCACCGTCAAGCCTTCAATTGTAGCGTGAAAAAACTAGCGTCCAGCGCCCGGCGTCGAAACCGCGGGCTTCGGCACCAGAATCTCGGCCTTGAAGCGGTCCTTCAGCAGGTTGTAGTAGGCGGCGGTCTCGGCCGCGCCCACGGCCTGGGCGACCTGCTCGTTCTCCTGCCTGGCCATGTCGGGCGCCGGCGGCGTGCGCGGCACGCTCTTGATCACGCGTACCACGGCGTAGCCCTGAGCGCCAAGGTCGGCGCCGACCAGGGCCGGCAGCTTGCCGGCGTCGGCGCGCAGCGCGACCTCGATCACCGGCAGCGGCTGCGATTGCGTCTCGAGCCGTGACACGGTGACGGGAGCGCCGAAGCCGGCACCGGCGGGATCGGACTTCCAGGCCGCCAGCTTCGACTCGCCTTCGGCGCGGGCCAGGGCCGCGGCGCGTTCGGCGACCAGCTGCGTGCGGACCTTGTCCTTGACCTCGTCGAAAGGCAGCGTGCGCGCCGGCGCGTACTGCACCACGCGGCCGGAGGCCAGCTGGTTGGCACCGATCTCGATCGCCTCGGTGTTGTGCTTGCGCTCGAGCGTATCGGGGGCGAACAGCGCATTCAGGAAATTGCGGTTGCCCAGCGGGCCGGTGGCCCCCGGGACCGGCGTGCGGGCGACGTTGTTCGCGGTCTGGATCGTCAGCTTGAGCTTGTCGGCCGCCGGCTGCAGGCTGTCGGGCTGCTGGTAGACGATGTCGGTGAAGGCCTCGGCAGCCTTGGCGAACTCCTGCGTCGCCTGCTGGCTGCGCACTTCGTTCTCGATCGTCGCGCGCACCTTGTCGAAGGGCGGCACCACGGCCGGCTTGATGTCGCCGACCAGGATGATGTGGTAGCCGAACTCGGTTTCCACCAGGCCGCTGATCTCGCCCTTCTTGAGCGAGAACAGCGCATCCTCGAAGGGCTTGACCATCGCGCCGCGCGTCACGACGTCGAGGTCGCCGCCCTTCTCCGCCGAACCGGGGTCCTGCGAGTTCTTGCGCGCCACCTCGGCGAAGCTGTTGGGGGCCTTGCGGACCTCCGCCAGCAATTGCTCGGCCTTCTTGCGCGCCTGCTCGCGTTCGGCGGCCGGCGCGCCTTGTGGCACGGCAATCAGGATATGGCTCGCGCGGCGCTCTTCCTTGCTGCCGAAGCGAGCCGCATTTTGGTCGTAGTAGCTGTGCAGATCGGCCTCGCTGACCGCAATGTTCTTCTTGGCGGCCTCGAGATCGAGCAGCAGGTATTCGACCTTGGCCTGCTCGGGCTGCTGGAACTGCGCCGCATGCGACTTGTAGAAGGCCTCCAGGTCGGCATCGCTGACGCTGACCTTGGACGCGAAATCAGCCGGATTGAACAGCGCGACCTGGATCTCGCGACGGTCGTAGAAGGCATTGAGCGTGGCCGCGGCCTGGGCCGCCGTCGCGAAGGCCGTTCCCGATACGCCCAGCGACACCTGCTGCGTTGCGAGGTCGGCACGCACCGAGGCTTCGTACTGCTCAGGCGTGCGGCCGGTCGCGCGCATGAAGGCCTCGCGATCGAACTTGCCGTCGGCGGTCCGGAAGCTGGCCAGGCCCGGATCGGCAGCGAACAGGCGTGCCAGCCGTTCCTCGGACACCGTCATGTTGGACTTCGATGCCGCCGCGGCGAGCACGCGTTCGCGCACCATGCGCTCCAGCGTCGCATAGCGCGCGGCGTCGGAGTCGAGCAGCGACGGCTCGATGTTGGGTGCCTGCTGGCGGATCCGGTCGACCTCGCTGCGATGCTGGGCGTCCCACTCGGGCCGCGTGATGTCGACGCCGGCAACCCGCGCGACCTTCTCGCCCTGGCCGCCGCCTTGGTAGCGATCGACGCCGAACAGCACGAACGAGGGAATGATCAGCAAGAACAAGAACACCATGATGATCTTGTTGTACTTGCGGAAGGAATCAAACATGCTTGAGCACTCTCTAGGACGGATATTGACGCAGCAAGAAAAAAGGCGAACGGTCCGTTCGCCTTTGCATCGGGTGGTGGGTGCTGAGGGGCTCGAACCCCCGACCTACGCCGTGTAAGAGCGCCGCTCTACCAACTGAGCTAAGCACCCCACCTTAAACAATGTCTCAGTTCAGCGCGTCTTTGAGCGCCTTGCCGGGACGGAACTTGGGGATCTTGGCGGCCTTGATTTTAATCGCGTCGCCGGTGCGGGGATTCCGGCCGGTCCGGGCGGCGCGCTTGCCGACCGCAAAGGTGCCGAAACCGACGAGCGACACGGAACCGCCCTTCTTGAGCGTGGTACGAATGGCGCCGATGGTGGATTCGAGTGCCCGCGTGGCCGCGGCTTTGGAGATGTCGGCGTTCTTTGCGATGTGCTCAATCAGTTCGGTTTTGTTCACAAGGGCCCCTTGCAGAAAAATTGTTGATCAGGGTCGTCAGAAGCGGCGCCAGCCCCGTGACGACGCCACGGGGGTGGGTACAGAAGATGGGTGGCAGCTCTGACGCGCCGGCAGCGCGCTGCCGACAAGGATTACAACCACTGGTCTCGGGGGTGTCAATACGACGCTGCCCCCTGAAGCACAGCGAGGAGCGCGATTTTAGTGGCGTTTTGGCGAACCGCTTTTCAAAGCGCCTGGGCAATCGCTTTACCTAGATCAACAGTCCCGGCGGTTCCACCGATGTCCGGCGTGCGCGGCGCGCCGCTGCCGGGCGCCAACGCCTTCTCGATCGCGGCCAGGATGGCATCGTGCGCGGCCTTGTGGCCGAGGAATTCCAGCATCATGGCGCCACACCAGACTTGGCCGATCGGGTTCGCGATGCCCTTGCCCGCGATGTCAGGCGCCGAACCGTGAACCGGCTCGAACAGCGACGGCGTCGTGCGCTCGGGGTTCAGGTTGGCGCTCGGCGCGATGCCGATGGTGCCGGTGCAGGCCGGCCCGAGGTCGGACAGGATGTCGCCGAACAGGTTGCTGGCCACCACGACGTCGAAGAAGTCGGGCCGCTGCACGAAGTGCGCGGTCAGGATGTCGATGTGGAACTTGTCCAGCTTGATCTCCGGATAGCGCTTCGCCATCGCTGCCACGCGCTCGTCCCAGTAGGGCATGGTGATCGAGATGCCGTTCGACTTGGTCGCGCTCGTCAGGTGCTTCCTGGGCCGCGACTGGGCCAGTTCGAAGGCGAACTTGAGCACCCGGTCGACGCCGATGCGCGACATCACGGTTTCCTGCACCACGATCTCGCGCGCCGTGCCTTCGTACATGCGCCCGCCGATGCTCGAGTACTCGCCTTCGGTGTTCTCGCGCACGATGTACATGTCGATCTCGCCAGGCTCGCGCGGCGTGCCGTCGCGCCGCACCACCGGCGCCACGATGCCAGGCATGAGGCGCGCCGGCCGCAGGTTGATGTACTGGTCGAACTCGCGCCGGAACAGCAGCAGCGAGCCCCACAACGAGACGTGGTCGGCAATCTTCTCGGGCCAGCCGACGGCGCCGAAGTAGATCGCGTCGTGGCCGCCGATCCGATCCTTCCAGTCGTCGGGCAGCATCTTGCCGTGCTTCTCGAAGTAGTCCCAGCTCGAGAAATCGAAGTGGTCGAACTTCAGGTCGATGCCGAACTTGCGGCTCGCGGCGTCCAGCACGAGCAGGCCCTCGGGCATGGTTTCCTTGCCGATGCCGTCGCCGGCGATGACTGCGATGCGTTGGGTGCTCATGTCACGATCCTTGGGTTCGCTTTGAAAAAGGAGAGCGCTTCGGTCAACAGTTCGACCGGCGCCTCCTCGGGAATGTAGTGCCCGCACGGCAGGGCGCCGCCGGCCACGTCCTCGGCCCGCTCGCGCCACAGTGCCAGCACGTCGAACGAGCGCCCGACCGCCCCGTGTTCGCCCCACAGTACGCGCAGCGGCTGCTTCAGCTTGCGGCCCGCGGCGATGTCGGCCCGGTCGTGCGCGAGGTCGATGCCGGCCGAGGCACGGTAGTCCTCGCAGATGGCCTGCGCGCTGCCGGGGATCGCGGCACAGCGCTCGTATTCGGCCAGGGCCTTGGACGCGAAAGGCGCGAGACCCGCGTGGCGGCCGCCCATCACGCTGCGGATGTAGCGCCCCGGATCGCTCTCGATCAACGCTTCCGGCAGCGGCGGCGGCTGGATCAGGAAGAACCAGTGCCAATAGGCCCGTGCGAAGGCCTCGGAAGTGTTCTCGTACATCGCGAGCGTCGGCGCGATGTCGAGCAGAAGCAGCCGCTCGACCGCCTCGGGATGGTCGGCGGCGAGCCGATGGGCGACCCGCGCACCGCGGTCGTGCGCCAGCACGCCGAAGCGCTCGAAGCCGTGCTGCCGCATCGCGTGGAGCGCATCGAGCGCCATTTCGCGCTTGCTGTAGGTCCGATGCGACTCGTCGGCCGGCGGCCGGCCCGAATCGCCGTAGCCGCGCAGGTCGAGCAGGACGACCGTGAAATGCTCCGCCAGGCGCGGTGCCACGCGGTGCCAGTTGACGTGGGTCTGCGGGTGGCCGTGCAGCAACAGCAAGGGTGCCCCGTTGCCGCCGATGCGGCCATGCACGCGGACCCCGTCGCGCGACAGGCCGAAGGAGGAGAAGGCATCGAACATCCGGCCGATTGTGCGTTGCGCCCCATGGAGCATCAAGCAACAATGAACCAATTGATAATTTCCTGAATGGCAACAATGGACCGCAATGACCTCGAACTGGTGCTGGCGATCCGCAGCCGTGGCAGCCTGGCCGGCGCCGCGCTGGCACTGGACGTGGTGCCGTCGGTCGTGACCAAGCGGCTGGGCGCGCTGGAGGCCCGGATCGGCCAGCGGCTGTTCGACCGCACCACGCGCCGCCTCAGCGCCACCGTCGAAGGCGAGACGGTGTGCCAGCACGCCAAGGGCCTGCTCGAAGCCTTTGCCGCCCTCGAAGACGAACTGGGCGAGCGGCAGAGCGAGCTGAGCGGCACGGTGCGGCTGGTCGGCACTTTCGGCTTCGGCCGGCGCTGGCTCGGCCCGGTGCTGGCGGACTTCAACCAGCGGCACCCGGGGCTGGAGATCCAGCTGATGCTGGCCGAGAAGCTGCCCGATCTCGGCGCCGAGGGCTTCGACGGCGCGGTCTGGCTCTGGACACCGCAACACCTTCGGGCCGGCGACTGGGTCGCGCGGCGCATCGCGCGCAATCAGCGGGTGCTGGCCGCCAGCCCGGCCTACCTCGCGCGGCGCGGCACGCCGGCGGACGTCGCCGGCCTGGCTTCGCACGACTGCCTTGTGACGCGCGAGAACAGTGAGGGCAACGAACGCGAGTTCGCGCTCTGGACCCTGCGCCACGCCCGTGACGGCACGACGGCGCGCGTGCGCGTGCGCGGTCCGCTGTCGAGCAACTCGGGCGAGATGGTGCGCGACTGGTGCCTGGCCGGCCGCGGCATCATGCTGCGCAGCCTGTGGGACATCGCGCCGCAACTCGCGTCGGGTGCGCTGGTCCGCGTGCTGCCGCAGTTCGCGATGCCCGACGCCGACATCCAGTGGCTCGCCCCCTGGCGCCCGAAGACGCCGCGCCGGGTCCGGCTCCTGATCGATTTCCTGGTCGAGCGATTCCGCGGCGAACCGTGGAAGCAGCTCAGCGCCTGACGACCAGGCTGACCCCGACCGCGGTGGTCGCGATGCCCGCCAGCGTCAGGGCCGTGATCGGCTCCGAAAACAGCAGCCAGGCCATCACGGCCGTGCAGGGCGGCACCAGGTAGAGCAGGCTCGTGACCGCAGTGGCGGTGCCGCGCTGGATCAACAGGTAGAGCAGCGAGCTGCCGCCCAGCGACAGCGCCAGCACCGACCAGGCCATGGCCCCGCCGGAGGCCAGGTTCCACTGGATGCTGTCGGACTCCATGGCCGCGAAAGGCAAGGTGACGAGCAGTGCCGCCCCGAGCTGGATCGCGCTCGCGCTGCGGACGTCGCAGGGCGCGAGAAAGCGCTTCTGGTAGAGCGTTCCGGCCGTCATCGAGAACAGCGCCGTGAGCGCCAGCGCCATGGTCGGCACGCTCACCTCCCCGCCCTGCCCCAGCTTGCGCGAGACCACCATCACCAGCCCCGCGAAGCCGAGGAACAAGCCGGCCCATTGCGAGCGGGTGATGCTGCCGCCGCGCATCGACAGCCAGACCGCGGTGAGCACCGGCTGGATGCCGACCAGCAGCGCAACCAGCCCCGAACCCATGCCGGCGCGCACGGCCGCCCAGACGCCGCCGAGATAGCCGGCCTGCATCAGCACGCCGGTCACGGCCAGATGCGCCCATTGCGCGCGATCGCGCGGCCAGGTCACCCGGGCCCAGCGCACCCAGACCAGGAAGCAGAGCACCGAAAGCGCATAGCGCACCGTGAGGAACTTGAGCGGCGGCGCATAGGGCATGCCGTAGCGCGCCACGATGAAGCCGGTGCTCCAGATCAGCACGAAGACCCCCGGCATCGCCCGCAGCCAGCCCGCCGAGCGGGCCGCGGCGCTCATTTCGCGCGCGCCCGGATTTCGGGAATCGCTTTCTGAAGGTAGTAGACCATCGACCAGACCGTCAGCACGGCCGAGATCCAGATCAGCCACTGGCCCCAGGTGCCGGTGTCGATCCGGCCGAACAGGTTGCCATCGAAGAGCAGGAACGGGATCGCCACCATCTGCACCACGGTCTTGACCTTGCCGACCATGTGGACCGCGACGCTCTTGCTGGCGCCGATCTGCGCCATCCATTCGCGCAGCGCGGAGATCGCGATCTCGCGGCCGATGATGATCAGCGCCACGAAGACATCGGCGCGGTTCAGGTGAACCAGCACCAGCAGCGAGGCGCAGACCAGGAACTTGTCGGCCACCGGATCGAGGAAGGCGCCGAAGGCCGAGGTCTGCTTCAGGCGGCGCGCCAGGAAGCCGTCGAGCCAGTCGGTGGCCGCGAAGACGATGAACATGACCGTGGCGATCAGGTTGCGCATCGGCTCGGCCAGCGGCAGGTAGAACACGCCCACGATCAAGGGAATCGCGACGATGCGCGTCCAGGTCATGATCGTTGGCAGGGTCCAGAACATTGCGTTGGAGTATATGGGGCCGGAGTGGATCGCCCCCACGCTCCCTCACTTCGTGTGGTCGCTGCCCCCCGAGGGGGCCGCAGGCCGCCTTGGGAGCGGCCCGGCGGCGGCCTGGGTCGCCCCCACGCTCCCTCACTTCGTGTGGTCGCTGCCCCCCGAGGGGGCCGCAGGCCGCCTTGGGAGCGGCCCGGCGGCGGCCTGGGTCGCCCCCACGCTCCCTCACTTCGTGTGGCCTAGTGCAATGCGCGGTAGATCTCTTCGGCCAGGTCGAAGGCGATGCCGTCGACCGACGCGATGTCCTCGACGCTCGCCGCCGCCACGCCGCGGATGCCGCCGAATCGCTGCAGCAGGCGCGCGCGCCGCTTGGGCCCGATGCCCGGGATGTCCTCGAGCTGGCTGCCGCCGACCCGCACCTTGGCGCGCTTGGCGCGCATGCCGGTGATCGCGAAGCGGTGCGCCTCGTCGCGGATCTGCGCCACCAGCATCAGCGCGGCCGAATCGCGGCCCAGGTAGACCTTCTCGCGCCCGTCGGCGAACACCAGTTCCTCCAGACCGACCTTGCGGCCCTCGCCCTTCTCGACCCCGACGATCAGCGACAGCGGCAGGCCCAGTTCGCTGAACACCTCGCGCGCCATCGACACCTGGCCCTTGCCGCCATCGACCAGCACCAGCTCGGGCATGCGCGCCGACCGGGTGCCCGGCTTCGCATCGGCGCCGGCGGCATCGCCGGCCGGCGGCGCCTCGGTCTCGGCTGCCATCGCCTCGGCCAGCTTGCCGTAGCGGCGGTGCAGTACCTGGCGCATGGCCGCGTAGTCGTCGCCCGGCGTGATGCCCTCGATGTTGTAGCGCCGGTACTCGCGGTTCTGCATCGCATGGTGCTCGAACACCACGCACGAGGCCTGGGTCGCCTCGCCCGCGGTGTGCGAGATGTCGAAGCACTCGATGCGGAAGGTGTCGAGGTCGTCGGGCACCAGTTCGAGCGCATCGACCAGTGCCCGCGTGCGGGCCTGCTGCGAGCCTTCCTCGGCCAGCAGGCGGGCCAGCTGCAGCCCGGCATTCTTGCTCGCCATCTCGAGCCACAGCCGGCGCTGCTCGCGCGGCTGGAACACGGCCGTGATGCGCGTCCCGGACTGCTGCGACACGGCCTCGATCAGCTCGCGGCTCACCGGCTCGCTGAGCACCAGCGTGGCAGGCACCGGCACGTCGATGTAGTGCTGGGCAATGAAGGCCTCGAGCACCTGCACCTCGACCGCGTCAGCCGGCGGCGGACCGTCGTCGCCCTCGGCCTCGGCCTCGGCATGCTGCATCTGCGACGCGTCCTCGACGTGCACCGGGAAGTAGGCCCGGTCGCCCAGGTGCCGGCCGCCGCGCACCATCGCCAGGTTGACGCAGGCCTTGCCGCCCTGCACCTTGACCACGAGGATGTCGACGTCCTTGTCGGAGGCGATCTCGATCGACTGCTGGTGCAGCACGCGCGACAGCGCCGACATCTGGTTGCGCAGCTCGGCCGCCTGCTCGAACTGCAGCTTCTCGGCATGCGCCATCATGCGGGCCTCGAGCTGCGTCAGCACCGCCTGCGTGTCGCCCATCAGGAAGGCTTCGGCGTTGGCCACGTCCTGCGCGTAGGCCTCGGGCGTGATATGGCCGACGCAGGGCGCGGTGCAACGCTTGATCTGGTAGAGCAGGCAGGGTCGCGTGCGATTGGCATAGACCGTGTCCTCGCAGGTGCGCAGCTTGAACACCTTCTGCAGCAGCTGGATCGATTCCTTCACCGCCCAGGCGCTCGGGTAGGGGCCGAAGTAGCGGTGCTTGCGGTCGACCGCGCCGCGGTAGTAGGCCAGGCGCGGGAAATCGTGCGAGGCGATCTTCAGGTACGGGTAGCTCTTGTCGTCGCGAAAAAGGATGTTGTAGCGCGGCTTGAGCGACTTGATCAGGTTGTTCTCGAGCAGCAGCGCCTCGGCCTCGGAGCGCACCACGGTGGTCTCCATGCGCGCAATCTTCGAGATCATGTGGCCGATGCGCGTGCCGCCATGGTTCTTCTGGAAGTAGTTCGCCACCCGCTTCTTGAGGTTGCGCGCCTTGCCCACATAGAGCACCGCGCCGGCGGCGTCGAAATAGCGGTAGACGCCGGGCAGTTGCGGCAAGGCCGCCACTTCGCTGAGCAGTTGATCGGAATGCGCGGGTCGGGTCTCTGACATCGTCTTCATTGTGGCGTGGCGGCCGCCAGCACCGGCTCGCAGCGCACCTCGGTCCTGACCGAGTTGGCGATGAAACACTGGTCATGCGCCGAGTGGTGCATCGCCTCGTGCTGCTCCGGCGACGGCAGCTTGTCGCCCGAGAACTGCACCACGGGGCGCAGGGTGACGATGGTCATCGCGATCTTCCCGTCGGCGTTGCGCCCCATCTTTCCGCTGGCGCTGTCGGCATAGCGTTCGACGCAGAAGCCGCGGGAGGCCGCGATCGAGAGGAACCACAGCATGTGACAGCTCGACAGCGAGGCGACGAAGGCCTCTTCGGGATCGACCGCGGAGGCGTCCGACAAGGGCAGCGGCACCACGTGGGGAGAGGACGAGCCGGCCCATTCGGCGCCGCCGTCGAAGCGGATGGTGTGGCGGCGGCTGTAGCGGTTGCCCAGAAAGTCCTGGTCGCCGCGCTGCCAGAGGATGTCGGCCGAATGGTGTGGCATGGACGCTGTCTCCGGTGTCTTCATGAGGGGCTGTAGAGTATCCCGCGATGCGCTGGGAAATTTTCTGCAAGGTGATCGACAACCATGGCGACGTTGGCGTCTGTTGGCGGCTGGCGACCGGGTTGGCCGCCGAGGGCGACACGGTGCGGCTGTGGATCGACGACCCGGCCGCGCTGGCGTGGATGGCGCCGGACGGCTGCGAGGGCGTCACGGTCATCCCCTGGACTGCGGCCGATGCGGCGCGCGCGGCCGCCGAGGCCCCGGCACCGGACGTGCTGATCGAGGCCTTCGGCTGCGATCCCGCGCCAGAGGCCGTCGCCCGCTTCGCCGAACAAAGACGCCGGGACGGCGCCAGCCACCGCTGGATCAACCTGGAATACCTGTCGGCGGAACCGTACGTCGAGCGCCTCCACGGGCTGCCCTCCCCGGTATTCCGGCAACCCGGCGCTGGCCTGACCAAGCATTTCTTCTACCCGGGATTCACCGTGCGCACGGGCGGCCTGCTGCGCGGGAGCGGATTGATGGCACGGCGCGAGCGCTTCGACCGCGCAGCCTGGCTGGCGCGGCAGGGCATCGCGTGGCAAGGCGAACGGCTGGTCTCCCTGTTCTGCTACGAGCCGCCGGCGCTGGCGGCCTTGCTGGCGCAGTTCGAGCACGCGGCCGGGCCGACCCGCCTGCTGGTCACCGCCGGGCGCGCCAGCGCCGCGTTGCCGCCCGGCCCGGCGCAGCGCGGGGCGCTGGCCATCACCTGGCTGCCCGCCCTGCCGCAACCGGAGTACGACCACCTGCTCTGGGCCTGCGACCTCAATTTCGTCCGCGGCGAGGATTCGCTGGTGCGGGCGCTCTGGGCCGGCGCGCCTTTCGTCTGGCAGATCTATCCCCAGGACGACGACGCCCACCACGAGAAGCTGAACGCCTTCCTGGACTGGCTGGAGGCGCCGCCTTCGCTGCGCGGCTTCCATCACCTGTGGAGCGGCATCGGCGCCGGCGAGCTGCCGCTGCTGGACCCCGCGACCCTCGCCTCCTGGGCCCGCACCACGCAGGCAGCGCGCACACGACTGCTCGCGCAGGACGACCTTTTGACCCGGCTTCGCCGATGCATCGTCCAAAAAAGCTAAAATTGCGGGCTTTGCGGGATTCCGACGCCGTACCAGCCCGCTGGTTGGGTCAGTCGAAGCTTCCGCTGAACCCGCCGCGGTGAATGCGCCAGAGGGCCAAGGGGCCTGACCGTGCTCCGAGCGGCCAACATCCAGAGACCCTGTTTATGAAAATCGCTCAAGAAATCCGCGCTGGCAATGTGATCATGCACGGCAAGGACCCGATGGTCGTCCTGAAGACCGAATACAGCCGCGGCGGCCGCAACTCCGCCACGGTGCGCATGAAGCTCAAGAGCCTGATCGCCAACTTCAACACCGAAGTGGTCTTCAAGGCCGACGACAAGATCGACCAGATCGTGCTCGACAAGAAGGAGTGCACCTACTCCTACTTCGCCGACCCGATGTACGTCTGCATGGACACCGAGTACAACCAGTACGAAGTCGAAGCCGAGAACATGGGCGACTCGCTCAACTACCTCGAGGACGGCATGCCGGTCGAAGTGGTGTTCTACGACGGCAAGGCGATCTCGGTCGAACTGCCGACCAGCGTCGAGCGCGAAATCACCTGGACCGAGCCGGCCGTCAAGGGCGACACTTCGGGCAAGGTCATGAAGCCGGCCAAGATCTCCACCGGCTTCGAGATCGGCGTGCCGCTGTTCGTCGCCCAGGGCGACAAGATCGAAATCGACACCYGCACCGGCGAATACCGCAAGCGCGTCTGAACGGCTGCGACTCGGCGAAAAGGCTCCCGCGGGAGCCTTTTTTGCGTATTTTTTCCTGAAACTCCACAAAGCGGCCCGGAACCTGCAACGCGCACAATCCAGAACCGTTATTCCGGCATGACCATGCACAACAGCACACACGACCTTCACGACAAGCGGCTGGCCGACGCCTGGGCCACCCTGCAGGCCCATTCGGACAAGGGGCTGCCGCTGCACAACGACCCTTCGCGGCTGGCCTTCGCCGACCCCGAGTTCCTGCTGCGCCGCGAAACCCGCGGGTTGCGCATGCAGCTCGAGCTCATGAAACCCGACCTCGAGATGCGGGCCCACGGCATCGAGAACACGGTGGTGGTGTTCGGCAGCGCGCGCTTCCGCAGCGAGGAGGAATCGGGCGCGTTGATCGCCCAGGCCGAGGCCGCCGGCGACAGCGCGGCGGCCGACCGCTGGCGCAAGCTCGCGCGCAGCTCGCACTACTATGAGAAGGCGCGCGCCTTCGGCAAGATGGTGGCGCAGTACAGCAACGACCGCGAGCCGCAGGACAAGCTCTTCGTCTGCACCGGCGGCGGGCCCGGCATCATGCAGGCGGCCAATCGCGGCGCCTACGAGGGCGGCGGCCTCTCGGTCGGGCTGGCGATCGCGCTGCCGATGGAAGAGGAAGCCAATCCGTACGTGACGCCGGCGCTGAGCTTCAAGTTCCACTATTTCGCGATCCGCAAGATGCATTTCATGATGCGGGCGAAGGCGCTGGTGGCCTTCCCGGGCGGCTTCGGCACGCTGGACGAACTGTTCGAAGTCATCACGCTGGTGCAGACCCGCAAGGCCAAGCCGGTGCCGATCGTGCTGTTCGGCTCGGACTATTGGAAGCAGCTGGTCAATTTCGAGTTCCTGGCCGAGGAAGGCGTGATCTCGCCCGAGGACGTGAGGCTGATCGAGTACGTCGATGCGCCCGCCGATGCGTGGGACTACATCAAGACCTTCTACAAGCTGTAGCTCGCCCCCAGGTTGCCCGGCGCTTCGTGTCCGGGCGCCTCGAGTCGCTGCCAGAGGCAGCGGCCCTGGCTGCGCCGGCCGATGCAAAGACGTCAGTGCGTGGTCAGCGCGTGACCTCGCTGCGCGGGACCTGAAGTCCGAACACCGAGCGGGTGCCCAGGGCCACCACGCCGCCGACGATCCAGAACACGCCGGCGACGCCGATCAGCGCGCCGGCGGCGCCGAACAGCATCGGCATGGCGACGCTGGAGGCATTGAGCGTCATCACGCGCAGGCCGAGCGCCTCGCCGTGGCGGGCATGCGGCGTGATCTGGTGCAGCATGCTCATCACCATCGGCTGCACCGCGCCGAGCGCGATGCCGAGCACTACCGAGCAGGCGCCCATGCCGAGCGCCGAGTTCATCAGCGGATAGACCGCGAACACCAGGGCCGTGACCCCATTGGCCGCAGCAATCACGCCGCGCTCGCTGGAGCGCGAGGCCACCAGCGGCAGCACCAGGCGGATGCCGGCCGCCGCCACCGCGAAGGCGCCGAGGATGGTTCCGATCATCGAGGCGCTCAGGCCGCGCTCGTGGCCCAGCAGCGGCAGCACGAAGGTGTGGACGTCCCAGGAGGCGGACTGCAGCCAGTTCACGAACAGCAGCCGCCTGAACATCGGCTGGCCGAGCAGGTCCCATGCGCGCGGCCGGGGCGCGCCGACAGCAGGCCGGGACAGGGGCAGCTCGGCCGCGCCGCGCGCCAGCAGCCAGCAGGCGATCGGCAGCAGCGCCAGCAGTCCGAAAGCCACGCGATAGCCGATCAGGTCGCCGGGCACCGGCCCGGCATGGTCGATCAGCAGCCCGGTGGCGAAAGGCCCGACGAAATTGGCCGCCGCCGGCGCGATGGCCAACCAGCTGAACACCTGCTTGAGCTGGGTCGGGTTGGTGGCCGCGCGGCCGACATGGCGCTGCAGCGCGATCACGGCGATGCCGGTGGCGCCGCCGGTCAGCAGCGCCGCCAGGCAAAGCACCGGGAACACCGGCCAGGCGCCGGCCAACGCGGCCCCGCAGGTCGCCGCAGTCACCGCGATGCCCAGCGGCCGCCGGAGGCCGTGCCGATCGGCGAAACGCCCGGCCGGCAGCGCCAGGAACACCTGCGTCAGCGCGAACAGCGCCAGCAGCATCCCGACCGCCGCCGGGCTGTAGCCCTCGCGCAAGGCCAGCAGCGGGGCCGCCAGCCGGGTGCCCGTCATCGCCGCGTGCAGGCAGACCTGCGCCAGGATCAGGCGCAACAACCCAGCATTCATAGGTGAACCTGCGTGCTTCGCACTGCGGTGACAACGCCTTCGGGCGGCCGGGCGGCGTTCACAGGGTGCCGTCGTCCTCGTCGTCGGTCAGCGGCAGCAACGCCTGGGTCTGCGCTTCGGGCAGCGCTTCGACCTTGCGCAGCGCCAGCCGCATCTGGCGGGCGCGGGTGTCGGCCTTGTCGAGCGTGTCGGAGGCCTTGGCCACCTGCTCCTTGATGCGCGCCACCCATTCGCCGTAGCGCTCGAACTCGGTCTTGACCGCGCCCAGCACCTTCCAGACTTCGGAAGCCTGGTGCTCGAGCGCCAGCGTTCGAAAGCCCATGTGCAGGCTGTTGAGCATGGCCAGGAGCGTGGTCGGGCCGGCCAGCGTCACGCGGTGTTGGCGCTGGATCGCATCCATCAGGCCGGGACGGCGCAACACCTCGGCGTAAAGGCTCTCGACCGGCAGGAACAGGATCGCGAAGTCGGTGGTGTGCGGCGCCGCCAGATAGTTGTCGGCGATCGACCGGGCCTCGGTGCGGATGCGTGCCTCGAGTGCCTTGGCGGCCAGTTCGGCTGCGGGCGCATCGGCGCGCTCGTGGGCGTCGAGCAGGCGCTCGTAGTCGTCACGCGGGAACTTGGCATCGATCGGCAGCCAGACCGGCGCGCCGTCGCCGCCGCGGCCCGGGAAGCGGACCGCGAAATCGACCCGCTGGCCGCTGCGCGGCTTGGTCTCGACCTGCCGGGCGTACTGCTCGGCGGTCAGCACCTGCTCGAGCAGCGCCTCGAGCTGCACCTCGCCGAACACGCCGCGAGTCTTCACGTTGGTCAGCACGCGCTGCAGGCTGCCGACACCCACGGCCAGCGACTGCATCTCGCCCAGCCCCTTGTGCACCTGCTCGAGCCGGTCGGCCACCTGCTTGAAGCTCTCGCCGAGCCGGGCCTCGAGCGTGCTCTGCAACTTCTCGTCGACCGTCCTTCGCATCTCGTCGAGCTTGGCCGTGTTGCTCTGCTGCAGCTGCGCGAGCTGGGTTTCCATCGTTGCGCGCACTTCGGCGAGCCGGCGCGCATTCGATTCGCTCAGGCCCTGCAGCTGCGTGTTCAAGGTATCGGCCAGCGTCTTCTGGAGCAGCGCGAGCTGCTGCGCGAAGGCGTCGATCTGCGCGTTCTGGGTCCGCGTGGATTCCGCCCCCTGGTGCAGCAGCGACTGCTGGAAGGTGGCGAACGCCTGCGTGCTTTCCTGTCGGGCGCCGCGCGAGCTTTCGCTGATCTCGCGGCGCAGTTCGCGCTCGATGCGCTCGTTGCCGGCAGCCAGCGTGGCGACCAGCGCCGCTTGGTCGGGCGCCGGCGGCGGGCGCAGCAGCAGCCACAGCACGAGCGCGATGTTCAGGGCCGCGAGGGCCAGCAGGATCCAGAGTTCGACCACGACGCTCAGCGCGCTGCCAGCACCGCTGGATTCAGCGGCGTGACCGGCTTGCCGTCGACCAGGAAGCCGATCAGGTTGTCGACCGCCAGGTCGGCCATGGCGCGCCGCGTCGGCACGGTGGCGCTGGCGATGTGCGGCGTCAGCACGACGTTGGGCACGGTGAGCAGGTCCGGATGCACCTTGGGCTCGCCCTCGAAGACATCCAGGCCGGCGGCGGCGATGCGGCGCTCGCGCAGGGCGGCCGCGAGTGCCGCATCGTCGACGATGCCGCCGCGCGCGATGTTGACCAGGGTCGCGGTCGGCTTCATCAGTGCCAGCTCGGCGGCGCCGATGGTGTGGTGCGAAGCCGCCGTGTAGGGCACCACCAGGACAACGTGGTCAGAGGTCTTGAGGAGCTCTTCCTTGCTCACGTAGCGCGCCTTGCACTCGGCCTCGAGCGCGGCATCGAGCCGCGAACGGTTGTGATAGATCACGTTCATGCCGAAACCGAAGGCACCGCGCTTCGCGATGCCCTGCCCGATGCGTCCCATGCCGATGATGCCGAGCGTCGACCCATGGATGTCGGAGCCGGAGAACATGTCGTAGCGCCACTTGCGCCACTTGCCGGCGCGCAGGAAATGCTCGCTCTCGGCGATCCGCCGGGCGGTCGCCATCAAGAGCGCGAAGCCGAAGTCGGCCGTGCTCTCGGTCAGCACGTCCGGCGCATTGGTGGCGAGCACGCCGCGCGCGGTCATGGCGTCGAGGTCGAAGTTGTTGTACCCCACCGCCATGTTGGCGCAGATCTTCAGCTCGGGACAGGCCGCCAGCAGCGCGGCATCGATGCGCTCGCTGCCGGTGGTGAAGACGCCCTGCTTGCCCTGCAGCTTTTCAATCAGCTGGGCCGCGCTCCAGTCCTCGTCGGCCTGGTTGGACTCGACTTCGAAGTGCGCCTGGAGCCGCGCGAGGGTCTCGGGGAAGATCGAACGGGCGACGAGGACTTTGGCTTGGGTCATGGTCAACGGAAGAAGATGAAGGTGGAAAGGATGAACAAGGGGATCAGGATCGCGCCCGACCACAGCATGTAGCCGAAGAAGCTCGGCATGCGCACGCCGCGGCTCTCCGCGATGGCCTTGACCATCAGGTTGGGCGCGTTGCCGATGTAGGTGTTGGCGCCCATGAACACGGCGCCGGCCGAGATCGCCGCCAGCGTCGTCGCGTAGGTGGTCATCAGCGCCTGCGGGTCGCCGCCGGCGGTGTTGAAGAACACCAGATAGGTCGGCGCGTTGTCGAGAAAGGAGCTCAGGATGCCCGTGGCCCAGAAGTACATCGCCGGATCGGGCTGGCCATCGGGCCGGGTCACGGCCGCGACGACGGCGCCGAAGGGGCCGCCGAGGCCGGCCTTGAGCATCGCGATGACCGGCACGATGGTCAGGAAGATGCCCGCGAACAGCTTGGCCACTTCGATCATCGGGCCCCAGCCGAACTGGTTGTCGGCGTGCACCTTGGCGGCGGTGAGCTTGAGCGACAGCAGCGTGATCGCCACCAGCCCGACATCGCGCACGATGCCCGGCAGGCCGACCGGCGTGCCATGGACATCGAAACCGATGGAGGACTTCCAGATGCCGCTGAGCAGCACCAGGAACAGCACGCCGCCCAGCAGCCAGAAATTGACCACGCCGTCGAAACCGACGCCGCGGGTGTCGGGCGTCGGGTCGAAGGGCGCGACGCCCTCGTGCCTGAAGTACCAGCGGTCGAGCGCATAGAACAGCGCCAGCAACGCACCGACCACGAACAGGGTGTCGGGGAAGATGTTCTTCGCGGTCCAGAAGAAGTCGACGCCCTTCAGGAAGCCGAGGAACAGCGGCGGATCGCCCAGCGGCGTCAGCGAGCCGCCGACGTTCGACACGATGAAGATGAAGAACACGACCACGTGCACCTTGTGCTTGCGGTTGTCGTTGGCGCGGATCAGCGGCCGGATCAGCAGCATCGAGGCGCCCGTGGTGCCCATCAGGCTCGCCAGCACCGCGCCGATCGCGAGGATCGCGGTGTTGAGGCCCGCCGAGCCGTGCAGGTTGCCGCGGATGTGGATGCCGCCGGCCACCGCGAACAGGGCCGCGAGCAGGATGATGAACGGGATGTACTCGGCCACCAGCGCATGCACCAATTGCGCCCCGGCCTGCGGGGCGCCGTAGATCGCCCCGAAGGGCAGCAGGAAGGCCAGCGACCAGGCCGCCGACACCTTGCCGTAGTGGTGATGCCAGAACGACGGCGCCAGCAGCGGCAGCAGTGCGATCGACAACAGGATGCCGGCAAAGGGCAAGCCCCACAGCGGCGACAGGCTGCCGCCATCGAATTCGGCGGCGGCGGCCAGCGCCGGGAAGGCCATCGTCAAGGCGCCGGCCGTCAGCAGCCGCAGCCATCGGCTCGGAAACCGCGCCCCCATCACGCGGCGGGCTGCGCGATCTCGAACACCTGGCGCAGGTAGGCCAGGTAGCGTTCGTCCTCGCACATGTTCTTCGACGGCGTGTCCGAGAGCTTGGCCACCGGCTGATCGTTGCAGCGAATCATCTTGATCACGATCTGGAGCGGCTCGTAGCCGAGGTCGTTGGTGAGGTTGGTGCCGATGCCGAAAGCCAGCTGGCAACGGCCGCGGAACTGCTGGTAGAGCTCGATGGTCTTGGGCACGGTGAGACCGTCGCTGAAGATCAGGGTCTTGGTCAACGGGTCGACGCGATTGGCGATGTAGTGGGCCAGCATGCGCTCGCCCCACTGGAACGGGTCGCCGCTGTCGTGGCGCGCACCGTCGAAGAGCTTGCAGAAATAGAGGTCGAAATCGCGCAGGAAGGCGCTCATGCCATAGACGTCGGACAGCGCGATGCCGAGGTCGCCGCGGTATTCCCGGGCCCACGACTCGAAGCCGAAGACCTGGCTGTCGCGCAGCCGGGGGCCCAGGGCCTGGCAGGCCTGCAGGTACTCGTGCGCCATGGTTCCGAGCGGGATCAGGCCGAGCTTCATCGCGTACAGCACATTGCTGGTGCCGGCGAGCTGCGGCAGCTTCGCGCTCGCGTGCAGCGGCGCCGGCGCGGTGACCGCGCCGAGGCGGCTGGACAGCGTGCGCAGGACTTCCTCGTGCCAGTCCTTGGAGAAGCGCCGGCGCGTGCCGTAGTCGGCGATCTTGAGGTCGGCCAGCCGGTCGTCCTGCAGCTGGGCGATCTTGGTCTCGAGGCGGCGCCGGCCCTCGGCCAGGTCGGGCTGCGGCTGGGTGTTGCGGAAGTACACCTCGTTGACGATCGCCAGCACCGGGATCTCGAACAGGATGGTGTGCAGCCACGGCCCCTTGATGCTGATCTCGAGGTCGCCCGAGGGCTGGGGAACGATGTCGATGTACTTCTCGTTGAGCCGGAACAGCCCGAGGAAGTCGACGAAGTCGCTCTTGATGAAGCGCATCGATCGCAGGTAGCTCAGCTCGGGTTCGCGGAACTGCAGAGAACAGAGATGCCGCACCTCCTCGCGGATCTGTACCGCGAAGCGCGCCAGGTCGATTCCGGGGTTGCGGCACTTGAAGCGGTACTCCACGCGCGCGCCCGGAAAGTGGTGCAGGACCACCTGCATCATCGTGAACTTGTAGAGATCGGTATCGAGCAGGCTGTGGATGATCATGGTGCGGCGCGCTGGTCTCCGGATTTCGGGTGTGCG
Source organism: Variovorax sp. P4_B11 (assembly GCF_056402355.1). Classification (NCBI taxonomy): domain Bacteria; kingdom Pseudomonadati; phylum Pseudomonadota; class Betaproteobacteria; order Burkholderiales; family Comamonadaceae; genus Variovorax; species Variovorax sp. P4_B11. The sequence goes on from NZ_JBFUHO010000004.1 coordinate 215,813, forward strand.
TTCGATTATCACGGGCCGCGTCGGCAAGTGCCTACGAGCCCTTCCCCGGGCGTCCTACCGTGCCGCCGACAGCCCGCGGCGACAGTGGCTTCACGCCGGTGGGCGAGTGTTCCGACCGGCGAGCAACCATCTGAACCTGAAGGAGATACGCCATGAACACGGACACCGTCGAAGGCAACTGGAAGCAGTTCAAGGGCAAGATCAAGGCGCAATGGGGCAAGCTGACCGACGACGATTTCGACGTCATCGCCGGCCAGCGCGACAAGCTGCTGGGCCGCATCCAGCAGCGCCACGGCATCAGCCGCGAAGAAGCCGAAAGTCAGGTCGCCGACTGGGAGCGCCGCGATGGCCGCACGCCCGCCGCGATCTGGATGGAGCGGGTCTGAAGGGCAAGGCTGAGATCGAGGGCGCCCTCAGCGGTCCGGCGAAGCCGGTTCCGCGAGGGCGCCCGAACTGACAGGGGGTGTTGTCATTGGAGGTCGTCGATGACTGCCTGCAGGGCCGCCGGCAACTTGACCGGGCGCCGGGTCGCCCGATCGACGTACACATGGACGAAGTGCCCTTGCGCCGCCGCCGTTTCGGCCCCTTCGGCGAACAACGCGATGTCGTAGCGCACGCTGGAGCTGCCGGCCTGCGCCACCCGGATGCCCGCCTCCACCGTTTGCGGGAAGGCCAGCGGGGCGAAATAGTTGCACTGGGTCTCGACCACGAAGCCGATCGTCGCGCCCTGGTGGATGTCCAGCGCGCCGCGCTCGATCAGCAGCGCGTTCACCGCCGTGTCGAACCAGGCGTAGTAGACGACGTTGTTGGCATGGCCGTACATGTCGTTGTCGGCCCAGCGCGTCGGGATGCTGCGGAAGGCGCGGTAGCTGCCACGGGAATGGGGGGTCGGTCGAGCGCTCATGGCCGGGCATTTTGCCAGCGCCGCCAGTACGCCAAGGCCACCCTGAACGTGCCCAGTTGAACCTGCACCGTCTCGGAAATATCGCTGGCATAGCCGCCGGCCATCGCGAAGGCCAGCGGCAGCCGGCGCTGCCAGGCGTAGTCGAAGACCCGCCGGTCGCGCGCCTCGAGGCCGTCGAAGCTCAGCTTCAGGCGCCCCAGCCGGTCGCGCTCGAAGGGATCGGCCCCCGCCAGATAGATGATCAAGCCTGGGGTGAAGCGCCGCTCCAGTTCGTCGAGCGCCTGCTCCAGCGCGCTCAGGTAGTCGGCGTCGCCGCAACCATCGGGCAGTTCGACGTCGAGGTCGCTCGCCTCCTTGCGGAACGGAAAGTTCTTCTGCCCATGCAGCGACAGCGTGAAGACGCTGGGGTCGTCCCGGAAGATGCTGGCCGTGCCGTTGCCCTGGTGGACATCGAGATCGATCACCGCGACCTTGAGCGGCGGCCGGGCCCGCCGCCCCTGCTCGGCCTGCATCAGGCGCGCCGCCACCGCCGCATCGTTGAAGACGCAGAAGCCGCCGCCCTTGCCCGCACTTGCGTGGTGGGTGCCACCGGCCATGTTGGCCGAGATGCCTTCCGCCAATGCGGTTCGGCAGGCCGCAATGGTCGCGCCGGCCGAACGGCGCGAGCGCTCGACCATGGCCTCGCTCCACGGAAAGCCGATCTCGCGCATGGCGGCGGGAGCCACGCTGCCTTCGCTGATCGCGGCGATCCATTGCGGCGTGTGCGCCAGCGCCAGCTCGCCGTCGCTGGCGCGCGGCGCCTCCATCATTCGCACTTCGGGCAATTGCGCCTCGAGCCGTTCGCGCAGCATCGCATAGCGCCCCATCGGGAAGCGGTGGCCGGTTGGAAGCGGCAATACGAACTGGCCGGAATTGAATGCACGCATGCGGAACATTCTCATGGAGAGGTTTTAGAAAGCGCGTTCTAAATTGCTGCGACGCAACAAAAACCCCTTGTCCCAAACGCGTGGCTGCCTATACTTGAGCCCATGCTGCACCGCAACAAAAGTAGAGGGGCAGCTCAAGCGCGAATCTACCCTTTCAATTCAACTGGAGCACCCACATGGCCCTCACCGCCGACCAAATCATCTCTTCGCAAAAAGCCACCCTCGAAACGCTGTTCGGCCTGACCACCAAGGCATTCGAAGGCGTCGAAAAGCTCGTCGAACTCAATGTGACCGCCTCGAAGGCCGCCCTGACCGAAGCCGCCGGCACCAGCCAGGCTCTGCTGAGCGTCAAGGATGCGCAAGAACTGATGTCGCTGCAAGCCAGCCTGTTCCAGCCCCTGGCCGAGAAGACCGCCGCCTACAGCCGTCACCTGTACGACATCGCCCAAGGCACCAGCGCCGAGTTCACCAAGGCTTTCGAATCCAAGGCCGCTGAAGCCCAGCAAGCCTTCGTCGGCCTGGTCGACAGCGCCGCCAAGAACGCCCCGGCCGGTTCGGAAACCGCCGTCGCCGTGATGAAGAGCGCCGTGGCTGCCGCCAACAACGCTTTCGAATCGGTGCAAAAGGCTGTCAAGCAAGCTTCCGACGTTGCCGAAGCCAACTTCCAGGCCGTGTCGACCACCGCCGTGAACGCAGCGAAGAGCACCGCTCAAACCGCGACCCGCAAGCGCTGAGCTAGCATTGTCTCCTTGGGTCCTTCGGGATCCAATTCAGGGCCTCGTCTTCGGACGAGGCCTTTTTTTTGCGCCCGAGTCGGGTCTTCGATAATGGCCGCCACACCATTTGGAGATTGGCATGGAAATCAACGGCAAGGTTTTTATCGTGACCGGCGGCGCTTCGGGCCTCGGCGAAGGCACGGCGCGCATGCTGGCGGCCAACGGCGGCAAGGTGGTCGTCGCCGACATGCAGGCGGACAAGGGCGAGGCCGTGGCGAAGGACATCGGCGGTGTCTTCGTCAAGTGCGACGTCAGCCAAGAGGCCGACGGCCAGGCCGCGGTGGCGGCGGCGCTCCAGCTCGGCAAGCTGGTCGGGCTGGTCAACTGCGCCGGCATCGCGCCGGCCGAGAAGACCGTGGGCAAGAACGGCCCGCACGCGCTGGCGGTGTTCAGCAAGACGGTCACGGTCAACCTGATCGGCAGCTTCAACATGATCCGCCTGGCGGCCGACGCGATGGGCAAGAACGAGCCCGAGCCCACCGGCGAGCGCGGCGTGCTGATCTCGACCGCCTCCGTGGCGGCCTACGACGGCCAGATCGGCCAGGCCGCCTACAGCGCCTCGAAGGGCGGCGTGGTCGGCATGACCTTGCCGATCGCCCGCGACCTGGCGCGCAGCGGCATCCGCAACATGACGATCGCCCCCGGCATCTTCGGCACGCCGATGCTGTTCGGCATGCCGCAGGAGGTGCAGGACGCCCTGGCCGCCAGCGTGCCCTTCCCCTCGCGCCTGGGCACGCCCGAGGACTACGCCAAGCTGGCCAGGCACATCATCGAGAACGACATGCTCAACGGCGAAGTCATTCGTTTGGATGGAGCCATCAGACTTGCCCCTAGGTGAGACGCCGCAGTACATGCGCGATTAGAGGTTAGCCTCTACTCACCAAAAGATAAAGGGTCACTATCGCTTTGACCCTTTTGATAAACCCCACGAATCATGCGGGATGAGCGGGAGCTGAAATTGGGATCAGTGACCTACGCAGCAGGATTCATTGACTGAATCCTCCGGGGTCACTCGATAGGTCAACGGAGCGACTTCTGCTGGATTGGGCGAACCACGATCACAGCTACCAGACATGCGAGACGAATCGCATTCTTCGTGTCTGGCTCCAAGTACGGAATGAGGTCTGAGTGATCGGCTACGACCTGAAGCACCTCAGGCAGCACAAGGCCGAAGCTGGCAACGAGCCAGCTCCATGACTTCCAGAACTTAGGGACGAGCATCAACGTCCTCTCTTCCCGGTCATCGCCACTTCGATCTCAAGAAGCCGAAGACGGCGGTCGATCTCATCAAGGCGGCTGTCGTGCCCCTTAACTTGACCAGAGACCGTCTCGAAGCGGTACGTCAACGTCTCCGTCAACTTGTCGATCTTCCAGATCAAAGTGAACCCACCGATGATGAGTGACACGAGCAAAGGCCCGAGGATTGTTGCTGCAGCTTTCGTCAAGCTGATGGGTTGGTTTGCTGATGTTGCCATTGTGATTGTCATAGTTGGGTTGCCCCTTATTTATTGTTCGCCGCTCAATCACTGATGCCAGTAAACCTTGATCTGGCATGAGTCAACCGACACGACACCAGAGCTGCCTGTGCGACCAAACTGCATGTACGACCCGAACCACTTCGAATTAATTTGTGCTGCCGTCCACGTGTAGCCCCACAGTTCCGTTGGGCCACCGAACGTAGTCGTGCTGAGTGTTGTTGGCAGCGCGGTTGCGTTCCCGAGGTTCGAACCGAGAGATGCGTTGTAAGTGCCACCCCCAGCGTCCTCCCGAATGACCCGGATAATGTCAGGCGTAATCGTCGCAGCTGAGTCTCGCTTCCACGTGTAGATGAGTTCAATGCCGTCAATGATTGCGTCAGATGGAACATTGGACAGGTACTCGTACAAGGCCAAGCCATTGTTGTCCGCAGTTACCGTTGTTGGCGTCTGTGTAGCGAACAAGCCGTTAGGTGCGGCCATCCCGTAGTTCGGGTTCGTCCAGCTTGCAGAGCCGCCGTGCGGGCCGTAGTTGGTTGCATAGCGCAAGGAAGTCGGCGATGTTGGGACGTCAATGTGCCAGTACACCTTGACCTGCGCAGCATCGACGTACGCGTTGCCGGTGCCACCCGAACGAGCGAACTGAACGTACGGACCAAAGTTCGCTGCCTTGATTTCTGCTGGCGTCCATGTCGTACCCCACAGGTTCGTCGGACCGCCGAACGTTCTCGTGCCCACCGTCGTAGGCAACGCAGTTGCATCGCCAAGGTTCGAGCCCGCAGTTGCCCAGCTACCGCTTCCATTGTCCTTTGCGAGCTGCACTGTTACCGGTGTGATGTTCGGGGATGAATCCTTCTTCCATGTGTAGGCAACTTCAATGCCGTCAATCGTTGCGGTTGATGGAATGTCAAAGCCGTACGCGAAGTYGTGCAGACCCTTGTTGTTCGCAGTTGTGGTCGAGACCGCCTGAGTAGCAAACCCACCGTCAGGAGCAAAGTACGAATCGCCGCTAGCGAAGGTCCAATTCACCGTGCCGGAGCTAGACGTAGTTGTGTCAACCGCGTAGCGAGCCATTGGCGAAGTTGGAAGTGCGTAGTACACCTTCATCTGAACGTTGTCGAGCGTCAGTGTCGACAGCGAGCCTGGGCGGTACTGGAAGCCAATGCCAAAGGTTGAATCGTTCACCATCGCCTGCGTCAGCGCTGTCTGACCCATCACCATGTACTGAGCGCCAGCCTTCGTGTTGTTGTTCGAGATGCCATCGACGTTGGAAGACACAGTGATTGTTCCCTCTGTGGTTGGCATCGGGCTAACGTTCCACGAGTAGGAGCTACCAGCTCCTTGCACCATGAAGCCCCACATCTTTCCGTCTGCCGTAGAAGCATAGCCTTCGTACTTGATGTCGAGGCCAGTGATCACGTTGCCGGTAGGAATCGAGAAGCCGAAGTTCTGAGCGTACACATAGTCGCTCCAGTAGATCGTTGGCGAAGCACCGTCAACAGTCACAGTTGCATAGCTGTTGTCACTCGACAAGATGTTCGTCAGGTTCGACCAATCAGGCGCACCCGATGCGTCCGCAGGGACAGCAGTCGTAGGAGACATCCAAGCTGTTTCGCCCTTGCCAACGCCAATGTCAGGGAACGCAGTTGTTTGCACCGTGTAGGTCGATCCTGAGTAACGACCGACGCCGTTCGTGATTCGAACTTCATCGAGCTTGCCCTTGACCGTGTCGCTGCTGCCGTTCGTGCTTCCTACGGAAAGCACAGTGCCGCCCGTGTAGTTCTGTGTGTCAGCAGCAGTACCAACTCGCACACCATCAACGTACAAGTAGCCAACACCGCTAACGCGAGAGTACGCGACGTAGTGTGTTGCGTCGTTGAAGATTGTGGATGCGCTGCCTGTGACAATGTCGCCGGCGGCGCCGCAGTACCAACGAGAAGCATCACCACTTGCAGGGTTGAAGTAGAGCTGCCAGATGATGTTCGCATCGGCGTAAGCACCACCGCCCGAGTTGTTGTACAGCTCGATTGCAGTAGGGAACGATGCAGTCTGTGCAGGCGCTTTGATCGAAAACTCAACCGTGAAGTCACCTGTGCCGAAGTTGAAGTTCGCTGGCGCTGTCTTTGTGCGGACGTTGTCGCCGTCCGTTCCTGAAGCTGAGTAGTAGCTACCGGAACCATAGATCGGTGACGACGAGCTTTGTGTAGCCGTGCCGTACGCCGTCCATAGGTTCAGTGAGTACACATCTGTAATCGTGGTTCCGCTTGCATCGAAGTGCAGCAATGAACGAACGTAGCTTGCGTACGGATCGATTGGGACAGCGTAGATGCGGTAAGGTCGAACAGAAAATGTCATGCTGGCACCTGTGTCCAACCGCCTTCCCACTGTGACGCAGAGGACACGTAGGTGAGGCTCAACCAAGATGCACGAGACGCCGTAGCCAGCATCGTGCCGTCAGCCTTCACGGATGAAGGAAGAGTCACAGTGCGTGAGCCTGTTGCGTCCTGAACGAAACGAATCTGGATCGTCTGTCCGTCTGTTGGGTTGCTGATCGTCACGGAGGTGACGTTTGCTGTCAGCGCACCGAAGTAGAAGACGTTGCTTGTCGCAGCGTTGAACGTTGGCGTCGCTGAGAACGAAACGCTCACAGGTGCCGTCAATGCCTTCGAGGACACAACCAACGAGCCAGCAGAACTGATCGTGACAGCGCCAGTGAATGGAGCGCCACCAGCAAGGTTGGCCTTCAGGTTGTCTGCTGTCGTAACGAACGCGGTCGTTGCAAGCTGAGTTGTGTTTGTGCCAGCAGTAGCTGTAGGTGCGGCAGGCGTGCCAGTGAACGTTGGTGATGCAAGCGTAGCGAAGCCAGAGATTGAAGCACCAGACGGAATCGTGACCGTGCCTGTGAACGTTGGAGAAGCAACGGTCGCCTTCAGACCCAGTGCTGTGTTCAAGTCCGTTTGGCTTGACAGTGTGCCCGTGATCGAACCCCATGTGCCGCCACCGCCACCAGGAGGCGCAGCGAACGTACCGTCAGCACGTAGGAAGTTCGTTGTGCCACCTGGGTAGCTCAGAGCCGCAACCGTGCCAAGGCTTGACGTGTTCGCCTTCGCGGCAATTGATGTGTCGTGGTCCGTGATCTGCTTCTGCAATTTGCCAGCAGCAGACAACACCGTGTCGGTCGCGGTGATTGCGGCATTCGTGGAAGTGGACAAACCGGTCAGGACCGCAGCACGAACACGCGTGTCTGTGTAGTACTTGTTCGTTGAGCCTTCCGTGACGGCATCGGTGCTGCCCGGTGACGCGCTGATTTCAACGTAAGCTGAACCACTCCAACGGTGCGTCTTGTTTGTGTCCGCTGCGATGTAGATCACACCAGCAGCACCCGTACCCGGGAATGCAGCCAGGTTCGCGTACTCAAGTACATCGTCAACGTAGCTTGGCAGTTGCGAGGATGGAACCTTGCCGCCGCTGTCCAAAGAAGCGACGCCGTTGTTGGCACCGATCAGCGAGCTGTTGACCTTCAGGTCCAGTGCAGTCTGTGTTGCCGTGCTGACTGGCTTGTTCGCATCGGATGTGTTGTCTGCGTTCGACAAACCAACGTCTGCCTTCGCCAGCGTGACCGCGCCTGTGCGGCCATTGACGGAAGCAACACCACCAGACGCTGCGAAGTCGTCAACGATTGTTTGTGCTTCATCACGGAAGCCTTCAGCAGCCACAACCGCATTTGCAGCCGATGTTGCGGAAGCGCTTGCGCTGTTCTTGGAGATCAGCGCAGCAGCGGAGGAAGCCGATGCCTCTGATGCTGAAGTCGCAGCGTTGTCCTTGTAGGTCAGTGCGGTCGATGCACTTAGTGCTGCATCGTCTGCTGCTGCTTCAGCACTTGCGACAACACCGACACCTGCCGCTGCGCTGTTAGCTGCTGCGATGGCGCTGTTGTTTGCTGATGCTGCGCTGTTCGCTGCATTCGTTGCTGACGTGGAAGCTTCGCTCGCTTTCGTTGTAGCTGTACCTGCACCTGTCGTTGCAGTGCTGGCAGATGTTGAAGCGGACGTTGCGCTTGCTGCTGCCTCTGCTGCCTTCGTTGTTGCAATGCCAGCTTGTGTCGTTGCAATCGTGAGCGGAGATGTCAGCGCCGTCTCAACCCAGTTCTTCGTAGCGACATCTTGTGCGCTCGTTGGGTCCGTGACGTTGATGATCTTGTGATTGCCTGCGTTGTACGTGCCAGACAGATCAAGCTTCAATGTGCCGACAGCGGAGTCCTGTGCAGCCATCCACAGACGGTCGAAGTCGCGATCAAGCGTATCCGTGCTGATCGAGGCGCCGGGTTGGTAGTCCGTGCTGCGCTCAAGGTTGACGAGGCGCTGTACGCGAACGAGTGTGCCGTTCGCGGGAGCAGTGGTGAAGTTCACCGTGCCGCCACCTTGGTTGTCTACGACAGGAACCGTGTAGCCGGATGACTGCAACACACCGTTGAGGTACACCTTGATGTCTGCCGCAGATGTTGCGTAGAACGTGTACGAGAAGTTCTTGATCGAGCCGTTGCCTACGTACTCGTTGATTGGATTCTGGACGCTGATCGTCATGTCTTACCCTTGTTGTTCTTCTTGTGGTGGGGTGTACTGAGGCACGAGTGCAATGAGTTCTTGCTCGGATGGAATTGAACGTCTGCCGTTCAGCACGTCATCAAGCAATTCATAGCAACGAGCCCAGACCTGAGAGCGCCATGCGCGGAATGAACGGCCCTCTGTTTGGAACTTCTCTACGGCAGGTTCCTCTGCGTATGTGACGGCTGTTGCGATGCTGTCGTAGCCGAACGATTGAGCCATCGTGTCGAGGTAGCGCTGAACGTGAGCGACAAGGCGTTCCTGTTCTGACTCCGTTGTGCGTGCTGGTGGCGTCTGCCCCTTCAGGAACGAAGCAGGATTGATCTTGATTGGAGGTGGAGCCTCGACCACTGGAGCAGCTGGTGCTGGTGGTGGTGCCGGGATGTCTTCGAGAACCCATGCACCATTGATTGCACGAACACGCTTGCCCGCTGGCGTCACTGGAGGTTCGATCTCCAAGCAATGTGCAGGGATCAACCAGCCACCATCGAGTGGATCGCGGTCGCTGTCGTTCAGTTGGATCGTTGCTTGGTACAGCTTCGTAGCTGAGTCAAATGCGTAAACAGTCTTCATGCTGTCTTCCTTTAGTACTTGATGATCGCCAGCAAGGCGACGTTGCGTGGACGTGACTCGTTCGCGCCTTGTCCTTGGATGGAGATGCCTGTACCCGCTCCGTAAATCCAGATGCCTGTACCTGCGCCGTAGATACCGATGCCGGTTCCTGAACCGCCGATGCCTACGTTATGGCCGTGGTTGCCAGCTGCGTCTGTGCGACGACCACCATCAGCACCCCAGATACCGATGCTTCCTGAGTACGCAGCTGAACCGAATTGCAGACCGTACGCGCCGCCGTTGTTGGCGTTCCAGCCGGAAGCGTGATCGTGGTTGCCCTGCGCGTCAGTCCAAGCGCTGTGTGCGTGGCCGGGGTCATAGACACCGTGCGCGTGGCCCGGGTCTGCAACGCCGTGTGCGTGCGTTGGATCGTTGACGCCGTGACCGTGCCATTGGTTCTGGTTCTCCTGCCACGTACCGAACGTGCGGCCTGAATCAGCACCTCTGCCGTCATCCCATCCACGAAGGAACTCACCTCGTAGGTCTGGAAGGTTGAATGTTGTAGAGCCGTTGCCTGCACCGTAGTACGTACCGAACACTGCGTACAGTGCTGCGTACGTTGTGCGTGAGATAGCTGCGCCATTCGCCTTCAGCCAGCCTGCTGGTGCAGAGGAACCTGCGTAGTACTGGACGACACCTGGAGGTGCTGCTTGCGTGATCGCTGTTTGCTGTGCTGTGCTGACTGGCTTGTTGACATCAGATGTGTTGTTGACGTTCGCAAGTCCAACGTCTGCGCTCGTCAGGACAACAAGGCCGCCTCGTCCATTTATCGAAGCAACGGAGCCATCGGCAAGAGCGTCAATGATCTCCTGCTTCGTTGCAGCTGAGTACGCTGCGTCGTTGTGTGACGCCAAAGCACTTGCTGCTGATTCTGCTGCCTTCGTCGTCGCAATGCCAGCTTGAGTCGTTGCTGTCGTCGCGGAGCCTGAGGATGCCGTAGCGCTGTTCGCTGAATTCGTTGCCGAAGTAGCTGCTGCATTCTGTGAAGCCAAAGCTGCCGCCGCGCTTGCTGCTGCTGCATTCTTGGAGACGAGAGCATCTGCTTGGCTTGCCGATGCAGCGTTCTGAGATGCCAGTGCTGCTGCTGCGCTTGCTGCTGCCTCTGCTGCCTTCGTTGTTGAGATGCCAGCTTGTGTCGTTGCCTGAGAGACGTTCGCCGTCATCGCAGTCTCTGACCAAACCTTCGTTGCTGCATCCTGTGCATTTACTGGGTTCGCAACGTTGATGATTCGCTGGTTCTTGGCATCGAGGATGTCACCACCAACGATCTCCAGAGTTGCAGCGCGACCGTCCTGCACAGCCATCCACAGACGATCAAAGTCACGGTCCAATGTGTCCGTGTCAATCGATGCTGCTTCTTGGTAGTCCGTCTCGCGCTCCAAGCCAAGCAGACGTTGCAAGATGACGAGCACTCCGTTCGCAGGAGGTGTGCTGAAGACAACCGATCCGCCGCTTGGGCTGTCGATGCCGGTGAGCGTGTAGCCGGATGCTTGAAGTACCCCGTTGAGGTACACACGCAAGTCGCCGTTGTCGATCACTCGATACGGGAATGCAAAACTGACGGCAGACCCATTGCCGTAGTACTTCTTGATTGGATCTTGTACTGAAACGGTCATGCCGTCCCTCCCCTGTTTTCGTTGTTGTTATTTATGGGTAGCGCTTAGACGTAGTCGACTGCGATCTCAACCTCGGTGCCGTACATGCGGTACGGTTCGAACCCCGGATGCTCCAGAGATGCGCGGTCGATCTGCACAGGCAGCAAGTGGATTGCTTTGGCTGGTGCATCAATGAAGTCGTCCCCGCCCTTCATGAACCTCGGGTTGAAGTCACGTAGCTGCGAAAGGAACTTCGTCTCCATCACGTTCTCATGCACGTGCAAGATGCCCGCACTGAGAGGTGTCTCGTAGGCCGTCTGGATCGATTCGGACTTCTTGGTGGACGTGTGCCGTCCGTCAATCGCGATGCCTAGCCCGGAGGTGTGCTTGATCAACAGGCCGGGAGTCCATGCACCCAAGCCGTTCGTCTCCACGTAGCAGGTAGGAACGCAGAACTCAACCAGCAGCTTGCGCACGTCCTCGCACTGGCGGTCGATGTCCCCCTGCACTGCAACCGTGCGGTGGATGTAGATGTCCCCTGCCTGCGTGCAGAACACAATCGCCAGGACGGAACTGTCTCGGCCAACCTTCGACAGAGCCGGGTCCCAGAACGCGCAGTGCGCTGTGATCTTCTTGCCGTCGATCCGGTACAGGCGGGAGCCGTTCGATTCGATGAACTCAGGCTCACAGTTGTAGGTGCGGATGAATGCTGGATCGAGGTAGCTATCCTCTGCCAGCATCGGGATCAGCTGGTACTGCGAATAGAACTCAGCCTTGCCGGTACATGCCTGCTGGATACGTTTGATCTGCTCATCGTTCCAGCGCTCAGGCCACGAGCAAGTACCAGAGCAGAACGGCCATTCACCCTCAATGTCCTTGAGGAACGGCACGCGGAAGGTTGATGCGCCCTTGTCGATCTGCTCTGGATAGATCGAATCAGTTGCGTGCGGCGTGCCGATGTAGACACGAGCGCCGTTAGGCAGGAGCAGCTTCGATGACTCAGAGATGCGGGCGCGAAGGTCTTCACGCAGCTTCTCGGAACGAGATGTGTTCGGGACTTCAACGTCATCGAGCACCAAGTAGTTACAACGCAGGCCGGTTACGTTCGAACCAACGCCGCGTGCCGAGACGCTCCAGTTACGGCCTGATGTCGCTCCGCGTACCGAGAAGCCACGCTCCGTCCACTTGCTTGTCTTGCTGACTAGGTGTTCGCAGAACGGATGCGAGCGAACAATCTTGCTCACGTCCGTGTTCATCTTCATCGCCAAGTTGTCATCGGCTGACTGGATGAGGAACAGAAGCGTAGGGTCACCAGCCAGCTTCCATGCAATCCATGTAGCGGTCAGAGACGACTTGCTTGCACCACGGAAAGCTTGGATGACCGCATCGCGGTTCGTCCATTGCGCTTCGTTCTCCAGGAACTCAACTAGGTCCCAGTGGAAACTTGGGACGTGCGACCAGCCTTCCATCGCTGCATGGATCGCATAGAACTCCCTGTATGAAACCTTGACGCCTTCAACCTTCTCGAAGACACCCTTCTGATTCTTTCTGTTGGACAAAGAAAAACCTCCTGATGGCCGTAGCCATGAGGAGGTATTTATGAGAATGGGAAACGCTTAGGTGTGCATGCGGCCTCTTCGCTTCTTGATGAACTCCCAGACACTTACGATGCCAGCGCACACGAAGATGAATACGATTGCGAGGACTAGGTTCAGCAACCAGTTGACGAGTGCGACGATCATGCTTGGGCTCCGTGGATTTGATTGAGGACTTGCGCAGCATCGAACGATGCTTGCTTCGGTGACAGATGTGCGTACCGCTGGGTCGTGCTGGGCGATGCGTGCCCCAGCACATGCTGCACCGAGTAGATCGGCACACCTGCCTGCACGAGTCTGGACGCAGTTGTGTGGCGAAGGGTATGGAAAGAAACCCCCACAAGCCCTGCCCGCTTGCACGCACCCTTCAGTGCGGAACGACAGACGAGCGTGCCATTCTTTCCTTCGAACACCAGCTCCTGCTTCTCTGCTTTGACAGTGAGGCGATCCGTCAGCACTTCGAACACACGGTTGGTCATCACGAGTGCAGATTCGTTGTCCACCTTCGAGCGGTAAAGCTGAATCGTCTTCTTGTTCATGTCGATGTCTGCCCACTTCAGGTTCGCCAGTTCGCCGAAACGGTTGCCAACATCAAGGCTCATCACGATGAAGTGCAGTGCGTTCGTGCGACGCATCTTCGTGTAGACGTTGTCGTTCGGCAGGTCCTTTGCAAGCTCTTGCAGCAGACGACCTTCTTCTTCTAGCGACAGGAACCGCAGACGACCCTTGCCAGCATTCAATGCATTCGCGCTCTTCAGTTCGTCCCAGTCGATGTCAGGCACCATGTAGCCGAGACGCTTGACGTGACGCAGCACGACATTCAAGAACGTCAGTTCGTACAGGATCGTTGAGTCCTTGTTGCCTTCGTTGCGGCGTTGCGTGATCAGCTTCTGGATGTCTCGTTCCTTCAGCATGTGAACGTTGATGTCATCCAGCCCGTACACGCGCATCATCTTCTTCGTCTGCGGATGCTGCTTGCGACCGAACGTCTTGTTGCGCAGCACCTTGTATGTCGTCGGGATCGACTTGTGCTTGTTGTCGTCGAAGTACGTATCCATTGCCTTGCTCAAGATGATCATGTCAGCTTCGCCTTCCGTCTCGCCAAGCTGCACTTCCTTGAACACTTCGTCACGGCGCTTGCTTTCGAATTGTGTTGCGAGGTAGCGGCTCGATGTGCCGGTTGATCCCGAGTACGTCTTGCCCTTGAAGTCGAATCGATAGTGGTAATTGGGACTATTCTTTGGCTTCCTGATCATGGTGTTTTCCTTTGTTAGCAGTTGAGGTGAGCCCACCTTCTCCTGTATTTACTTTTCGATCAACAGTGACATGCCTATCCCCAGCGAAGCCGTTGCAGTGACCCCAGTTGTTGAAATCATGGGCGCGCCAGGATGGTGGGCGCTCCATCAACAAAGGAGCGTGCATGTTTCAGATTGGGCGATTAGTAGCTACTCCAGCAGCGCTGGGAGCATTGGATGACGAGGGGTGTGATGCGATTGCATTCGTTCGCAGGCACCAGCAAGGCGACTGGGGCGACCTCGATGCATCAGACAAGAAGGCGAACGACGATGCTTTGAAGTACGGCAATCGCATCTTGAGTGCGTACGTGCTGCCGAGGACGAAGGTCAAGATTTGGATCATCACTGAACACGACAGATCAGCTACGACAGTGCTTCTGCCAGACGACTACTGATCCGTAGCCACCAAAAGCAAAAGGCCCCATCGGGGCCTTTTCTTATTTGTACTTCACCGTGATCTTCTCTCGTGTGATCACAAGCTCGTGTTTGGTAGGATCGTAAGCGAAGGTGCCCGCGATCTTTAGATTCTTGCGTTCCTCGATCAGTTGTTCAAGAATGTTCGCTTGATCGTCCTTACCTTCGGCCCTCAACAGGCGCAACTCCTTCTCAGCAATGCCTTCCATCACTGCACCTCGTACTGCAGCAAGAAGAGCGTGACGTCTGCCTTGAGTTCCTTTGGGTCAGCGTTCGAATCCAACCTCTTCAGCACTTGCGCTGCGCGTCGGATGTCTGATGTTGTTAGCTCGACATCCAGAGAAGGCCCTGTGGCCTTCCATGCTGCGAACTCTTGTGTAAGTCGTGTATTCATTGTTGCTCTCCCTTGCAAGGGATGATCTTGCTGTCAGTGTTGAACATTGGCACGTACGTGTTGCCGCCGTTCATGATGTATGTGACACCATAAATGCATCGCGTTGAATGTATCCTTCCACCCTCTGTGATTGTGTCGCCACATGCTGCCAAGGCGAGTGCAGCCAAGCTGATGAGTAGTATCTTCTTCATGTTGTGTGTTCCTTTGTTGTTGTATTTATGGATGGGTATCAGAAGACGATCAAATCTGCGCTCAGGTTTTCCTTGACCTTGCGCTTGACCTCAACGCGTTGAATGATGGCCGCTGGCTTGAAGACCTTGCCGCCTGAGAATGGCATCGCAGCAGTCCAGTGCGTGAAGTTCACATGGTCAACTTCTTGGCAGACCTGATAAGCCTTACCTGGCTCAAGCGTTGCGAGTGTCTTGAAGTCCTTGCTCGTAGTGGCTACGAACTTGAAGACCTTGCCGGCTTCGCCTTGGTGATAGTTCCGATACCAGACAGCGCGGCCTGTGACGCTGACGACTCGGATTGTGATAACGGGATGCACGTGCGCTGCGTTGGTGCTGCGTGCTGTTGTGTTGCTGTAGTTCATGATGAGGTTCCTTGAAAAAGTAAAGGGGCGGTAATCAGCCGCCCCTTTATTTATCAGTGGTCCTCAAAAACCCGGTRAAAAGTCGAGTTCCCCCAGCGAAGGGGGCTTTCGTTTTCCTTCTTGCAACCATGCATCTACCAATCCATTTGCGTACCGGTAGCTCCAGTTCGCCTTGATGACATCGTGAGGCTGAAGCACCTCGCCAGCGATCAAGCGTGCGTTGATGTCAGGGCAGACCACTTCGATGAAGGTGTCCGACTCCCATCCGCCTCCTGGCGGTCGCTTGCTACTGACAGCAATCGCGACAGGAGGCTTGCGCTTCGCCTTGCCCTTGCTGTCCCTCGTCCACTCGCCCGGGATGTGCCACACGGAGACTGATCTACTCATGCTGCACCTCCTTGCTGCGCGTTGATCTTCTGGGCCGCGTGCCAGCGTTTGCAGTAAGCGCTGGTCTTGTCCTTGTTAGCTTGTCGCCATGCCTTCATGTACGCGGCAGCTTGCTCCTTGTTCGCGGCGTACCAGTTCTTCGATACCGCCAACACTTGCGCTTTGTTTCTTTCGCGCCAGCGTCTGTGTGTTTCGATCCTGAGCCGACGTTGGTGTTCCGTTTCAAACTTCATGCTGCCACCTCCTTTGGGGCACCACCCGCTGCCAGTCGCTCGCGCTCCTTGCGTTGGTCATCGATCAGTTCGAAGATGTTGTTGTCGCCCTCACGCTCGTGCCATGGGATTTCAGAGTTGATTCCCATCTCGCGAAGCTGGCCCGCGATCTCACGCAAGCGCTCGATGTCGTGCTTCTTGACACGCTTGATGTTCGGTTCGCCGTCTTCGCCGATTGGGACGATCCGATTCCACTCAGCGTCAAGGTAGCTGTCAGCAATGCTGCGCGCCCTCGCGTCGATCTCTGCGCGAACCCACAGCAGCTTGATGATTGCGTCCTTCTGCTGCTTCGTTGATGCGTGGAACATCATGTTGCGCAGCTGCCCGAACGTAGGTGTCCGCTCGTCACGCTCGATCTCTTCCTCCAGTGAGTACGTTTCGTCCTCAACCTTCAGTTCGTAAAAAGTTCGGATTGCTTGTTCGAAGTTCATACCACTGCCTCCAGAAGTCCGAGTAGGTGTTGGCGCTCTGCCTTCGGAAGCGGCGTGTTGATCTTCATCCGATCAAGCACGCCATCAATCTCGATCAGTCGAGAGTGGCGGGCTGCTTGGAGCACTTTGCCATCCGGCACGTTGTCAGCAACACGGTCCCACTCTTCGATCTGATCCCACATCGCCTCATGGCGTGCGTAGGAATCGATAGCTGCACGGGTCAGCAGGTCATCGATCAGGTAGGTGACCTCTTCAGGGAGATGTGCACCCTGTGCCTCCACGTACTCACGAGAAACGCGAATCGATTCAGCATGGAGTTGGCTGAGCGACGGTGTAGCTTGGTCGAGCACGATGGCCTCTTCCAATGTGCTTGAGTCGAACTCGTCAAGCCATTTGCCCGTAGGCGTGCCTGCGAAGTCCTTCATTGCTTGCAAGTTGATGCCCATGTCTTTCAGGGCTTGTTGGATTCTTTCATTGTTCATTTTTGAGTTTCCTCTCTGTGTTTAGATTTTGTGTGTGTGAATTCGCCTCCGCGTACGGATTCGAATTCGATTGAGTTAATTTGCATCAGGTTTAAAGAACGCTTCAGTTGAGTGGCGATGCATTCAACATGGAAGCAAGTGTGACAAAAAAGGCCGTTCTTAACTATTGGCGCGTCATTGGGTCAATTGAACTGTTAAGATTCCAGCATGACCAAGAACCCCTACGAGCTTTGGTGGCGGTGCCTGCAACTGGTGCCGCTGAAGGAATGGAAGCCAGCATTCAGGAGGCACGTCGGCTCAGCCCGAGACCTGCCGTTTGAGGACTGGTGGGCCGAGGTGCGTCAGTTCTTTGAGGAAGTGCCTCCGGTGCTCACGACCGTGATGGAGGACATGGAGCAGATCGAGGGCTGGGGCCTATGGCAGCACAAGGAGTTAAACGAGGCTGTGTTCGTCGTCAATCTGGACAACCCAACGAAGGTGTTGATGGACGACATCGAGCAGAAGCTGAAGGAGCTTCAGAGGAACAAGCGAGGAAGGCCGGTGCGCCCTCGGTTCGCTGAGTACCCACTGGCCGGAACGCCGAACGTCGAGTACATCAACAAGCTGCTGAACGTGTTCCATGCGCGAGAGGTGGAAGGCAAGAAGCTTTGGGAAGCAGCTATCGATGCCGAGCTGGTTGCGTTTCCGCATCCTGGCGACGCGGACGGAAGGAACGTCCTGGGTGCTTCAGCAGGCCGTGCGATCAAGCAGGCTAAGGCCCTGATCTTCCGGGCATCACAGGGCGACTTTCCAAGTTACTGAGCCGCAGCGGCCAGCAGCTGGTGCTTCGAATCGGAGAGGCGCTTCAGCAAGCGGACTTGAGCCAGCGTTGTGCGCAGCGTTGCGATCTTGCGGTGCTGGTTGTAGGTGACGACAGCCAGGACGCCGATGACGATAGGTGTGAGGATGGTTGCGAGTTCGAGGTAGTTCATGTCAGGGTTCTCCTTGTAGTGACCCTTGTATTTATGAGCGGGGTCCGTTTGCCTCGATAAATACCGCATGAGCTTCCCGGCGCAACGCCGAAGGTAAGCATCCACTAACGTCATTTTTTGCACACTCTCGGTCGCTCGTCATAAATAAAGAGCCGGCCAAGCAAAATCAGTCAGATGTTAGTACCCGTTCACTTCGGAAACCCCTCGTCTGACTGTTTGCTTGGCCGCTGCACTCTTCAGGGGTTTCCGCTTTTTTAACCTAAAGATTTCAAAAACTTTAAGGTAAAAAGTTGAAGCTCCAACCTAACTTCTCAGCACTATGCCGAGAGACTAGGCGAGAGATCAGATGAACGTGTCCCAACACTTGCAACGTCTGCCAGTATCGCCAGAAGCCTAAGCTTCAAACCTGCACCGGGTTCTTTGTTGACCGGTGAGTATCAGGAGACCGAACGGATCACTTCACAACTGGTTCATCAACAAAGCGGAAGCTTACTGCAAGCAAGACGTTAGGCAGGCATGGTCAGAGTCTCTCACCGCAATCACTTGCGGCAGGCATTAGGGATAACTGTGTCTATTGATTCCGCTCCGGTATTAATTAATCAAATCAACTGAGTGTTTGCGACGAAGGAAGCAAATGCGAAGGTTGATTGCGCAGCAACAAGTGGTTTAGTTCTGACTTCGATTCAGCCTATACCGTCAGATCAAACAAAGAATTTGAATTGAACCACTTCCCTACAATCGAGTGCAAACGTAAGTCAAACCCGTTGCGGGGCAATCCATGCAACGTTCTGCCATCGATTAACCAACCCGTCAGGTGAGAAGAAAGACATTTGACTGAGTGAATTCCATTTGCATAAATACCACAGTCGGGTTTAGGTAGTTCATTTCCCGACAGTGTTGCCTGTGAAGGTCACATGAGTATTTCCTTAAAGTTATGTGTCTAGATCAGAGACCCGGTTGCTAATCACAGCCGGGTTTTCTGTTTTCCGAATGCAATAAATAAAGGGAACAACCAAAGAGAACGCAATGCAAAAGACACAGAACCCACCTGTCTACATCTACTTCGTCCACACATCAGATGGCCGACAATTCAGCACAGAGAAACCTCTGGTGTGGAGTTCCGTGCGCAACCACGTATCCAGATTCCTTTTGAAACTGCATCAGCAAGGTGTTATTACCAGCGAAGAGCTTGCCAAACAGCAAGAGACGATGAAGGTTCATGTTGATGCAATGGCATCTGGTCTGCATGAGAGATGGACGGACAGCAAGACGGTATGGCAACAAGTGCAGCGACACAGCAAGGTTGTTGATTGGCTACTCAAGCACGGGTTCATTTCCAGCGAAGAGGCAGCAGAGAAGCATGAGCAGATCGCAATCGCTTCTGCTCCACCTGAAAAGGGATTCACAATCAAGCGTCAGAAAAAGGAAAAGGCCCAGTGAGGGCCTTTTTATTTGCATTCGAACTTCGGACCGGGCCATTGCAGCCCGTGTGATTTGCAGTACTCCTGGCACGTTAGCTCGTACTGCACAACAAGCTTTCCTTCCACCGTACGCAGCACTTCGAATTCCATCGTGTATTTGCTCGCCTTGCGCAGCTGCTTGCATCGCTCAGAGGTATCAAAGACCTGCCAGCCTTCGAACACCTCTTTGACATTACGCAGCTGAGCTTTGTTCATCAGCTCACATCTGCGTTGCGTGCCTTGGTTGTTGACTCAAGGACGAGCGGCGTGTATTCGGTCACGATGATTGAGTTATAGATGTTGACAAGCCAGCTTACCTTCTGAGGAACGTAATTGATGTCAACCATCAGTGGTGTATGGATCAGCTTGACCGGACCTGTAATTCCTGCTTCTGCAATCATCTTCTTAACTGCATGTCGGTATGCTGCCATAGCCGTCTCAATGTACGTCCTACGAAACTCATGGTTCATCTTCAGCTTCTCGAAGTTGTCGATGTAGAACGGGATGTATCGATCTTGGTAAGCAATACCTTCCTCTGCAGCAACACCTACAGTACCGAGTTCCACTGCCTCGACCACATCTGAGAGGTTAAGGGCTCGCCATGCGTTGTTGATCTCGGCTTGAAACACTTGAATGAACGAAGGCTCAGTCGCCCTTTTCAATTCCAACTTCTTAGATTCGAGCATTTTGCGTGCTGCGATTAACGCCAGCTCGTCGTTGATCTTTTGAATTTCGATGTCCACCAAATTCTTTTCTTGCGTGGCCGTCAGCTTTTCTTGTTCATTTGTCATTGTTGTCCCTTTTCATAAGCACTCTTCTGGTGCGCAGGTATTTATGGAAGGGCAAAACCACCAGACGTAAAAAAGCCCGCACGAGGCGGGCTGTGTGTTGAGCGGATTGAGTTACTTCTTGGCAGCCGTCTTCTTTGCTGCTGGTGCCTTAGGTGCTTTTGGTTCCTTCGGTGCACGGGGTTCCCGCTTGCGACGGTAGACAGCCTTGAACGTCTCACCGACTGCTTGCTTGCCTGCGAAGTCCAGCAGCTTCAGCACGGAGACACCATTCTTCTCAGCCGTATTGCTCAGCATCAACAGCAGGTCAGCAATGCCTTCGTCGTCCAGCTTGAGTTCCTTCGTCTTCGATTGCTCCTTCTCCAGCCGAGCCTTCAGCTGAGCGAGACGTTGTTCCTTCGCAGCTTCTTCCTTCTCGATCAGAGCGAGCAGTTGCAGTTGACGCTTGGATTGGTTTTGCATGATTAGATTTCCTTCTTGAACAATTGATTGAAATGAATTACTTCTTGTAGGTCAGCAGTGCATTGATGAAGTTAGCCTTCTCCTTTTCAGACATCTTGTTGTTCCACTCGTCGATGATCAAGCTGAATTCAGTAGTGGTGAAGTACTGATTGACAGCAGCCATCGCTTCTTCTTGAGACATTCCCTTAACGAGTTCGATGAGTTCCTTAACAGTTGCATTCATGTTTACGTCCTTGGTTTGTTAATCGATGAGGCAACCATCAACACGAGTTCAATTAAGGTCAACATGTCGAGTTCGATTGAGCTTACGAACCGATCAGGTATTGCTGATTCCCGTCTGAGCCGCATCTCGAATTCCTCCTAGACCGAACAAAAGCCTAATAAGGAGAACGAGCCTGATCAGCATCAACGACATCGATGCATTCAGTAATGGATGGAAGACCTAAAGGAAGAGGACCAAGACAGCTAGGTCCATCGAACGGATTGCATTGAATCCATCGAAGACGTTGCACACGATTGAGCAGTGGAAGAACAGTCGTCAGTTAGAAGCTGTCCAAGCTGTTAAAGCAACTGTGTTCGCTGGGAACACCTGCAATTGAGACCATCCAACAAGGTCGATTTGTCAGTGGTACCTCGCAAAATCTATCGAATTGACCCAATTGATCGTCGATTCACTCACCGAATCGTGCAAACAGACTCGATAGACATTCCGATCCGCTTGATGAACGCTCAACAGACCTGCTGATCACAGCTCCCTTTCGGGATCACTCCATCGTCGTAGCTGGGGAACGACACATCATGAAGAGTGATTTGCTCAATGGTCTGCCTAGGACCGTCGATCGCATCGAGCTGGTGCCATGCCCTGGGCCAGCCTTGGAAAACCGTTCCTAGACGGTTCTACTGCCTGCATGAGCCTGCAATGCAATTGAGCAGCTGACGAGCATGTACCGCACCGACGACTCGATTTGTCTCAGCTGGACATCCCGCGGCAGCGGCCAGAGCAGCAAGGTCGGCAGCTTCGCTGCGGAGAACTTTTCCACTCTCGCTGGGGAACACACGCGAAAAAACACGTATGCCCGCGTATGAGTTCGGCCGTCAATTTTGAGAGACGAAATTATTTTTGCGCAACTTTTGGAAAACGTCTCTGACCTGCCAGTAACCCACAGTCATAAATAGCTTCTTTAACAGGAGCCGTCTATGACGAAGGAAGAGCGCAAGCAATACAACAAAGAGTACCGCGAGAAGAACCGCGACAAGATTCGTGCGCAGCAACGTGAGAAGTATGCGAACGACAAGGCGGGAGTTGAAGCTGATCCGAGTTCGAGCAAGGAGTTGGAGTCTCGAAAGAAGTGGCGTCTACGTAACCGTGAACGATTGAACGCGATGGAGAGAGAACGTCGCAAGAACCGCACTCRTACTCCAGAACAGATTGAGAAGCGTCGTGAATACGAACGCGAGTACTACGAGAAGAACAAGGAAAAGCATCTCGCCTACTACCGCGATTACTACCGTGCGAATCCTGACAAGTACCCGTCATACGCTGAGATGACGGAGGAGCAACGTAGAAGTCGCATCGATGCAGTCAAGCGCTGGATGGAAAGAAACCCGGAAGCTATGGAACGCGCCAAAGAACGGGCTCGCCTGCGTCGAGAACAGAAGCGCCAGGCAAAGCGGGACCAGGAGGAAGCAACCCCAACAGTTACCGACTTCCATAAATAACCCATTCATGTATCCAACCTAGGAGAAAAAGAATGGGAAAAGGAAGTAAAGGGCCTTCGATGGCTGAACAGATGGCGCTTCAGGCGGCATCTGAGGCACGCGCAGCACAGCAAGCGGCACAACTGAAGGCACAGCAAGACGCAGAGCGTTCGCGCCTGGACAACCAGATGGCGTTCGACCGTGAGACTCAAGCGCAGCGCATGAGCCAGATGCAGGCAGCTAGCGATCAGAGCCGTCAGCAGTATCAAGACCAGCTGAAGGCAGATCAGGCCAAAGAGGAAGCGAAGCTGCAAACGGAAGCTCAGCAAGCAGAACTGCAGAAGGCACAGGAAGCGGAGAAGGCTCGCAACAACAGCGAACTGAACTCGCAACAGCTTGCAGCTGATCAGGCTCGCCGCAAGACGTTCCTCGAATCGTTCTACTACTTGGACGACGACAACATTTACGACGACGCAAACACGTCCGTTGCTGACCGCCGCAAGAAAGCTGCAAAGGCGCAGTAATCATGGCATCACTAACAAGAACGTATGAGACGCGCCAAGGTTCACGCCCGATCTACGAGAACCGTGGTGGTGGCGAAGGTGGCGACATTGCACAGGTAGGCACGCAGGACTACGACTACCAGTACTTCACAGGCTGGACGGATCAGTCGGGCAACTTCTACTCAGGTGGCGACGACTTCACTCTCGTCGGCCTGAACTACTCCGCTGCACAAGGCGTTAACAACGGCCAGCTTGAGAACAGTCCGTACTTCTGGCAACGCCAACAGGTCGTACAGCAAGAAGCTTGGGACCGCGAACTGACGACAGAACGTCAACGTATCGAGGCAGATCAAGCAGCACAACGCGCTCAGTGGCAAGCCCAACTGCAAGCGCAGACGGATGAGTTCAACCGCCAGACAGCAGAAGCACAACGCGCAGCTGAAGAGCAATCCCGCCAGTTCGAAGCTGATCGCGTATCACGTGAGCAAGCAAAGGTGGCAGCTGAGAAGGCGAAGCAAGAGAAGCTAGCCGGTGAAGCAAGGATCAGTGCCGGTACGGTCCTTGGAGACATGCAGCGCGTTGCTGCCGTCAAGGAGAACGACCTAGTTGCAGTGGAAGACAAGACGGCTCTCACCGCAGATGCCAAGGACAAGATGTTCTCAGCCACCAAGACTGAAGAAGAACAACAACAAGTAAAGCAGTCATTCCTAGAACAGATCATGTCTGGTGGAGTTACTGGCGCACCAAAACAATAAAAAGGAAGGTGAGCTATGGGAGATAACAACAAGGGACAAGACATCCTGAAGTCATTCAAGCGTCTGCAATCTGAACGCAGCATTCTTGAACCGGCATGGAAGGAAGCGTACCAATACACGTACCCGCTACGCGGCCAAGGGTTCTTCGGCAACGACGATCCGTTCTCGAATGCAGCGAAGGCACGAAGCGAAAAAGGCAAGGTCTATGACAGCACCGGCGCTGATGCGTGCCGTCTGCTTGCAGCTTCGATGATTGGTGGCCTGACACCAAGCACAACGCAGTGGTTTGGCCTTTCGATTCCTGACACACCAGACGCATACATCCCTCGTCCTGTCCGTGCATGGTTGCAGAGTTCTTCGGAAACGCTGCGCGCCATGATCAACAGCAGCAACTACAACGCAGTTGCTTTCGAGTTCTTCATCGACATTGCGGTTGCTGGTCAAGCTGGCTTGTTCATCGACATTGACGAGAACACAGGCCGTCTGCACTTCGAGAACTGGCCGTTGAGCAGCTTGTACATCGCAGACAGCACACGCGCACAGCGCATCGATACGGTGTACCGCAAGCTGATGATGACGGTTGGCGAAGCTGCGGAGAAGTTCGGTCTAAGCAACCTGAACAGCGAGATGCAAGCTCTGTACGAAAACGATCCGACTTGCACAACGAAGCACGCCTACGTCCATGCCATCCGTCCTCGCATGAAGAAGGGCAAGCGCTCACAGGGCAAGCTCAAGACGCAGATGCCGTTCGAATCGGTGTACGTCTGCCAGAAGTCCGGTGAGGTTGCATACGAATCCGGCTTCCACGAGTTCCCGGTTGTCATCCCTCGCTGGGCTGTCATCCCTGATACCGAGTACGCGGTCGGTCCGCTCGACACAGCACTCGCTGACGTGAAGACGTTGAACGAGTTGATCAAGATGGTCCTGACGAACGGCGAGATGGCTATCGCCGGTACGTTCGTTGCGAAGCATGACGGCGTGTTCAATCCATCGACAGTCCGCATCGGCCCGCGCAAGGTGATCATGGTTGCCAATACGGACAACATCAAGCCACTGGCTTCCGGCGGCAACTGGCAGATCGCCTCTGGTGAGATCGGTCGCCTGCAAGCGCAGATCAAGCGCGTGATGATGTCGGACGAGTTGGCACCTGCACAGAGCGGTGCACCGATGACCGCTGAAGAGGTCCGCACTCGCACGCAGATCATCCGTCAGATTCTTGGCCCTACGTTCGCTCGCCTCCAGGCTGAGTTCCTGAACCCGCTCATCGAGCGCACGTTCAACTTGGCTGCTCGTGCGCAGCGCCTACAGCCACCACCAGACGAGCTGGCGCAGATGCCTCAGTTCATCCCTGACTTCAAGAACCCACTGCAACGCGCTCAGCTGATGGATGACGTGGCTGCGATGGATCGCTTTGAGTCGGCGCTGACGGCACAAGCGCAGTCGGTAGGCCCACAAGTACATGACCTGTACGACTGGGATTCTGCTGTTCAGAAGCGCGCAGAGATTGTTGGCATCCCTGTCGGCCTGCTCCGTGACATGCGCGAAGTCGAACAGATTCGCAAGCAACGTGCCGAGGCTGAAGCTCAACAAGCTCAGATGGAAGCCGCTTCTCGTGCTTTGTCTGCTCGTCCAGACCCAGCGCAAGCGAACAGCCTGATCAATGAAATCACGCAGTAATTGAAACGCATAAATACCCGTCGAAAGGAACAACAACATGACTGAACCACTCGACGGGTCTGCGTACCGCGCCGTCTTCCAAGAAACAGCATTCGGCCAACAAGTGCTGGAAGAGCTAAGCGCGATGTTCTACGACATCGAAAGCTATGCGCGCAACGAACCGCATCACACAAGTTACCTCGAAGGGCAGCGTGCCGTGATGCGCCACATCATCTGGAAGCTCGGCCAGCTTCCTGATCGCGGAGAAGAAGATGACATTCAAGCGTAAGACACCAAAGGCTGAGCATGAAGCTCAGCCAGTACAAGACAAATGGGCGAACTGGAAGTACGAGGACGGATGTCCACCAGACGCACCACAAGAGATCGTCGCACGTTGGCGTGCTCGATACGAGGAAGGCAAGAAAGCCTACTTCGAACAACAACGGCTGAAGAACCAGCCAGACAACAAGTAATGACATCAAGGGAGCCCGAATGGACAACTCACAAGAAGCCACAACAAACGCACCTGCCACTGCTGCACCAGCACCAGAGGCAACACAAACAACAGCCGCTCCAGTCCCCACGCCAGCGACAACCACCGAACAAACTACGCCTGCCGCTGCTCCTGCACAAGCAGAGCCAGTTGCTCAGGACGACAAGCCCGACTACAGCAAGGTTCCGTCGAAGTTCCTGCGCCCTGACGGCACGCCTGACCTGCATCGACTGGCTGATTCGTACTCCGCTCTGGAGAAGAAGATCCATTCGAAGGCCGGTCTAGCACCAGAATCACTCGACGACTACCTTTACGAAGCAAAGAACTTCCAGTCCTCGGAGGAAGAAGCTGCTGGCTTCAAGGAGTTTGCAAAGGACATCAGCCTGTCTCCGAAGCAGTACGAGGCTGTCATGTCGAAGTACGACGAGATCATCGGTGCAACAACCGTCACAGAGGCGATGGTTCAGCAGCACCTAGAGCAAACATGGGGCGATGAGTACCAACGCAATGTTGGTTTCGCTCGCAAAGCGTTCGATGCATTCGCTCCTTCCTCGATTGGCGCTGACGTCCTCGGCACGAACCCGCACCTTGTTGAGTTCCTTGCTCGCGTCGGTGCTGAGATGGGCGAAGACAAGACACCTTCTCGTGCAGCCTCACAAGCAGGCATGACGCGTGAAGACGCAATGGCTCTCATGGCACGTCCTGAGTACCGCCAGCGCACACCGGAAGGTGACCGCATCCGTGCAGAGGTTGATTCTTGGTACTCGAAGAACGCTTCGAAGATCAAGTAACCGCACTTCTCTCCTACGACAAAGCCGCACATGTGCGGCTTTTTTCTTGACCTTAATAAATAACTGCCAGGACGAAAAACCACTGAGACAAGCCTAGCCGCCCGATTGGTTGAGTAGTTGATGCCCTCCCGAGGTGGAGACAAGCAAAAGAAATCAATTAACTCAACGCCAACAACAAAAACAAAAAGGGGCAAGTTATGGCAGATACATCAGCAGACATTTTTAGTGTCAAATACAACGACCAACTGAAGGTCGCATTCCAACAAAAACAATCTCTGCTTTCACAAGCAGTTCAAGTTCAACGCGGTGTCGAAGGCAGCGTAGCGAAGTTCCCATACATGGGCACATTCAATGCTGTTGATCGCACAATCGGTTCGTACGCTGAAGTTACTTCCGCTGAACCGCTGCACATCCTGCGTACAGCAACTCTGACTGACTTCAACGCTTCGATCTACTGGCCGAAGCTGAGCGATGTCAAGACAAACGTTGACGTGCAATCCGCATACGTTGACGGCACTGTTTCCGCTATCAACCGCAAGCTCGATGACCTGATCATCGCTGCAATGGCTGCTGGTTCTCCAGTTGCTGGTACTGGCGCATGGACGTTTGCTCGTCACCTCGGCGCAATCGAAGCACTGAACGCTGCTGAAGTTGATCTGGAAGACCGCTTCATGGTGATCTCTCCAGCGCAACTGTCGGCGATCTACAACGAACCAAAGTTCACAAGCGCAGACTACGTTTCGTTCCAGCCAGCAGTTAACGGCCAGATCGGCACACTGCACGGTGTGAAGGTCATCGTTTCGAACCGTCTGCCAGTGAACACAGGCGTGACATCAGGCTTCTACTTCAACAAGAAGGCAGTTGGTCTGGCTATCGGCAAGGACATCACGTCCGAAATCAACTACGTTGCAACACGTATGTCTGACCTCGTGAATGCATACGGCTCCGCTGGTGCAGTCGTGATCGATCCAGCCGGTGTTATCGAGCTGGCATACAGCTAAGCACTTAGCTAACGCACGAACAAAGGGCTCTTCTGAGCCCTTTTTCTTTGCCTGAAGTAAATACAGCACCGGTGGGCCTGCGCGGTGCGTTCCTTTCTTCTGCACTTCTTCTCGACCGCCACCCACTCGGTTCGCCATTTCCATAAATACACCCTAAACCAAACACAAACAGGGAGTGTTTATGGCAACAACAAGTGCAGTCTCGATCTGCAACGTCGCGCTCTTGCAGCTTGGCGCAAAACCAATCCACAGCCTAGACGATGACGGAGCCTACGCCGCTCTGTGCAAGACGTTCTACGACCAGCTTGCCCGTGCGTACCTCGACAAGCACCCATGGAACTTCGCTATCCGTCGCATCGAGCTACCACCAGACGTGGACAAGCCGCTGTATGGCTACGACTACCAGTTCACTCTTCCAGCGGATTGCCTTCGCATCCTGACGGTTGATGGTGCTCAGAAGTATGCAGCCGAAGGCCGAAAGATCGTCACGAACAAAAGCACGTGCTTTGTTAAGTACTTGTCGAATGTCACTGACGTTTCGCAGTGGTCTGAAGGCTTCATCGAAGTGCTGATCGCAGCACTGACGCTGCGTCTCGCATACCCGATCACGAAGAGCGCCGATCAGGTCAACCTCGCCTCGCAAAACCTCCAGATTGCTTTGATGAATGCGCAAGCAATCGACGCATCCGAGGACATCTCCGACGACTTCGGCCCATACGAAAGCTCGTTCCTCTCCGTTCGCTTCTAAGGAGAGACGATGGCAAAAACAACCATGATTCAAACCGCCTTCTTGGGCGGTGAGATTTCTCCAAAGATGCTTGGCCGTACGGACCTGAAGGGCTACGACACAAGCACGAAGACGATGACGAATGCACTGCCGTTCTATCACGGCGGCACGAAGCGTCGTCCTGGCACGTTCTTCCATGGCGCAGTGCGCGATAGCTCGTTCGCTGTCAAGCTGGTGCCGTTCATCTACTCACGCACGCAGAGCTACATGTGCGTGTTCAACAACAGTCGCATCCAGTTCATCAAGGATGGTGACTTCGTTGAAACATCGCCGGGTGTTCGCTATGAGATCACGCACCCGTACACATCTGACGAACTGAACGAGCTTCGCTTTGCGCAGTTCGGCAACAGTGTGTACTTCACGCATCCGAACTACCCACCGAAGCGCTTGTTCCGCAACAGCGACACAAGCTGGTCGCTGACTGACATTGCATTCACGCATCGAGCGCTTACGGACTACTGGTACGAGAACGCACACCTCCGATTCAAGATCATCGCGAACAGCGTGCAGTACACGGCAGGTTCGTACTTCACTGTGACAAGCCCCGGTGGCGGTGGCGCTGCTACACCTGCGTTCACAGGTACAGGCTACGGCCAGATGATCGCTGCAAGCAAGGCAGGCAGCCCAGCGGAAACGTGGACGGTGTCTTGCGTGTACTCCGACATGAACCGCCAGGAGTGGCAGGTGACAGGCTCCGTCTCTGGTGCGATGTCGCTCGTCTTCAAGACAGGCAACTATCCAGCGGCGATTGCGTTCTACCAGCAACGCATGTTCTTGGCTGGCACACCTGCGCAGCCACAGACCGTTTGGGGTTCGAAGGCTGGCAGTGACCTCGACATTACGAACTTCACCCGTGGCCCGGATGACAACGACGGTGTTGAACTGACGCTTGCATCTTCTTCGAACGACATGATCTTGCACATGGTTCCTTCTCCAACGGACCTGCTGATCATGAGCTATGCGAACGAGTTTGTGATGAGTTCTTCGAACGGCGTCTACACACCGAAGACGGCCATCGTCAAGCCACAGACAACGTACGGCTGCAACCTCGTCTCACCTCTGCGCATCAGCAACTCTGCTGTGTTCATCCAGCGTGACGGTCGCCGCGTTCGTGCTGCTGCTTACGACCTAGGCAAAGGTTCGAACACAGCTGCGGACATGACGGTGACATCCGAACACATCACAGGCAACGGCATCGTTGACATGGCGTTCCAGCAAGACCCGGACTTCAACGTTTGGCTTGTTCGCAAGGATGGCGTTCTGGTTTCGCTGACGTACCTCGATGAGCAGGAAGTCATCGCTTGGGCGAAGCACACAACTGATGGCTGGGTCAAGGCGGTCGCAACGATTCCAGAGAACAACAGTGACACCACGTACGTGTGCGTTGAACGTCTGGTCAACGGCGTCTACAAGAAGTACATCGAGAGCATCGACTACGTTCTGAAGTCGCTATCCGATTCAACGATCTTCGGTGCGAACGCTACAGCGAAGACGAACTGGACTGGCCTGAGCCACTTGGAAGGCAAGGAAGTCGTCATCGTCGGTGACGGCTCGAACATGACACGCAAGGTAGTTTCCGGCGGCGCGATCAATCTTGATGTGGCTGCAAAGGAAGTTGCTATCGGCCTGCCGTACACAACGACGATTGAGCTTCTGCACCCGAACCCACAGGTTGACGGTGGCACGGCTCGCGGTCGTCAGCTTTCAGTTCACGAGGCAACACTGATCGTTCACGAGACGGTTGGCTGCAAGGTGAACGGTGAGAAGCATTCCTTCAGCACGATTGCTCAGCTTGCGGACAAGGCGCCTGTGCCGTTCACAGGCGATTACCCGCTCGGTCAGCTTGGCTGGTCCACGCCGAACAACATGCTCATCGAGCAAGACCTTCCGATGCCTTTCACGCTGCTTGCTGTTGTCATGAAGGTAACCGTCAACGACTGACGTTGCTCCAGCATAAATAAGGGCAAAGGAAGCAACGATGAAGATTGAAAACGCAACGACAGAAGACGTGATCCCAATGGTAAAGCTGGCGGCGCTCATGTTCAAGGAAAGCCCGAACTACGGCCGCTATACAGACTTTGACGCTGGCAAGGTTTACGACACGCTCACGTACTTGATTGAGAGCCACGAGGAAGGTGTTGTGATCGTCTGCCGAACTGACGAAGGCGAGATTGTTGGTGGCTTCGTCGGTCACGTCCCAGTGATGTGGATGTTGAGCACGACGAGAGTCCTAGCAGACCTTGCTCTGTTCATTCGTCCATCACATCGCGGTGGCATGACGGCTGTGAATCTGTTGAAGGAAGCATTCCGTCAGGCAAAGGAAAAAGGTGCCGCACAGGCACAAATAACAAACACGACAGGTGTCTATTCAGAGCACGTCGAGCGTCTGTACCAGTACGTAGGTATGGAGCGTGTCGGCGGGTTCTACAAACTGGATTTGTGAGGAACGAGGATGGCAGTAGCTACTTCAACATTGATCGTCGCAGGTGTGACCGCAGCAGCCGGTGCATACAGTGCGAACCAACAAGCGCAAGCTGGTAAGGCAGCGGGAGCGGCTGGCCGTGCGTCTGCCTATGACGCTGCAATGAATGCCGGTGCTGAAGCAGGCACGCTGCGCTACGAAGCTGAAGAAGCCCGTCGCGTCGCTCAACTGAACGCACAGAAGACGCTTGCCGATGCACGCGAGTTCCGTAGCTCGCAACAAGCATTCGCTGCTGCTACCGGCTTCACGTACGACAGCGGCACCATGCAGGACCTCCAACAGCAGACCGACAACCTGGCTGCAGTCGATGCTTTGGCAATGCTTCAAGACGGTGGACAGAAGTATGTCGCCGGTACTGAAGGCGCAAAGAACATCATCGCTGGCGGCACATCGAATGCACTTGCTCAGATTCGTCAAGGCGATGCACAGGCAGGCGCACTGCGCGGTCAAGCAATCGGCACTCTCATCAGCACTGCTGCAAGTACGTACGGCACGTACAACAAGGCAGGCACAACAAAAGCGCCTCAAGTGTCCGGTATGGGCGTAGGCGACACATTCAAATGGGGACGTGAATAATGGCAGTACCAGATCCACGCAAGCAGTTCGGCAACGTTCAACTAGGTGCCGCACCTGCTGCAAAACCAGTTCAACTGACGCCGCTCGATTCGATCCAGTCGGCAACACTTCCTGAACTCGCCATGGCGAAGCTCGGTGACTCCGTTCAGGACAGCATGGAAATCATTCGCAAGTCTGGCATCCAGAACGACAAGCTGAAGACGGAAGCAATGCTTGCCGACCTCGGCACAGCAGAAGCAAACATCCGTGTCGAGCAACAACGCGTTCAGCAAGAGAAGGGCGAGATGTGGACGCCTGAGCAACTTCAGAACGACTACAACACCCGCCTTGAAACTGAGAAGACGCGCGTGCGTGGTCAGTACAAGGTCGATTGGATTCAGGACGAACAGGAAGCATCGCTGTCGAAGTGGACCGGTGCTGCGAACGAATCGTACACACGCAGCGTGGTTCAGCCTCGCATGGCTGACATTGGCCGCCGCAACGTTGAAACGATTGCACAGAAGCACGGCGAGCGTGCATCGGCACTTGCTGCGTCTGGTGACATCCTAGGTTCGCTGCAAGCATCCGGTGACGCTGGCGCWGCATTCGACTCACCACAAGCAGGTGTCTTGTTCACACCTGACCAGATCGCGATCCGCAAGGGCAAGATTTGGAGCGACGGCGCGATGAAGAACCTCGCATCGCAAGACCCAAAGCGCGTTATCGAACTTGCTAACAGCAGCCTTGCCCTTCGTGGTGCAGCTGAGAAGAGCGAAGACCAAGCATCCGCTGCTGTGTCCCTGTCGAACGATCCGCTGCGTGGCTTCTCGACAATGAAGCTGCTCGACCTGAAGAACGACTTCACGTACATCGCGAAGAAGAAGGATGCCGAGGAAGCAGCTGAGCGCGAACGCGCACAACGCGTAGAGGCGAACGGCGTACAGAACGACATGATTCTGTTCATCACCGACCCACGTACGACAGGCTCACAGATCGCACAGCGCCTGCTGACGACACGCAGCCAGATGCAGGACATGATCAAGAACGACCCAGGCAACCCAATGCTGGACGTGCTGGGTCGTAGCGTTGTGCAGATGTCGAATGAGATGGAGCAACGCCAACGCAAGGCAGAGTCCGCAGCGAACAAGGAAGCGAAGGCTGGTGCTGCTGATGCGCAGATCGGCGACTTCGTTGCCAGCGGTTCGAAGGTTGATCCTACTGACCCGAAGAGCCGCAAGATGGGCGACAACCTGTACGGCAAGCTGCAATCAGCGAACGGCTACGACAAGCTGGGCGACGGCCAGAAGATGGAGTTCGACAAGACGTTCGTCTCTCGCTTCGGCTACCTGCCTGAAAAGCGCGAGCGTGATCTGAAGCAACGCGCACTGAGCGACGATCCGTTGGTGGCATCACAAGCTGTCAAGCAACTCGGCTTGCTGACGCAGGTTGACTCGAACGTGATGGGTCAACTGCCGAAGGACATGCAAACGTTGATCCACAACGTCAACCGCCATGGCATCCCAATCGCAACAGCGCAGAAGGCCATCCGTGATGACGACATTCGTTCGCCAGAGGAACGCGAAGTTCTGAAGCGCAACGTTGATCGTCAACTGGATAGCACACCAAACAAGACAGCGCCATACGCTGCCGACAAGATGCTTGCACCTTTGTTCAAGGGTGCTGCTATTCCGGTGCAGGCACAAGCTGCGTACAAGGAACGTGTTCGCATCGCTTACAGCACGAACGGTCAGAACATCGAAGCTGCGACGAAGGATGCAGCAGACGGCATTGGTGCTGAGTACAGCCTTTCGACAACGGACGGCAAGAAGGTTGTTCGCTACATGCAGCCAGACAAGTTCGGCATGGCTCCTGAAGACGTGAAATACCAACAGGCTAAATACCTGCGAGGCGTCACGATCAACGAACGCGTTGTCGGTGAAGACGGCAAGACCGCGGTTGTACCGAAGAAGCTTGATGGCTCTGAACTGACGCAGTTCACATTCGTCGGCCAGAAGCAGAACGGCAATCCTGTGTACCGCGTGAACGTCCTCGACAAGCGCACGGGCATTCCAAAGCCACTGATCGACAGCAGCGGTCCGGTAGAGATCGAGTTCGATCCGAAGGACAAGATGCCTGCACCTGTTGCAGCACCGAAGGCACCGGGTCTAGCAGAACGAACAGGTAAGGCAGGCAACCCGCTCGCTCGTGCAGCCCAAGGCTTCAACACACCTAACAACCCAACGATTCAGGGAGACAAGTAATGGCAGGTCTACTTCCAGCAGAACAGCGTCTATCGACGCAGCTTGACTACACAGCAGGCGACAACATCAATTCTTCAACAGCGGTTGGGGATCAATGGCGTCCAACGTTCAAGCAAGTACGTGCTGCTGATGCTCGCCTGAACAATGCTGTGGACAACTGGGAACACCGCAACGATTCGCCTGAGCTGAAGAAGCAAGAGGAAGACGAAGCACGCGACGTGCTGAGCTACGCATCGTTCGGTCAACAGATTCGTGCAACGTTCTCGCAAGACGAAGTTCTGATGGGCACACTGGCTTCGCTTGCTGTGCCGCCAGTTGCTATGCGTGCAGTTCCTGCAACGCTAGGCCGCGTCGGTGCCGCTGTCGCTCGCGTAGGTATCGCATCTGGAACCAATGCCGCTTTGACGGCAGGTAAGGAAGGCGCACTGCACGCGATGCAAGAGACGCGCTCCGCGAAGGAATCTGCGTACACGATTGCTGGTGCTGCCTTGCTTGGTGGTGCATTCCAAGGCGTGTTCGAAGGTGCTGCTGGTGCATTGAGCCGCCGTGCCTCTGTTGGCGCGAACGAGCAAGCACTACGTCAGGCTTACCTGAACCTCGGCACATCTGCTGAAGAACAACTCGGCAAGGGCGTCCTGCGTACGGACAACTCGCCTTTGCAGTCATGGAGCAACGCACCTCTGGCCGTTCGCAAGAATCAGGTCCTCGGTGATGTAGTCGGCCATCAGCACGACCTGTTCGACGATCCACTGACAAGAGGTCTGTCGCAGCCAATCGATCAGCTCGGCAAGGACATCGATGCTCCAGGCCACAGCGGTGGTTCTGCTTTCGCTCAGCCAGGACAACTGCTCGCTCGTGGTCACGACACACCGGCAACGTTCCCGTTCGAAGGCAACACAGGTCAGTTCGCACTCGATCCAAAGAGCCCGAGGATGACGGCTGTAGCTACTGCGGTCGATTCGCTGGCTCGCAGGACGCTTGGCGAAAAGGGCGATGCGACGATGACGTTCAACAGCTACATGCTGATGTCGAAGAACCAAAGCACACGTGCATTGGCTGCTGACCTCTTGCCACTGAACACAGCTACGCGTCTATCCGAATCTGGCTCTGGCAACCCGATGCCTCTTGGCTCGAAGGTCGAATCGTTCAAGCATCGCTACCTCGATAAGCTGGACGAACTGGAGAACCACAACCTTGCTGAGTACAAGGCAGAGTGGTCGAAGATGACACCGGAGCAACACGAAGCAGCTATCGATTGGCTGGAACGTGTTGTCACCAATGGCGACCGCGCACGTGCATACGAGATGGCAGATGGCTTCCGTACGAACGCAGCACAGAGCCGTGTGTTCAAGGGCACACGTCGCAACATGGGCAACGACGCTGCTCGCAAGGACTTCAACATGCTGGCGAAGTTCGCTGGCGACAACGGTTTCGATTCTCCGTTCTCGACTGTCACGCGCTACGCGCAACGTCTGAACCAAGAGATCACAGGCGACATCGTTACCCGTGGCAACCGTGCTGGTGCATGGAGCATCGACCAGAACGCAGAACGTGGCATCTCGGAAACGTACGGCCATGCTCGCCTGTGGAACCGCGACAAGATCATTGCGATGGAACAAGGCAACGAGATTCCTCCGTTCGTCCGCATCGCTGCTCGCTTCCACAATCCAGAGCTTGAGGGCTCGCCGTTGGATCAGGCATGGCGCTTGTACAACCACTTCCGCGACTCGCAAGGTGAGTTCAGCAACTTCGAATTCCGTGGCGCAACCGGCGGTCCTGATTCAGCCAAGGGTGTTGTCCTCGGCCACCTGCCTACGAACGCATTCGTTGACTTCCTTGAGAACGACGCAAGCAAGCTGGTTGAGATGCACGTCAAGCGCAGCGCTCGTGCAATCGTTCCTCGTGAGCACTTCAACAGCCCTGAGTGGACGAAGGAGTTCGACCAACGTGTCGCCCACATCCACCAAGAGGCTGAGAACCAAATCGTTGAGCTTGGTCAGCGTACGGACCTCACACCTGAGCAATTTGCTAAGGAACAGGCAAGCATTCTGAACCGTACCAAGAAGGACACGGAGCAACTGCAATGGGCCTTGGACCGTGCGCTTGGTGTTCCTGAGAAGCAATCGGACATCGTGTCTGCTCTGCGCACTGGCATGAGCGGCATGATGCTCGGCCGCTCTCTGAACGCGAACATGGGCGACCTGCATTCGATGACCGTCATCGATGCGATGAAGCGCGTCTTCGTTGAGTTCCCTACTGAGATTGTTGCTGGCATCAAGCGTGCCATTGCAGACCCATCAACACCGGGTTCGATCGACTTCGAGCAAGCACGTCGCCTTGGCACGATGCAACGCCACTTCATCTATGACTCGCTGAACGACGGCATGAACGCTGTCGTTGGTGAAATGGAGAAGGGACGCATTTCGTCTTGGAAGCGCGGCATGCAATGGTTCGCTGACACAACGCACATCTGGAGCGGCATGAAGGCGTTCAACGATTCCGGTCGCAAGATGTTCACCAGCGACATCAACGACAACTTCATCAAGTACCTCAAGGGCGGCAAGCTGACTGAGAACCAGATCAGCGAGTACAACCGCTTCGGCCTAGCAACGAACCTCGATGACGAGATGACGCAGCGCATTGCTGCTCAGGTTGCGAAGCATGGCCAAGACGTGGAAGGCATCAGCTATGCGAACGCTCACCTGTGGGACGACGCACAAGCTGCTGAACATTTCATGGGCTTCAACAAGCGTGCTGTCAACTCGTACATCCTTGAGCCGGATGCGACAACCAAGATGATGATCGAGCGTGGCGAACATGCTGGCTTCTTCTCGTCTGCGTTGCAGTTCACAAGCTTCATCCGTGCTGCGATTGACAAGCAGATTCTTCCTTCGTTCCAGGCTGGCCCTACTTCGATCCTGAAGACGTACCTGAAGCTGGCAGCGTTCAACTTCGCTGGTGCCTACACATGGGAAGCGATGTACGGCAAGGACGACCTCAACGACGAGAAGACGCAGAACAAGATTTGGGGTCGTGCGATCAACAACACGATCCTGCTTCCTTCTTCTCTGCTGATGACAGCACTGAAGGTTCTTGAGCCTTCAATGGGTCAAGCCAGCGAATGGCTCGGCTTGCAGAAGAAGTACAGCATGGGCAAGGAATCCATTCCGCTCATGGGTGGCGTCGGTCGCGTTGCGAAGAACATCGGCGGTCTGTACGACATCGCAACAGACGACACGATGTCGGATGAGAAGAAGGACAAGATTTGGATGAACAGCTCACAGATGATGCCGTTCCTCAACACACCACTCGGTCAGATGTTCACGAAGATGATCCTTAAATACGAACACCACCGAGACACACAATAAGAAGGAGACAGGGATGGAACAGGTAAACCTATCGCAGTACGCAGAGGTCGTTGAGGCCGTGCAGGAAAACGAGATCACACGCGCACGTCGCAAGGCTGAGAAGCTGGAGCAAGAGATCGTGCAACGCGCTGAACTGAAAGAGAAGAACATCAAGCGCAATGGCGAGGCAACCCGCCAGCGCATCCGTGCCAACCAGATGAAGGCGCGGTACGAAGAGCAGAAGGAAATCCACAACCAGCTTGGGGTTGCTATCGGTGAAATGCTTCGCCAGTTCGCGGTCGAGCTTCAGAGCTTGCTACTGATCGCAGTAGGTACGTTGCATGACCGAGAGGCTGTTGGTCGTCGCAAGGACCAGATGTCGATCATGAAAGAGACGATGGCGACCATTCAGATGCTTCAGAAGATGCAGGAAGCTTTGGAAGAGAAGTACAACCTCAAGAAAGAGGACGTCAAGGACGGTCGTGGTGACAACGTGCTGCTGATGAAGGACGCAGCGAAGCTGCTCAAGAAGTCAGGCGTGAAGTGAGCAGGCACAAGAAAAGAACCCGAGCGTTCTTTTGGCTTATCTACAGGGGCAAGCCGACTGGGCTCAATTTCAGGAGCACTGTTGTAAACAGGCAACATTCCCCAGCGTAAACGATCGTTGGTGAGAGCCTCGAGAACGACATGCTCAACGGCGAGGTGATCCGCCTCGACGGCGCGATCCGACTCGCGCCGCGCTAGCCGGATCGACGCCGCCGAGTTCGCCCGCGGCGGGCTCGTCGGGCGCGAGGCTGCCGGTGCGTTCGAGGCGCTCGAACTGCGCGATCACCTGGGCGCCGAACAGCACCAGCGTGGCGGCGATCTCCAGGCTCAGCAGCACCACGATCGCGGTGGTGAGCGAGCCG
This sequence comes from Variovorax sp. P4_B11, assembly GCF_056402355.1. Classification (NCBI taxonomy): domain Bacteria; kingdom Pseudomonadati; phylum Pseudomonadota; class Betaproteobacteria; order Burkholderiales; family Comamonadaceae; genus Variovorax; species Variovorax sp. P4_B11. The sequence goes on from NZ_JBFUHO010000004.1 coordinate 253,485, forward strand.
TAGACCACGTTCACCTGCGACAGCGTCGCGAAATAGAGCACCAGCACCCGCCGCGTGACCTCCCACAGCAGGGTCGCCGTCACGCCGCCGATCAGCGCGTGGCGCAGCCGCAGCCGGCCGACCGGCATCACGAGGTAGAGCGAGGTCAGCATGAAGATCTCGCCCCCCAGCCCCAGCAGGTACAGCAGCACGCCCGAAACGCCCGACAGCGACCAGCGGTAGCCCAGCAGCTCGACGCTCTCCTCCCCGATCACCTGCAGCGCGCCCGACACCAGCGTGACCAGCAGCAGGCCGACGCACAGGCAAAGGATGTAGATGTAGGGCATCACGACCGAGATCAGGAAATGGCGCGAGTGGTCCGCCTGGCGGTGGTGGAAGATCACCGCCATGGCGCTCTCGAGCACCGTGAAGGCCAGCGAGCTGAAAAAGATCATCGTCACCAGCAGCACCGGCCCGAGCACGTCGGAATGGGTCAGGAAGTTCGACAGCTCGGCGACGATCGCCTGCGACTGGCCGGGCAGCAGCCAGGCCAGGTAGCGCCCGACCGCGCCGAGCAGCGCCTCCTGGTCGATGAAATGCGACAGTGCGATGACGCTGACGATCAGCAGCGGCACGATCGACAGCAGCGCGTAATAGGCGACCGCGCCGGCCAGCAGCAGGCCGTGGTTGGCCTTGAAGCTCTTGAGCGCCTGCCAGGCGAAACGCAGCGGGTGGCGCAGCACGGGGCCGACCTGGTGGGTGACGGAATGGCGGATCATTCGGTGCTTTCGGGCCATCGGTGGGTCGGGCGGCCGATGCGGGCCTGGCGGCTTGCGTATCATTTGGAGTTCCGAGCCTACATGACCATCCCCGCCTCTTTCATCCAGGAACTGATCGCACGCGCGGACGTGGTGGAAATCGTCGGACGCTACGTCCCGCTGAAGAAGGCCGGCGCCAACTTCATGGGCCTGTGCCCCTTCCACGGCGAAAAATCACCCTCTTTCTCGGTCAGCCCGACCAAGCAGTTCTATCACTGCTTCGGCTGCGGCGTGCACGGCAATGCGATCGGCTTCCTCATGGAGCATGCCGGCATGGGCTTCGTCGAGGCGGTGCACGACCTGGCCGGCCAGTACGGCCTGCAAGTGCCCGAAGACGACGCCTCGCCCGAGGAGCGCGCCCGCGCCGCCGGCCAGCGACAGAAGCAGGCCACGCTGACCGAAGTGCTCGAGAAGGCCGGCGAGGCCTACCGCAAGCAGCTGCGGCAGTCGCCCGGCGCCATCGAGTACCTCAAGGGGCGGGGCGTCTCGGGCGAGGTCGCGAAGCAGTTCGGCATCGGCTACGCGCCGGCCGGCTGGCGCTCGCTGGCCAGCGTGTTTCCTGACTACGACGATCCGCTGCTGGCCGAAAGCGGCCTGGTGATCGTCGGCGAGGCCAATGACGACGGCGACGGCAAGCGCTACGACCGCTTCCGGGACCGCGTGATGTTTCCGATCCGCAACGTCAAGGGCGAGTGCATCGGCTTCGGCGGCCGGGTGCTCGGCGACGAAAAGCCCAAGTACCTGAACTCGCCCGAAACACCGGTCTTCAGCAAGGGGCGCGAGCTTTACGGCCTCTACGAAGCCCGCGCCGCCTTCCGCGACCGCGGCTACGCGCTGGTCACCGAGGGCTACATGGACGTGGTGGCGCTGGCGCAGCTGGGCTTCCCGAACGCGGTGGCGACGCTCGGCACCGCCTGCACGCCCGAGCACGTGCAGAAGCTGTTCCGCTTCACCGAATCGGTGGTCTTCAGCTTCGACGGCGACGCCGCCGGCCGTCGGGCCGCGCGCAAGGCGCTCGACGGCGCGCTGGCCTACGCCACCGACGTGCGCAGCATCAAGTTCCTGTTCCTGCCCGCCGAGCACGATCCCGACAGCTTCATCCGCGAATTCGGCGCCGACGCCTTCGCGCGCTTCGTCGCCGAGGCCACGCCGCTGAGCCGCTTCCTGATCGAGGCCGCGCGCGAAGGCTGCGAACTGTCGACGGCCGAGGGCCGCGCCCACATGGCCAGCAACGCCCGGCCGCTGTGGAGCGCGCTGCCCGAAGGCGCGCTCAAACGCCAGCTGCTGGCAGAGATCGCCGCGCTGGTGCAGCTCGGCACCCAGGAACTGGGCGAACTCTGGGCGCCGGCGGCACCGCGCCCGCCGGCCCCGGCGCCTGCCCGGTCGGCACCGGCCTCTTCCGAGATGTCCGAAGCGGACTGGGCCAGCCGCGACCAATGGTTCGACGAACAGGCGCGCAGCGGTCCGGAGAAGAAGCGCTTCAAGTCCTTTCGCCAGCCGGCGCCGCCTCGGCCTCCCCCGGGCGGCCGCCGCCTGCCGACCAGCCGGGCCGACGTCGCGGCGCGGCTGGTGTTGTCGAACCCGGCCGAGTGGGAAGCGCTGTCGCATGAGCTTCATGCCCTGCTGTGCGACCTGCCCGGCGAGCACGGGCAGTTGTTCGCCTGGCTCGACAGCCAGTCGCACGAGCACGGGGTCCAGCCCTGGGCGGCGCTGCGCGAGGGCCTGCGCGGCCTGGCCTTCGAGTCGCTGGCAGTGCGGGTCATGACCGGCCCGGACGGCGGCCCGATCGGCGACGCCGAAGGCGAACAGGCGGCCGACGCGGCCCGGGAGCTGCGCAACGTGCTCGATTACATGCTGGACGACCTGCTCAAGGCCCAGCAGAGCGAGGCGATCGCGGCGGTGGGCAGCGACCCGCGGGCGCTGGAGCGCTACAAGGCGCTCGAGGCGCGCCGGCTGGAGTTGCGAAATCGCCTCAGGCCCAGCACAAACACTGCTTGAAAAACGAGCGCCGCGCTATAATGTAAGGCTTAGCTAGACGCCAGCCAGCGTCTGGCAACAAGGCAAGAGCGACAGCAGCACCTCCGGGCCGACCCCAAGCGCAATGCACTTCCCGACGGGAAACGGGTCAATACACCGCAAGGACTGCACACCAAATGTTCGCCCGACATCTTGCCTTTTGACGGCTGCCAGGGGGCTCGCGTTCCCTCAGCCGCAGTGTTTGTGCTCCTGCCTGCGCCGGGTTCGAGGCGCGTGTGATTCCGCTTGGTCCATCTTGTTGTACGAGGTCGTATGCCCAGTTCAAAGAAGCCTGCCGTGTCCGCTGCCAAGAAGCCCGCTGCAGAAAAACCGTCGAAGACCGCCGCGCTGCAGGCAACCAAGACGGGTGCCGTCGCCTCCAAGGCGTCCGCAGCTACGAAAGTGAAAACCGTGCCCACCAAAACGACTCTCTCCGCCGAACCCACCACCGCCAAGCCCGCCGCCAAGAAGGTGGGTCGCCCGCCCAAGGCTGCCGGCACCACCACCACCACCGGCGCCAAGCGCGGCCGCAAGCCGAAGGCCGGCAACGAGTCGGCGGGCAGCGACATCGATCTGTCCGACATCGAAGACGAGCTGGTCGGCGAGGAACCGGCGGCCACGACGACCGAGGAAAAGGTCAAGCCGCTGCGCATGAAGATCAGCAAGGCGAAGGAACGCGCCTTGATGAAGGAGTTCGGCCTCGACGAGACGGTGCTGTCCGAAGAAGACCTGGCCAAGCGCCGCTCGCGCCTGAAGACCCTGATCACGCTGGGCAAGACCCGCGGCTACCTGACGCATGGCGAAATCTCCGACCACCTGCCCGACAAGCTGGTCGACGCCGAGACCATGGAAGTCGTGGTCACGATGCTCAACGACATGGGCGTGGCCGTCTACGAGCAGACGCCGGACGCCGAAACCCTGCTGCTGAACAACACCGCCCCGACCGCCACCACGGTCGAGGAAGCCGAGGAAGAAGCCGAAGCCGCGCTGTCGACCGTCGACAGCGAGTTCGGCCGCACCACCGACCCGGTGCGCATGTACATGCGCGAGATGGGCACGGTCGAGCTGCTGACGCGCGAAGGCGAGATCGAGATCGCCAAGCGCATCGAAGGCGGCCTGATGGCGATGATGGAGGCCATCTCCGCTTCGCCCGCCACCATCGCCGAGATCCTGCGCCTGGGCCAGGAAATCCGTGACGGCAAGGTCGTGATCTCGACCATCGTCGACGGCTTCTCGAACCCCAACGAGGCCGACGACTACGTGGCCGAGGAAGACTTCGACGAGTTCGACGAGGAAGACGACGACGACGGCAAGGGCGGCTCCAAGGCGCTGACCAAGAAGCTGGAAGAACTCAAGCGCGACGCGCTCGAGCGTTTCGACCGCATCGCCGCTCTGTTCGAGAAGGTCCACAAGATCTACGACAAGGAAGGCTACGGCACGCCGGCCTACGACAAGGCCCAGCACGCCCTGTCCGAAGAGCTGATGACGATCCGCTTCACCGCCCGCACGATCGAGAAGCTGTGCGACCTGGTGCGCACCCAGGTCGACGACGTGCGCAAGAAGGAGCGCGAGCTGCGCCGCATCATCGTCGACAAGTGCGGCTTCCCGCAGGAAGACTTCATCCGCGACTTCAGCGGCTACGACAAGAACGGCAACCGCGTGGCCTCGAACCTGCTGAACCTCAAGTGGGTCGAGAAGCAGGCCGCCGCCGGCAAGCCCTGGAGCGCCGTGCTGGCGCGCAACATTCCGCCGGTGCAGGAACTGCAGCAGCGCCTGACCGACATCCAGTCGCGCGTGGTGGTGCCGCTGACGCAGCTCAAGGACATCAACAAGCGCATGAACGAAGGCGAATCGTCTTCGCGCGATGCCAAGAAGGAAATGATCGAGGCCAACCTGCGCCTCGTGATCTCGATCGCCAAGAAGTACACCAACCGCGGCCTGCAGTTCCTGGACCTGATCCAGGAAGGCAACATCGGCCTGATGAAGGCGGTCGACAAGTTCGAATACCGCCGCGGCTACAAGTTCTCGACCTATGCGACGTGGTGGATCCGCCAGGCGATCACGCGTTCGATCGCCGACCAGGCGCGCACCATCCGCATCCCGGTGCACATGATCGAGACCATCAACAAGATGAACCGCATCAGCCGGCAGCATCTGCAGGAGTTCGGCTTCGAGCCCGACGCCAGCATCCTGGCCGCGAAGATGGAGATCCCGGAAGACAAGATCCGCAAGATCATGAAGATCGCCAAGGAGCCGATCTCGATGGAAACCCCCATCGGCGACGACGACGATTCGCACCTGGGCGACTTCATCGAGGACAGCAGCAACACGGCGCCGATCGAGGCCGCGATGCAGGCGGGCCTGCGCGACGTGGTCAAGGACATCCTCGACAGCCTGACGCCGCGCGAGGCCAAGGTGCTGCGCATGCGCTTCGGCATCGAGATGTCGACCGACCACACGCTGGAAGAAGTCGGCAAGCAGTTCGACGTGACGCGCGAGCGCATCCGCCAGATCGAGGCCAAGGCGCTGCGCAAGCTGAAGCATCCGTCGCGTTCCGACAAGCTGCGCAGCTTCATCGATACGCTGTAGCCTCACCCCCCAGGTTGCCCGCACTTCGTGTCGGGCGCCCACCCCCTTCCGGGGGCAACACCAGCGGCCCGGCGAAGCCGGTTCCGCGGTGTTTCACGAAAAGAAGGAAGACCAGAAGGCGCCCACGAGGCGCTCTTCTTTTTGGAGACAGGAGCCGCACCCATGAACCCCGAAGCCGACAAACTCTGGCGCGCGCCGCGCTGGGCGCTGGCCGTGCTGCTGGCGGTGCTCGGCATGCTGGGCCCGTTCTCGATCGACACCTACATCCCGGCCTTCTCGGGCATTGCGCGCTCGATCGGCGCCACGCCGGGCGAGATGCAGCAGACGCTGTCGGCCTACCTGTTCGGCTTCGCCTTCATGAACCTGTTCCACGGCGCGCTGTCGGACAGCTTCGGCCGCCGGCCGGTGGTGCTGTGGGGGCTGGCCGTCTTCACGCTCGCCTCGCTGGGCTGCGCGCTGTCGCAGACCATCGGCCAGCTGGTGCTGTTCCGCGCCCTGCAGGGCCTGTCGACCGGTGCCGGCATCGTGGTCTCGCGGGCGGTGATCCGCGACATGTTCCCGCCGGCCGAGGCGCAGAAGGTGATGTCGCAGGTGACGATCTACTTCGGCATCGCACCGGCGATCGCGCCGATCGTCGGCGGCTTCCTGTTCGTCCACCTGGGCTGGCACAGCATCTTCTGGTTCCTGGTCGGCGTCGGCGTGGTGCTGTGGGTCGCCAACTTCAAGCTGCTGCCCGAAACGCTGCACAAGGACCATCGGCAGCCCTTCGAGGTGCGGCACCTGATGCGCGGCTACTGGGACCTGTGCTCCGACCCGCGCTTCCTGCTGCTGGCACTGGCCAGCGGCGTGCCCTTCAATGGCATGTTCCTGTATGTGCTGGCCGCGCCCGCCTTCCTCGGCGAGCACCTGGCGCTGGCACCGACGCAGTTCTTCTGGTTCTTCATCCTGACGATCGGCGGCATCATGGCCGGCGCCTGGACCAGCGGCCGGATGGCCGGCAAGGTGGCACCGAAGCGGCAGATCCGCGACGGCTTCGTGATCATGCTGGCCACCTCGGTCCTCAATGTCGCCGCCAACGCGCTGTTCACGCCGCACGCCGCGTGGGCACTGTGGCCGCTGGCCGTGTTCGCCTTCGGCTGGGCGCTGATGGTGCCAGTCGTCACCCTGCTGGTGCTCGACCTGCACCCCGAGCGCCGCGGCATGGCCTCGTCGCTGCAGGCCGTGATCGGTTCGACCGCCAACGGCATCGTGGCCGGCGTGGTCGCGCCGCTGGTGATGCACTCCACGCTGGCGCTGGCCGCCACCTCGCTGCTGATGCTGGGCGTCGGGCTGGTGGCCTGGGTCTGGCTGCACGGACGCTGGCCCGAGATCGGCCGCCGGGTCGCCGCCGAGGCTGCCTGATGACGCCCACCCCCGTTGCTTGCTCACTTCGTGTAGCCGCCTCCCCCCTCAAGGGGGCAACACCAGCGGCCCGGCAAAGCCGGTTCCGCGGCGTTCCTGGCCACGGGCAGCGACGACTTCATGCGCCGCGCGCCACGCCCACGCCCCGGCCCAGAGAAAAAACGAAGTGATGCGGACCGAAAACCTGCGGAGTTTCGCGCGCGCATGGTTGCCGGCCCGGGCGGCGGTCGATGGGCGCGAACGCCTGCGCGCGGTCGCGGGCGCAGCGCTCGGACTGCTGTTCACCGGGCTGGCTTGCGAATGGCTGGCCGGCGGCAGCGGCTGGCTGATCGCACCGCTGGGCGCCAGCGCGGTGCTGGTGTTCGCGCTGCCGGCCAGCCCGCTGGCGCAACCCTGGCCGGTGATCGGCGGCAATACCCTGGCGGCACTGGCCGGCGTTGCCTGCGCCCGCTGGCTGCCCGCGGACACGGTCTGGGCCGGCGCGCTGGCAACCGCACTGGCCATCGGACTCATGTTCACGCTGCGCTGCCTGCATCCGCCGGGCGGCGCCGTGGCGCTGCTGGCCGTGCTCACGCACCGGGCGGAACTTCCCTTCGCGCTGCTGCCGGTGCTGGCCGACTCGCTGCTGCTGGTGCTGGCCGGCGTGGCCTACAACAGCCTGACCGGCCGCCGCTATCCGCACGTGCAACTGGCGCCGCGCCAGCCGGCGGCCGATGCGCGCTTCAGCTCGGCCGACATCGACGCCGTGCTGGCACGCTACAACCAGGTGCTGGACATCAGCCGCGACGACCTCGAATCGCTGATCCGGCAGACCGAGATGGAATCCTGGCGCCGGCGGCTCGGCACCGTGCGCTGCGCCGACATCATGTCGCGCGACCTGGTGGTGGCCGAGTTCGGCATGCCCCTGCAGGAAGCCTGGACGCTGATGCACGAACGCCGCATCAAGGCTTTGCCGGTGATCGACCGCACGCGCCGGGTGGTCGGCATCGTCACGCAGGCCGACTTCTTCAGACAGATCGACCTGCAGCACCACGAGGGCATCGGCGGACGGCTGCGCGACTTCATCCGCGCGACCCGCAGCGTGATGTCGAGCAAGCCCGAAGTGGTGGGCCAGATCATGACGCGACAGGTGCGCGTGGCCAGCGAGGACCGGCCGCTGGCGGAGCTGGTGCCGCTGTTCTCCGAAGGCGGACACCATCACATCCCGATCATCGACGGCCAGCGCCGGCTGACCGGAATGATCACGCAGTCGGACTTCGTGCGCGCGCTCTACCGCGCGGTCGGTCCGGAGAACTAGGTTCCGGCGGCGGCCAGTGGGCCGGGTCGGCGAAACGGGCCACCAGGAAATCCAGCAGCACCCGCAGCGACACCGGCATCTGGCGACGCGAAGCGTAGACGCCGTAGACGCCCAGGCCTTGCGGCACGACGCCGGGCAGCAGCGCCACCAGCCGGCCCTGCGCGATCGGGCCGCTGGCGGAATAGACCGGCTGCATCGCAATGCCGGCCCCTTCGATGGCCGCCGCCAGCAGCACCTGCGATTCATTGGCGCTCAAGTTGCCGCTGACCGGCACCGCGATGCGCTCTTCGCCATGGTCGAACTGCCACAGGCTCTTTCCGAAGTAGGAATAGGTCAGGCAGTTGTGCCGCGCCAGGTCCTGCACGCTGCGCGGCATGCCATGCGCGGCGAGGTACGCAGGCGAGGCGCAGACCACCGAGGCGCAATGGCCCAGCGGCCGGGCGATCAGGTTCGGATCGAGCTCGTTGGTGATGCGGATCGCCAGGTCGATGCGCTCCCCGACCAGGTTCACCGGACGGGCGTCGATGTGCAAGTCGATCGCGGCTTGGCGGTGGCGGCGCAGATAGTCGGCCACCGCCGCGGCAAGAACATCCTGGGCCAGCGACTGCGCACAGGCCACGCGCAGCAAGCCGCGCGGTTCGTCCGCGCAGGCACTGGCGGCCGTCGCCATTTCCGCCGCGACCTCGAGCATGCGACGGCAACGCGCCAGCGTTTCCTCGCCGGCCTCGGTGAGGCTGAGCCGGCGCGTCGTGCGATGCAGCAGCCGCGCGCCGGCCCACTGCTCCATCTGCGCAAGGTAGCGAGTGACCATGGCCCGCGACATGTCGAGCGCCTCGGCGGCGGTGCTCATGCTGCCGCGCTCGGCAATCCGCACGAAGACTTCGGCGGCGGTGATCCGGTCCATATTTGATCGATCCAAGCAACAAACCATTGCATGCTAAGCGGTTTTTCGATCGGATCAAGAAACGTACGATCCAGGCCATGTCGGAACCGAACCCCCTCCCCCCGCGCGCGACACTGCTGCACTACGTCTTCGATCCGCTGTGCGGCTGGTGCTATGCCGCGGCGCCGTTGATCGAGGCCGCGCGCGGTGTGCCGGCGCTGGCGATCGAATTCCACGGCGGCGGCATGCTGACCGGCAGCAACCGCCGCGCGGTCACGCCCCAATGGCGCGACTACGTGATGCCGCACGACCGCCGCATCGCCGAACTCAGCGGGCAACCCTTCGGCAGCGCCTATTTCGACGGGCTCCTGAACGACACCGGCGCGATGCTGGACTCCGCGCCGCCGCTGACGGCGGTGCTGGTGGCCGAAGCCGAAGCCGGCCGCGGGCTGGACATGATCCACCGCGTCCAGCAAGCGCACTACGTCGAAGGGCGGCGCATCGCCGACCCCGGTGTGCTGCGCACGCTGGCTGCGGACCTGGGCCTCGACGCCGCGGCCTTCTCCGACGCCTTCGACTTCATGGCCGGCGAGCCGACCCAGCGCCACATCGTCGACAGCCGCCGCTGGCTGGCCCGGATCGGCGGACATGGTTTCCCGACCCTGGCGCTCGCCACCGCCGACGGCCGGCTGACGCCGCTGGAGGCCGGCCGTTGGCTCGGTCGACCCGAAGCCTGGGTCGCACACCTCGAGGCCCTCCTTTTGCAACCCCTCTCACCCACGTCACCCAAGGAACTCCCATGAGCAAGATCGCCCTTCTCGGTATCACCGGCCGCGCCGGTTCGCGCATCGCCAACGAACTGCTGGCGCGCGGCCACAGCGTGACCGGCATCGCGCGCAAGGTCGACGCCGTCGAAGCCCGGCCCGGCCTGACCGTCAAGGCGGCCGACGCGAACGCGGTCGACGCTCTGGTCCCGCTGCTGCGCGGACACGACGCCATCGTCAGTTCGACCCGATTCGCCGGCGGCACCGATGCCGCAACCCTGATCGCCGCGGCCGGGCAAGCTGGCGTGCCCCGCTTGCTGGTGGTCGGCGGCGCCGGCAGCCTCGAGGTCGCGCCCGGCGCGGCGCTGATCGATGCGCCGGGCTTCCCCGACGCCTACAAGGCCGAGGCAGCGGCCGGCGGCGTGATGCTGGCCGCGCTGCGCTCGGAAAAGGAACTCGACTGGACCTTCCTGTCGCCCTCGGCGATCTTCGAGCCGGGCCAGCGCACGGGACAGTTCCGCATCGGCGGCGACAGCCTGCTGAGCGACGCCTCCGGCAAGAGCTGGATCTCGATGGAGGACTACGCGATCGCGATGGTCGACGAGATCGAATCGCCGAAGCACTCCCGCCAGCGCTTCACCGTGGGGTACTGAGCACCCCCCCCCAGGTTGGCCTCACTTCGTGTGGCCGCCCACCCCCTTGCAGGGGGCGCCGCGCTGCGGCCCGGCGAAGCCGGTTGCGCCGCGGTTCCCGTGAAGAGCGCGTGGCGGAGGCTGGACTCAAGCTTCCAGGGTCTTCTTCATCGCCCGCATTCCATCGGCGATCATGGCGGCGATCGGGGCCGCCATCTCGTGCGGCATCAGGTCGGCGATCCAGACCAGGCGGCTGTGCGTCGGGTCTTCGGCGATCACCTGCAGCGATGCGTTGTGGTGCGTGAGGCGGCCGCCGCTGGCGGACCAGACCAGGCGCCGCGCCGCGTCGTCGCAGTCGACGATCAGCTCGCGCGCCACGATGCCGTTGCCGAAGGTGACGACCCGCGTGTCGCCTTCGAGCCGGCAGTCGGTCACGAAGCCCGGCACCAGCCGACGGTGGATCTCGCCAACGTCGCGAACCGCGTCCCAGATCTTCTCGGCGCCCGCCGCGACCTGGATTTCCTGTCGAATCGATGCCATGGCATTACCTCCCGACGCCCAATAACCGCTCCAGCACCTCGGGCTGCGCCTGCAGCGTGGCCGCATGGTCGGCATGCACCACGGTGCCGTGGTCCAGCACCACCGCCTCGTCGGAGATCGCGAGGATCGCCTGGGGATGCTGCTCCACGATGATAGCGGCCAGGCCCTCGTCGCGGGTGATGCGGCGGATCGCGCGCAGCAGTTCCTCGACGATGATCGGCGCCAGCCCTTCGAGCGGTTCGTCGAGCAGCAGCAGCGTCGGGTTCAGCACCAGTGCACGGCCGACCGCGAGCATCTGCTGCTCACCGCCCGACAGCTGCGTACCCAGGTTGCCCTTGCGCTCCGCGAGCCGTGGGAACATCTCGTAGACGCGCTGCGGGTTCCACTTGCCCGGCCGCTCGACCGCCGTGAGGTTCTCGTGCACCGTCAGCGACTTGAAGATGTTTCGCTCCTGCGGCACCCAGCCGATGCCGGCCGCCGCGCGCAGGTGCGGCGAGAGCTTGTGCAGCGCGGCGCCGCCCAGCGTGATGCGGCCGCCATGCTGGCGCGTGGCGCCGGCCAGCGTATTGATCAGCGTGGTCTTGCCGGTGCCGTTGCGCCCCAGCAGCGCCAGCGTCTGGCCCTCGCCGAGCGCCAGCGCGACGTCGTGCAGCACCACGGCCTCGCCGTAGCCGGCGCTGAGGTTCTCGATGCGCAGCAACTCAGACATGTCAGGCCTCCCGCCGGGGCGCCCCAAGGGAGGCCTGCGCCTCCTCGGGGGGTAGCGAACGAATGCGAGCTTGGGGGTCCACATCACCTCCATGGCCCAGATAGACCTCCTTGACCTTCGGATCGTTGGCGATCGTGTCGGGGTCGCCTTCGGTCAAGACCGTGCCGTTGACCAGCACCGTCATGCGGTCGGCGAAACTGAACACCAGATCCATGTCGTGCTCGATCAGGAGCACCGAGACGTCGGCCGGCAGCGCCGCCACGGTCTCGAGCAGCTCCTCGCGTTCGCCGGCCGGCACGCCGGCCACGGGCTCGTCGAGCAGCAGTACGCGGGGCTCGCAGGCCAGCGCGATCGCGATCTCGAGCAGGCGGCGCTTGCCGTAGGCGAGATGCCGCGTCTGCTGCTGCGCGACGTCGGCCAGGCGGAACTGCTCGAGCAGCTGACCGGCCCGTTCGGCCACTGCCTTGGACGACCCGAGCGGCCGCCACCACTGCGCACCGACGCCCGCGTGCTGGGAGACCACCAGCACCAGCGTCTCGAGCGGCGTCATCGAGTCGAAGAGCTGATTGATCTGGAAGGTGCGGACCATGCCGCGCGCGACCCGGCGATGCGGCGCCAGCCGCGTGATGTCCTCGCCCTCGAGCACGATGCGGCCTTCGGTGGGCGTGAGCACGCCGGTCAGCAGGTTGATCAAGGTGGTCTTGCCGGCGCCGTTGGGGCCGATCAAGGCATGGCGGGCGCCGCGCTTGAGGTCGAGCGTGACGTTGTTGGTGGCCGTGATGCCGCCGAAGCGCATCACCAGGCCGGTGGCGGAGAGCACCGTATCGTTGCTGGCGCTCATGGCTTCACCGCCTTGCGGGCGCCGAACCAGGTCCAGGGCTTGAGCAGCCGGTCGCGCCCGACCAGCACCAGCAACACCAGGATCAGGCCGATCCAGAACATCCAGTACTGCGGCGTGACGGTCGACAGCGTGTCCTGCAGCAGCTTGAAGACGATCGCGCCGGCGATGCCGCCGTAGAGCCAGCCGACGCCGCCGATCACCAGCATCAGCACCACGTCGGCCGAGCGGTCGAAGGCCAGCACGTCGAGCGAGGCGAAGCCGGTGGTCTGCGCCAGCAGGGCGCCCGCAGCGCCCGCAACGGCCGCCGCCACGGTGTAGATCACGGCCAGCCGCGACACCACGGGAATGCCGATCGCCATGGCGCGCAGCCGGTTGTCGCGGATCGCCTTGAGCGTGGCGCCGAAGGGCGAATGCACCAGCCGGCGCATCAGCAGGAACAGCAGCAGCATCACCGAGAGCGAGTACCAGGCCGCCGTGCGGCCGAGGAGGTCGAAGTCGAAGAAGCCCAGCACCGGCCCCAACACCACGCCCTGCAGGCCGTCGGCGCCGCCGGTCAGCCCGTCGAGCTTGTTGGCCAGTTCGAGCAGCAGCAGCGCAGTACCCAGCGTGACCATCAGCCGGGTCAGGTCGCTGCCGCGCAGGATGGTGACGCTGGCGATGGCGCCGAGCACCGCCGACAGCGCGATGGCCACCAGCAGGCCGATCGTCGGATCGGGCATCACGTGCTTGGCGAACAGCGCCGCCGTGTAGGCACCGAAGCCGAAGAAGGCCGCGTGGCCCAGCGACACGATGCCGGTGTAGCCGAGGATCAGGTCGAGCGACATGGCGAACAGCGCGACGATGGCGATCTCGTTGATCATCAGCGCATGCGAGGGCATGGCCAGCGGCAGCACGAAGGCCAGCGCCCAGAGCGCGTATTCCCAGGGCCGCCAACCCGCCTTCTTGAGCAAGAGTTGCTGGAAGGACTGTGCCCCCACGCTCGGCACTCGCGTGTCCTCGCTGCCCCCCGAGGGGGCCTTCGCGCCTTGGGGCGGCCCGGCGTCGCGCATCATCACTTGCCCCCCTTGCGCGTGAACAGGCCCTGCGGCCGCCACATCAGGATCACGATCATCAGCAGGTAGACCGTGAAGGCGCCCATCTTCGGGATGAAGTACTTGCCCGCCACGTCGGCGATGCCGAGCAGCAGCGCCGCCAGCAGCGGCCCGGTGATCGACGAGGTGCCGCCGACCGAGACCACGATGAGGAAATAGATCATGTACTTGAGCGGGAAGGTCGGATCGAGTCCGAGGATCTCGGCGCCGAGCGCACCGCCCAGGCCGGCCAGCCCCGAGCCCACCGCGAAGGTCAGCAGGAACACCACGTTGACATTGATGCCCAGGCCCGCCGCCACGCGCGGGTCATCGACCGCGGCACGCAGCCGGCTGCCGAAGCGCGTCTTCGAGAGGATCAGTTGCAGCACCACGGTGAGCAGCGTGCAGACCGCGATGATGAAGATGCGGTAGTGGCCCATGCCCAGCAGCAGCGCGCCGTCGCCGATCTCGGTGCGGCCGCGCAGCCATTCGGGCAAGTGGATGTTCTGCTGCGAGGAGCCGACGAAATAATCGACCGCGGCCACCGCCATGAAGGCCAGGCCGATGGAGAACAGCACCTGATCCAGGTGCGACTTGCCGTACATCGGCCGGTAGAGCGTGCGCTCGAGCAGCGCACCCACAGCGCCGACGACCACGAAGGCCAGCGGCAGGCACAGCAGGAAAGGCACGCCCAGCTTCTGCATCGCGAATACCGTGAGATAGCCCCCGGCCATCGCGAAGGCGCCGTGCGCGAGGTTGATGAAGTTCATCAGGCCCAGCGTCACGGCCAGGCCGACCGCGAGCACGAACAGCAGCATGCCGTAGGCGATGCCGTCAAAGAGAATAGTCAACATGCGGCTGTCCGGAACACTTCGCCCGTCCTACTTGGATTTGCCCGGGTCCTTGACCGACTTGATGACGTCGAACTCGACGTTGTAGAACTGGCCGTCCTTCTTCTCGACCTTGCGCAGGTAGATGTCCTGCGTGATGTCGCGGGTCTGGGCGTCGATCAGCACCGGGCCGCGCGGGCTCTCGAAGACCTGGCCCTTCATCGCGGCCAGCAGCGCGTCGCCGCCGCCCTGGCCCTTGGTGGTCTTGAGCGCCTCGTAGATGATGCGCATGCCGTCGTAGCCGCCGATGGCCATGAAGTTCGGCCGCATGTTCTTGTTGGCCGCCTGGAAGTCGGCCACGAACTTCTTGTTCATCGCCGACGGGTGGGCCGCCGAATAGTGGTGCGAGGTGACCACGCCGAGCGCGCCGTCGCCCATGTCGTTGAGCTGGTCGTCGTCGGTCACGTCGCCGGTGGCGATCATCTTGATGCCGGCCTTGTCCATGCCGCGCTCGAGGAACTGCTTCATCACGGCCGCGCCGGCGCCCGAGGGCACGAAGACGAACAGCGCATCGGGCTTGGCATCGCGCACCTTCTGCAGGAAGGGCGCGAAGTCGGGGTTGCGCAGCGGCACCCGCAGCTTCTCGATCACCTTGCCGCCATTGAGCTCGAAGCGCTCGGCGAAGAACTTCTCGGCGTCGTTGCCCGGACCGTAGTCGGCCACCAGCGTGACCACCGTCTTGATGCCGTTCTTGGGCGCCCAGTCGCCCATCGCGACTGCCGCCTGCGGCAGCGTGAAGCTGGAGCGCACGATGTAGGGCGAAGCCTGGGTGATGCTCGAGGTGGCCGCCGCCATCACGATCTCGGGCGTCTTCGACTGGGTCGCGATCGGCGCCACGGCCAGCGCGGACGGCGTGATGCCGAAGCCGGCCAGCACATTGACCTTGTCGTTGACCACCAGTTCCTGGGCGATGCGCTTGGTGACATCGGGCAGGCCGGTGTCGTCCTTGACGATCAACTGGACCTTCTTGCCGGCGACCGTGTCGCCGTGCTGCGCCATGTAGAGCCGCGCGGCGGCTTCGATCTGGCGGCCGGTGGAGGCCTGCTGGCCGGTCATCGGCAGGATCATCCCGATCTTGAAGGTGTTGTCCTGCGCGTGGGCCAGAGGCATGGCCAGCGCGATGGCGGTCAGGCCGGCAGCCTGTACGAGGTGGCGACGAAGCATGGAACTCTCCTAATTCAATGGGATGCGGAACGGGGGATATTGTGACCAGATGCAAGCAAGCCGGAGCGCCGGCAACTACCTAGCCTTCAGGCCGGAGCAGCGAATTCTGCGCGATCAGCACATCGGTTGCGCGATGATCGCGCAAGGTGTGCGCTATCACGGGTTGTCGGGCCGCCAGGCGGAGTCGAGCGTGATCGTGCCGACCGCCCGCGAGACGCAGGCACAGATGCGGCGGCCCGATGTCTTTTCGTGGGCGCTCAGGAACACGTCGCGATGGTCGATCTCGCCCTCGATCGCCAGCACGTCCATTGCGCACAGCCCGCATTCGCCGCGCCGGCAGTCCCACAGGGTCTGGACGCCGGCGCCTTCGAGCGCTTCCAGCAAGGTGCTGTCGGCAGGCACGGTGATCGCCAGTTGGTGGCGCGGAATGCGCACCTCGAAGGCCTGGGTCGGGAGCCGGCCGCTGCTGCCGAAGGTCTCGAAGCGCAGCTCGGCCTGCGGCCGGCCGGCGGCGGCCCAGGCCTGCCTCACCGCTTCGAGCATCGGCACCGGTCCGCAGGCGTAGAGCTGGCCGCCCGCAGGCAGCGCGGCGATCTCGGCGGCAAAGTCGATCGGCGCACTGCCGGCGAAGGCCTGCAGGCTGGCGCTCGAATGCGGCGCCAGCGCCTCGCGCAGATCCGCCAGGTAGGCCAGCTCGGATTCGTTGCGGGCGCCGTAGAGCATGCGCACGGGGACGCCGCTGCGCGCGGCCAGCGCGGCCAGGCGCTGGGCCATGTAGACCAGCGGCGTGATGCCGATGCCGCCCGCCACCAGCAGGTAGCCCGGCGCCGTCAGGTCGAGGCCGAAGTGGGTCTGCGGCTCGCTCACCAGCAGCCGGTCGCCGACCACCAGCCGCCACATCGCGAGCGAACCGCCGCGGCCCTCGTCCAGCCGCTTGACCGCGATCCGCCAGGCGCGGCCGTCGGGTTCGCCGACGACCGAGTAGGAACGGTTCTGCATGCGCCCCGAACCGGGCGCGCCGACCAGCACCTGCACCTGCAGGTGGGCGCCGGGCTCGTGTCCGGCCACGATGCCCGACTCGGGCGTGATCTCGAACTCGCGCACCGTGGGGCTGAGGTCCTTGATGGCGCTGATGCGCGCCGGCATCCAGTGGATATCGCTTTTCATCTTCGAACTGCCTTCATGCGCGTCGGCGGATCAGCTGCACCCCCGGCAAGGGATGGTTGTGCGCGCCATGCAGCACTTCCCTCAGGTTGCGCTGCGCGATGCGGCTGTGCTCGCGCATCAGCGCCTCGGCACGCGAGCCTTCGCGGTTCTCGATCGCGTCGAGCACCTGGCCGTGCTGGTCCTGCGCGATCAGCAGCATGTCGCGGGCGGCGGGCGAGTTGGCCTGCACCACCACGAAGCCCGAGGGCGAGGCGAACGGCAGGTTGATCACGCGCTCCATCTGCTTGGCGATCAGCGCACTGCCCGCCATCTCGGACAGCAGCCGATGGAACTCCTCGTTGAAGGCGACGTAGCGCGAGAAGGCCGCGTCGTCGAGCGCCGGCTCGCGCAGCAGTTCGTCGATGCGGCGCAGGCAGGCCCTCGCCTCTCGCAGCACCACCGGCGGCGCGCCGCGCTCGGCCGCCAGCCGCGCCGACAGGCCTTCCAGCGTTCCGCGCAGCTCGATGGCGTCGGCCACGTCCCGCTCCGAGAAGGTGCGCACCGCATAGCCGCCGTTGGGCAAACCCTCGAGCAGCCCCTCCTGCTCGAGACGCATCAGCGCGCTGCGCACCGGAGTGCGCGAGACGCCCAGCATCTCGGACACCGCCACTTCGGCGATCCGGGCACCGCCGGCCAGATCGCCGGCCAGGATCATCTCGCGCAGCCGCAACTGGGCCTTGACCGCCTGCGAGCTGCCGGGCTCGACCGGCTCGCCGCTCAACGGGCACCCCCGGCAGCTTCGATCGGGATGGTCGGCGCGCGCGGCTGCTCCCGCGCCACCATCTGGTCGATCAGCCGCCGCGCCCACATCGCCCCGGCGTCAATGTTGAGGTTGTAGAAGCTGTAGTCGGGCCGATCGTCGATCGCGCGCTGCTGGGCTTCGAGCACCCGTTCGTCCTCGCGGAAGATGCCCGCGACGCCCTCGCGCAGCTGGTGCGTGAGCCGCTGCTCGCCGACGCAGTAGTTGCGGGCAAAGGCCCAGAAATAGAGGCAGCTCTTGTTGGTCTCGGGCGTGATGGTGTTGAGCACATAGCCGTTGACGCCCTTGCTGCGGTCGCCCGGCCGGCCGTCGCGCGGCACCGCGCCACTGCCCGCCTCGGCCACGCCGACGTCGATGTTGACGGTGCACGGCCCCTCGAATCGGATGATCTGCCAGCGGTCCACCTTGCCCCGGTAGCCGCGCGCGTAGTGGATCTGCCCGGCCCAGAACGGCGGCGCATCGATGGCCTCCATCCAGCGGGTGACCGTGGCCGAGCGCTCGCCGTGGGTGGCGACGAAAGGCGCCTCGGCCACCGCGCGATTGCCGATCGACGAGCCGTGAACGAAGGTCTCGTGCGTCAGGTCCATGAGGTTGTCGACCACCAGCCGGTAGTCGCAGGCGACCCGGATCATCTTGCCGTCGCCGGCCCAGGCAGGGTCGTCGTTCCAGTGCATGTCGGGCACCAGCGCCGGGTCGGCCTTGGCCGGGTCGCCGGGCCAGACCCAGACGAAGCGGTGTTTCTCGACCACGGGATAGGAGCGCACGCAGGCCGAAGGATTCAGCGTCTCCTGGCTCGGCATGAACGTGCAGCGGCCCTGGCTGTTGTAGACCAGCCCGTGGTAGCCGCAGACCACCTCGTCGCCCTCCAGCCGCCCCAGGGACAAGGGCATGAGGCGATGCCAGCAGGCGTCTTCGAGGGCGGCGACCTGGCCATCGGTGCGCCGGTAGAGCGCCAACTTCTGGTTGCAGACCGTGCGCGCGAGCAAGGCGTGCGAGACCTCGACGTCGTAGGCGGCCGCGTACCAGGCATTGAGCGGGAAAGGACGGACTTCGGCTTTCATGGGATACGCAATGTATACAACGATGCGATA
Organism: Variovorax sp. P4_B11; assembly: GCF_056402355.1. NCBI lineage: Bacteria > Pseudomonadati > Pseudomonadota > Betaproteobacteria > Burkholderiales > Comamonadaceae > Variovorax > Variovorax sp. P4_B11. The sequence continues at coordinate 272,135 of NZ_JBFUHO010000004.1, forward strand.
AAGTCCAAGATATTTCACCTTGACAAGGGTAAGTACCGATCTTTCTGTATCCATTCCATGGGCTTTCTGTGCGGATACGATCGACCGTTCTTTTCCCAGATACGACGGAGCCATCCCATGTCCCAGCACGCGTCCCTGCCTGCCCGCTACGACCACGTCGGCAGCTTCCTGCGCCCCCGGTATCTGCTCGAAGCCCGCGAGCAGAAAGCCAAGGGCGAGATCACGCCCGAGCAGCTTCGCAAGGTCGAAGACAAGGCCATCACCGAGATCGTCAAGTTCCAGGAAGACATCGGCCTCAAGAGCATCACCGACGGCGAGTTCCGCCGCACCTATTTCCACATCGACTTCCTCGAGCAGCTCGGCGGCGTGAAGAGCGACATCCCGGTCACGATCCGCAAGCCCGACGGCACCGAGGAGCTGGCGCCGCCCGTGATGCGGGTGATCGACAAGGTGCGCCACGTGAAGAACATCCAGCTCGCGGACTTCGAGTACCTCAAGAGCCAGGTGTCGGCCGGCAACACGCCCAAGGTGACCATCCCCTCGCCCACCATGCTGCACTTCCGCGGCGGCCGCGCCGGCATCAGCCGCGAGGCCTATCCCGAGCTCGACCCGGTGTTCTACGACGATGTCGCCAACGCCTACGGCGACGAGCTGCGTTCGCTCGCCGCGGCCGGCTGCACCTACGTGCAGATGGACGACACCAACCTCGCCTACCTGTGCGACGAGAAGATGCGCGAGGCGGCCCGCCAGCGCGGCGACGACCCCAACGAGCTGCCGCACCGCTACGCCGCCTTCATCAACAAGGTGGTGGCGCAGAAGCCCGAAGGGATGATCCTCGCCATGCACCTGTGCCGCGGCAACTTCAAGAGCACCCACGCGGCGGCCGGCAACTACGAGCCGGTCGCCGAGGCGCTGCTCAAGGAGATGGACCTCGACGCCTACTTCCTCGAGTACGACGACGCCCGCTCGGGCGATTTCCGGCCGCTGCGCTTCCTGCCCAAGGGCAAGACCGTGGTGCTGGGCCTGGTGACCACCAAGTTCGGCGAGATGGAGGACAAGGACGAGCTCAAGGCCCGCATCGAAGCGGCCGCCAAGTACGTCTCGCTCGACCAGCTCGCGCTGTCGCCGCAGTGCGGTTTCTCGAGCACGGTGCACGGAAACAACATCGCGGTCGAGGCACAGCGCGCCAAGCTGCGGCTGGTCGTGGAAACGGCCCAAGAGGTCTGGGGCTCGACCTGAGGCGCCAACCGTGGTGAAGTAGCGTCATGTCCATGAAGCTCTTCACCGCCCCCCTCAGCATGTTCGGCGCCAAGGTGCAGATCGCGGCGCTCGAGAAGGGCGTCGCCTTCGAGTGCGTGATGGTGCCCTTCGACCGCGACGACCGCTACGACCCGAAGCACCCGCAGGTGCTGCGGGTCAACCCGAAGCGGCAGGTGCCGGTGCTGATCGACGGCGATGTCGAGCTGTTCGACTCGACGCAAATCTTCGAATACCTCGAGGACCGCTTTCCGGAGCCGCCGCTGTGGCCTGGCAACGTCGCGGCGCGGGCGCGAGCCCGGCAGCTCGAACTGAAATCGGACGAAGTCTTCTTTCCCCACGTGATCAAGCTCTTCGGCCTGCAACAGGACATGGAAAGTCCGGCGGCGCTGGCTGCCTGCGCCGGCTGCGCCCGCTTCTACGAAGAACTCGAAGCGAAGCTGGCCGACAGCGAGTTCCTGGCCGGTCCCTACTCCTTCGCCGACATCGCCTTCTACATGGCGCAGGTGTTCGCCGAGCGCAAGGGCGCGCCCATGACCGCGGCGACGCCCAGGCTGCTGGCCTGGCGCGAGCGCGTGGGTGCGCGCGGTCCGGTGCGGGACGTGGTCGGCCCGATGATGAACTTCCTGGCCTCGCAAGGGCGCCCGGTACCGGCCCATCTGCAGGCCCTGGTCCGCTCGTGAACCGGATCGACGACCTGCTCGACTGGCTGCCCTCGCCCTCGCAGCACCTGCTGGTGGTGACTTTTGCCTTGCTGGTCTACGTGCTGACCACCCGCGCGCGGCGCGAGCAGCGCGCCCCCACGACCGCCATCGCCTGGGTCATGGGCCTGGCGCTGCTGCCCTACGTGATCCTGCCGATGTACCTGCTGTTCGGGCAGCGCAAGCTCCGGCCGGTGGGCAGGCCGCGGCCGCCGCGCGCGGCGCCGGCGGGGCACTGGGCGGCCGAACTGGTCGAGAGCTTCGGCCTCGCGGCACCCAGCCTCTGCGAGGTGCGCCTGCATTCCGACGGCGCCGCGGCGCGTGACGCGCTGTTCAAGGTGATCGAGGGCGCGCAGCGATCCATCGACGTCTCGACCTTCATCATCGGCGACGACGCGCTCGGCCACGAGGTGATCAACCGGCTCTCCCGCCGGGCCCGCGGGGGCGTCAAGGTCAGGGTGCTGCTCGACGGCTTCGGCGCCCTGTCGCTGCCGCGCACGCACTTCGATTCGCTGCGCGACGCCGGCGCCGAGGTGGCGGTGTTCCGACCGATCTTCAGCCTGCGCCGCAGCGGCCCGCGCAACCTGCGCAACCACCGCAAGCTCACGATCGCGGACGACCGCTGGCTCTGGTCCGGCGGCAGGAACCTGGCCGGCGAATACTTCACCGGCAACGATGCGCACCCGGTGGCCTGGCGTGACCTGTCCTTCGATCTGCACGGCGACGTGGCGACCGCGGCGGCGCGCCAGTTCGACCATGACTGGGCCTCGGTGCGCGGTCGGCAGTCGCGCCCCATTGCCGGCGATGCCGGCCCGCAAGAAGGTGGCAGGCCGGCGCAGTTCCTGCCCAGCGGGCCCGACCAGACCGAGGACACGGCGCAGGCGCTGCTGATCGACGCCTGCTTCCGCGCCGAGCACCGCCTGCTTGCCGTCACGCCCTACTTCGTGCCCGGCGACGGACTGCGCGACGCGCTGCGGCTGGCGGCCCGGCGCGGCGTGCAGGTGACGATCGCGATTCCCGGCCGATCGAACCACCGGCTGACCGATTTCGTGCGGGCCCGCAGCATGCGCGACCTGGCACGTGCCGGCGTGGTGTTCAAGATGCTGCCCTACATGGCCCATGCCAAGGCGGTGGTGGTGGACGAAGACCTGGCGCTGTGCGGTTCGATCAATCTCGACCTGCGCAGCCTGCTTCTCAACCACGAGGCAGCGGTGGTGTTCTATGGCCGCGCCGAGATCGACGAACTGGCGCATTGGATCGAAACCACCGCCTCGGCCGGCGAAACCTACCGGGCGCGCACGCCCGGACTGCTGCGCGACGTCGCCGAGGGCCTGCTGCTCACGATCGCCTTCCAGCTTTGAGCCATGCGCGGGAACATGGCCGATGTTCGATACTCCCTTCCTGTCCACGACATCAGGAGAGCTTCATGGGAACCATGATCGAATTCAAGCGCCCGGATGGCGGCGCGGTGCAAGGCTATCTGGCCGAAGCCGAGAAGGCCTTCGGATCGGTGGTCGTGATCCAGGAATGGTGGGGGCTGAACGACCAGATCCTCGGCGTCGCCGAGCGTTTCGCTCAAGCCGGCTTCACCGCGCTGGTGCCCGATCTCTATCGCGGAAAGAAGACCGTCGAGGCCGAGGAAGCCCACCATCTGATGAGCGGGCTGAACTTCGCCGAAGCCGCCTCGCAGGACGTGCGCGGCGCGCTGCAGTATCTGAAGGCGCGCGGCGGCAAGGTGGGCGTCACCGGCTACTGCATGGGCGGCGCGCTGACCTTGCTGGCATCGACGATGGCGTCCGAGGCCGATGCCGCCGTCATCTGGTATGGCTATCCGCCGCTGGAGTATGTCGATGCCTCGAAGATCACCGTGCCGTTGATGGCACATTGGGCCACGCAGGACGCGGCGTTCGCCATCGCGGGGGTCGATGCCCTCGAAGAGAAGCTGCGCGCGGCGGGCGTGCGCTATGAAGGGCACCGCTACCAGGCGCATCACGCCTTCGCCAACGAAACCGCGCAGGGCCCGGGCCGGATCCCCATCACGCAATACGACGCCGTGTGGGCCCGGCTCGCATGGGATCGCACACTGCGTTTCTTCGGCCGGGAACTCGCCTGACCGGCCGGCCTACTTCTGCTTGTTGGTGTAGCTGGCGTTGCCCAGTCCGGTGCCGATGGTCAGCACCGCCCAGCGCTTCACATCCTGCATGAACGGCAGTTCGCTCAGGCCCTGCACCACCGCATCGTTGTGCAGCAACGCGACCGTCGGCTCGCCGCCGATGGTCGGCAGCCGCTTGCACAGCTCGGTGGGGAGGTGGAAGTTGTCGCTTTCCCAATCGCCGGGCAGGTTCTGCGCGCCGCGCGAGATGGATCCGTCCTTGCGAACGAGCCCGGGGCAGGCGATGCCGATGAAGGGCGCGAGCCGGATGCCCTGCCGCTTGCAATAGCCTATCTGGGCCCCGAGTATTTCAGCCAAGCGGTCGATCAGCGCCTTGCGGCTCGGGCTGTCGTCCGCATGGCGCCACTTCTCGCGCCGCACCACCTTGGCCTTCGACAGGTCGGCTGCGCGCTTCTTGCGCAGCTTGACGATGCCGCAGCGTACGTTGGTGCCGCCGATGTCGAGCGCGAGGATCGCGTCGTGGCCTTTCAGCATCGGCGGCGGCACCAGATGCACCCATCCCAGCAGGCCGCCGTCGTCCGGCTCGTGGCAGATACGGGCCAGCTGCACGGAAACATTCATGTCCTGCAGGATCGCTGCCGCCTGCAGCACCGCGCGCTCGCCCACGTCGCTGCCCGGGAAGCCGCCGCCGATCACGATCCGCTGCACGCCATGCCACGACGGCTGGCGCAGGAAGCGGTCGATCACCCAGGCCAGTTCCTCGGCGAACTGCTCGATCACGCCGTGAACCACGTCCGCGGCCTCGGAACTCTTGGTTTCGCCCAGTGTCGCGTCGAGTTCGCTCTTGCTGAGGTCCTTGGAATGCACGCCGCCCAGCGGGTCCTTGCCCTTTCGGCGACGGCGCTGCCGCCAGCGCTCCAGCAATTGCCTGAAGGCGGTCTGGCTGGCCTGGTCGCCGATGAAGCCGTCCTTGTCGCGCAGCTGGAGGCTGTAGCCCTCGACCGTCACGGCGGGCAGTTCGCGGGCGCCATGCGCGGCGGGGCCTTCGGCGGGCGGCCGATCCGATGCGGGTTCGTCGTTCTTTTTCATTCGGGGTGGGATCCTTCAATCGGCCGTGGCGTCGAGGATCAGCCGGGCGGTCTCTTCGGGCTGGTCCCAGTGGGGATAGTGGCCGCAGCGCTCGAACCAATGCAGCCGCGCATCGGGAAACAGCTGTTGCGCGCGTGCCGCCTGGCTCGGAAGGCAGATCCTGTCGAGCCGGCCCCAGCCGATCACGACCGGCTTCCCGAGCGTCCCGACGGCGGAGCCCTCGAGCGGCGATCCGCGCACGAAATCCCTCAGCATGAGACTGAGGGACGGGGCGGATGCGAAGCTGTGCATCTCCTCCAGCACCAGCGCCGGCGGCAGCCGACGCGCCTGGGACGAGAACCGGGCCAGCAACAGCATGCGCGACCATTCGTGGGCAGCCAACGCGGGCATGGCGAATGCGAGGCCTCGCGCCAGCCGCATGGAGAGCCACAGCGAGGCCTGGTACGCCATGCGCTCCCAGCCGGCCCAGAACCCGCTCGGTCCGAGCAAAACGACCGTGCCCAGCACTCCGCCGCGGCGCGCCAGCTCGAGCACCAGGCGCGCGCCGAACGAACTGCCGACCGCATCGACACCCAGCAGGTCGTGCTCGCCGAGGAAGCGGGCCACGGCGGTCGCCAGCGTGCGCATCGACACCTCGCCTTCCAGTGGCGGACTCTTGCCGAAGCCCGGCAGGTCGAGCGCGACCACGGCGCGCTCGGCAGCCAGCGGGTCGAGGATGGTCTGCCAGGTCCGCCAACTGCTGCCCAGCCCATGCACCAGGAGCAGGGGCTTGCCTTGACCGCGACGGATGTAGTTGATCAGCACGTTCGGACTGTGCAGGGCGGCCGAGCGGCGCCACATCAGCGGCACGCACGATCGGTTGTAGGAGAAAGGGAATCTTCACCCCCCATGAGGCCGCGGCCGGGCCTGGCGCCGATACACTGGCCGCGATGCAACTGCTGCGCTGCACCGGGCTCGCTGTCCTGGCCTTCATCCTGCTGCTGGGCGCCGCCGTGGCCGCGACCGCCCAGGAGCAGGCGCTGCGCATCGGCTCCAAGCGCTTCACCGAGTCCTACATCCTGGCCGAGGTGCTGGCCCAGACCGCTGCGCCCAGGACCGCGGTTGCGCCTGTGGTGCGGCAGGGGCTCGGCAACACGGCCATCGTCTACGAGGCCCTGCGCTCCGGCGGGATCGACCTCTACGCCGAGTACACCGGAACCATCGCGCTGGAGATCCTCAAGGGCTCGCCATCGATGACGCGCGAAGCCATGAACGCCGCCCTGCGGCCGCTCGGGCTCGGCGTGGCCGTGCCGCTCGGATTCAACGACGGCTATGCGCTCGCCATGCGCGCCGCCGACGCCGACCGGCTCGGCGTTCGCACCCTGAGCGATCTGGCCGGCCAGCGCGAACTCCGCTTCGGCCTCTCGAACGAGTTCATCGGCCGCGCCGACGGCTGGCAGGGCCTGGCGGCGCGCTACGGCTTCAGCCAGACGCCGACCGGGCTGGACCACGGCCTGGCCTACGAAGCCATCGCCGCCAAGCAGGTCGACGTCATCGACATCTACACCACCGACGCCAAGATCGACCACCTGGGCCTGCGCGTGCTCGCGGACGACAAGGGCTACTTCCCGCGCTACGACGCCGTGCTGCTGTACCGGCTCGACCTGCCGGCGCGGCTGCCCGCCGCCTGGGCCGCCCTGCAGCCGCTCGAGGGCCGCATCGACGAGCGCTCGATGATCGCGATGAACGCGCGCGCCGAACTGCAAGGCGTGGCCTTCGACGTCATTGCGCGCGACTTCCTGGCGACGACGCAGCCGGGTTCGCCGGCCGCCCTCCCGTCCGACAACGCCGCCCGCGGCTTCATGGCCAAGCTGTTCGGCCCCGACCTCGGCCGGCTGGCGCGCCAGCACCTGCTGCTGGTCGCGATCTCGGTCGGCGTCGCGATCCTCATCGCCGTGCCGCTCGGGATCGCGGTGTTCGCGCATGTGCGGCTGCGCGCCCTGGTGCTGGGCCTGACCGGTCTGCTGCAGACCATCCCCTCGCTGGCGCTGCTGGCCGTGCTGATTTCGCTGCTGGGCGCGATCGGCACGCTGCCGGCGCTGATCGCGCTGACGCTGTATTCGCTGCTGCCGATCATGCGCAACACCGTGACCGGGCTGGCCGAAGTTCCCGCCGGCCTGCGCGAGGCCGGCACCGCGCTCGGCATGACCGGCGGCCAGAACCTGCACGTGGTGCTGCTGCCGCTGGCGCTGCCCACGCTGCTGGCCGGCGTGCGCACCGCGACCACCATCGCGATCGGCACCGCCACCATCGCCGCCTTCATCGGCGCTGGAGGCTTCGGGGAACGCATCGTGACCGGGCTCGCGCTCAACGACCGCGCGCTGCTGGTCGCCGGCGCCGTGCCCGCCGCGGCGCTGGCACTGCTGAGCGAGGCGCTGTTCGAGGCGCTCGAACACCTGATGCGCCGGCGCCGCGGGCAACTGCCGCCCAGCGCCTAGACTCGGCCTCAAAAAAAGGAGCGCGACTGCGTCCGTGAAAATCCCGACGAGGTGAAGCTTGCTATTGCGGCATAGTCGCAGGCTGCCTTGCGGGCCCGGGCCCGAACTCTTTCCCATTCTGGAGACATCCCCATGAAATTGCGCCAACTGGCCGCAGGCCTGATCCTCGGCTTTGGCATCGCGAGCGCGGCCCTTGCGCAGACGACGATGAAGATCAGCATCTCGACCTCGCAGAACTCGCACCAGGGGGTCGCCATCGACACCTTCGCGAAGGAAGTCGCGACGCGCACCAACGGCCGCTACAAGGTCGAGACCTTCTACAACGGCTCGCTCGGCGGCGAGCGCGAATCGATCGAGGCCGTGCAGCTCGGCACCCAGGAACTCGCCTTCTCTTCGACCGGCCCGGTGCCGAACTTCGTGCCCGAGACCAAGATCCTCGACGTCCCCTTCCTGTTCCGCGACAAGGCACACGCCCGCGCCGTGCTGGACGGCCCGATCGGGCAGGACATGCTGGTCAAGTTCGACGCCAAGGGATTCAAGGCGCTGGGCTGGGGCGAGAACGGCTTCCGCCACATGACCAACAGCAAGCGCGACGTGAAGGCGCCCGAGGACCTCAAGGGCCTGAAGATGCGCACCATGGAGAACCCGGTGCACATCGCGGCCTACAAGGGCTTCGGCATCATCACCACGCCGATGGCCTTCCCCGAGGTCTTCACCGCGCTCCAGCAGGGCACGGTCGACGGCCAGGAGAACCCGCTGCCGGTCATCATCTCGGCCAAGTTCGACCAGGTGCAGAAGCACCTCACCTTGACCGGCCACGTCTACTCGCCCTGCATCTTCGTGATGAACAAGGCCGCCTTCGACAAGTTGAGCGCCGCCGACAAGCAGGCCTTCCTCGACGCCGCCAAGGAAGCCATCAAGGCCAACAGGGCCCGCGTCGACGAGGACGACGCCAAGGGCGTGGCCGACCTGCGCGCCAAGGGCATGACCGTGATCGACAACGTCGACAAGGCCAAGTTCGTCGCCGCGCTGGCGCCGGTCAACGCCGAGTTCGAGAAGCAGTTCGGCAAGGCCAATCTCGACAAGATCCGCGACGTCAAGTAACCGGCTGCCGCGAAACTCCTCGCGGCAGCACGCGCCCGCACAGCCTGCGCTGGCGGGCGTTTTTTTGTCCGAACCCTGATGCGCCCATGAAATCCGCCTTCCTCGCACTCGACCGCTGGACCACCGGCCTGGCGATGGCGATCGCCTGCTTCATGCTGGTGGTCGCCTCCTCGCTCGGCGTGTTCCAGATCGTCACTCGCTTCGTGCTCGAACAACCGGCCGAATGGTCCGAGATCCTGATCCGCATCAGCCTGATCTGGATGGTCTTCATGGGCATCCCGACCGCCTTCCGCCAGGGCGCGATGGTCAGCGTCGACGTGCTCTACCGCTGGAGCCCGCCCAAGGTCCGCCGGGTGCTCGACTGGGTCGTGTGCCTGGCCGCGCTGAGCCTGATCGCGGTGATCATCTGGTGGGGCTGGGACTACGCGCAGCGCGGCAGCGTGCAGTCGATGGCTGGCCTCGAATCGGTCTCGATGTTCTGGGCCTACGTCGCGCTGCCGGTGGGCGGCCTGTTCTGCGTCGTCGGCATCATCGCCAACCTGATCGACCCGAAGCGCAACGAACTGGAAACCGCTCAATGACCCTCGTGATGATCACGACCATGGTGGTGTGCTTCGCACTCACCATCTCCGTCGCCGTTTCCATCGGCCTGGCCTCGGTGCTCGGCATCCAGGCCTCCAACGCGAACATGCTGATCTCCGTCAAGGAGATGTTCAACGCGATCAACAAGTTTCCGCTCGCCGCCATTCCCTTCTTCATCCTGGCCGGCAACCTGATGGAGACCGGCGGCATCTCGCGCCGCCTGGTCGACTTCGCCAAGAGCCTGGTGGGCGGCGTGCAGGGCGGGCTGCCGATGACCTGCGTGCTGACCTGCATGATCTTCGCGGCGGTGTCGGGCTCCTCGGTGGCGACCACCTTCGCGATCGGCGCGATCCTGATCCCGGCCCTGATCAAGCACGGCTACCCGGTCGGCTACGCCGCCGCGCTGCAGGCCACCAGCGCCGAACTCGGCGTCATCATCCCGCCCTCGATCCCGATGATCCTGTACGGCGTCAGCGCCGAGGTCTCGATCGGCGAGCTGTTCATCGCCGGCTTCGGCCCGGGCATCCTGATCAGCCTGGCGCTGATGGCCTTCGTCTACGTCTATTGCAAGTTCAAGGGACTGGGCAAGAACGACGGCGACGGCCGGCTCGGCGTCGCCACCGCGACCTGGCGCGCCGGCTGGGCGCTGCTGATGCCGGTGATCATCCTGGGCGGCATCTACGGCGGCATCTTCACGCCCACCGAGGCGTCGGCGGTGGCGGTGCTCTACGCGCTGATCGTCGGCACGCTGATCTACCGCGAGATCAGGCCGGCCGACCTCTATGCGGTGCTGCGCAAGTCGGTGGTGTCCTCGTCGGTGATCATGTTCATCATCGCCAACGCCGGCCTGTTCGCCTTCCTGATCACGCGCGCCGGCGTGCCCGACGCCATCGGCCGCTGGCTGCAGGAGGTGCTGCAGTCGCCGGCGATGTTCCTGCTCGGCGTCAACGCGGCGCTGTTCGTGATCGGCATGTTCATCGAGACCAGCGCGGCGATCATCGTGCTGGCGCCGATCCTGGCGCCGGTGGCGATGCACTTCGGCATCGATCCGGTGCACTTCGGCCTGGTGATGGTGGTGAACCTGGCGCTCGGCATGATCACGCCGCCCTTCGGCGTCAACCTGTTCGCGGCCTGCACCGTGGCACGGATTTCACTCGACCGCATCGTGCCCTACCTGGTTCCGTTCGTGCTGGTGATCCTGGCCTGCCTGATGGTGGTCACCTACGTGCCCGGCATCTCGCTCGGGTTGCGCGACCTGGTCTATTCGAAGTAGCGCGGCCGCCGAAATCCACGACCGGAGGACGCGATTCCCTTACACTCCAACGGTCAGGAGAGCGTCCCGCCGCGGTGGGGCCGCCGAAGGCGCAGGTCCCCCGAACCAAGGGCCCGAACGCTCAGGCAAAAGGACTGACAAGACGCCCCAATTCAGGGCGTTTCCTTGCTGGAGAGAGGCGGTTGGTCGCGAAAGTCGCGTCGCACCGCCCACCGAAGGAGCAAACCCCGATCGTGGGGCGAATCTCTCAGGTAAAGCGGACAGCAGGGGTGGCCCATGGCTTCTCGCCATGGAACAAGCACTGCCCCTTTTGGAGAACCGCCCTTGGCTGCCGCATCCGACGATCTGCTGAAGACCCCGCTCCACGGCCTGCACCTGGCGCTCGGCGCCCGCATGGTGCCCTTTGCCGGCTATTCGATGCCGGTGCAATATCCCACCGGCCTGATGGCCGAGCACAAGCACACGCGCGAGGCCGCGGGCCTGTTCGACATCTCCCACATGGGACAGCTGCGCCTGGCCGGGCCCGATGCCGCCGCCGCCTTCGAAAGCCTGATGCCGGTCGACGTCATCGGGCTGGCGCCCGGCAAGCAGCGCTACGGACTGCTGCTGAACGAACAGGGCGGCATCCTCGACGACCTGATGTTCTTCAACGAGGGCCACGACTCGCTGTTCGTCATCGTCAACGGCGCCTGCAAGCAGGCCGACATCGCCCACATCCAGGCCCGGATCGGCCAGCGCTGCCAGGTGCTGCCGATGCCCGACCACGCCCTGCTCGCGCTCCAGGGCCCGCAGGCCGCGGCCGCGCTGGCCAGGTTGTCGCCCGGCGTCGAGCGCTTCGTCTTCATGACCGGCGGCGCGGTGCAGATCGGCGGCATCCCGGCCTTCGTCACGCGCAGCGGCTACACCGGCGAAGACGGATTCGAGATCTCGGTCGCCGCCAAGGACGCCGAAGCGCTGGCCCGCCTGCTGCTGGCCGAGCCCGAGGTCAAGCCGATCGGCCTGGGCGCGCGCAATTCGCTGCGGCTCGAGGCCGGCCTGTGCCTCTACGGCAACGACATCGACGAAAGCACCACGCCGGTCGAGGCCGCGCTGGGCTGGGCGATCCAGAAGGTCCGGCGCAGCGGCGGAGCGCGCGAAGGCGGCTTCCCGGGTGCGGCCCGGGTGCTGGCGCAGCTCATCGCCGTCAATGGAACGGCCGGCCATCTCGACCACGAGACACTGAAGCGCAAGCGCGTCGGCCTGGTGGCGCTGGAGCGCGTGCCGGTGCGCGACGGCACCGTGCTCGAGTCCTTCGAGGGCTTGGCCATCGGCCAGGTCACCAGCGGCCTGCTCGGCCCCAGCGTCGACCGGCCGATCGCGATGGGCTATGTCGCGCTCGCCTATGCCGAGCCCGGCACCCGGATCCAGGCCATGGTGCGCGGCAAGCCGGTGCCGATGGAAGTCAGCACGATGCCCTTCGTGCCGGCCCGCTACCACCGGGGCTGACAGTCCCTCACCCGATTTTTCCAAGCCAGACTTTCTTCAAGGAGTTTTTCCCATGACCCTCAAGTACACCAAGGACCACGAGTGGGTGCGCCCCGAAGCCGACGCGGCGCTGGTCACCGTCGGCATCACGGTGCACGCGCAGGATGCGCTCGGCGACGTGGTCTTCGTCGACCTGCCCGAAGTCGGCAAGGGCTTCGCGCAGGGCGATGTCGCCGGTGTCGTCGAATCGGTCAAGGCCGCGGCCGACGTCTTCATGCCGGTCTCGGGCGAAATCACCGAGGTCAACGAGGCGCTGCGCGCCGACCCCTCGCTGGCCAACAGCGCGCCGATGGATGCGGGCTGGTTCTTCAAGCTGCGCATGAGCGACCCGACCCAGCTCGAGGCGCTGCTCGACGGGACCGCCTACGAGAAGTTCTCCGCCGAAAGCTGATTCCCGCACCATCACCCGAGCCCTCCATGCCGACTCCCGTGCCTTCCCACCTCTCGCTGCGCGACCTCCAGAACGCCGAGGAATTCATCGCCCGCCACATCGGCATCGAAGCCGACGACGAGCAGACCATGCTCGCTGCGGTCGGTTCGACCACACGCGCCGAACTGATCGACGGCATCGTGCCGCCGGCGATCCGCCGCAGCCGCCCGATGCGGCTACCGGCGCCGATCACCGAGGCCGACGCGCTGGCCGAGCTGAAGGCGATCGCGGCGAAGAACAAGGTGGCCAGGAGCTTCATCGGCCAGGGCTACTACGGCACCCACACACCCGGCGTGATCCTGCGCAACGTGCTCGAGAACCCGGCCTGGTACACCGCCTACACGCCCTACCAGGCCGAGATCTCGCAGGGCCGCATGGAGGCGCTGGTCAATTTCCAGACCATGGTCTGCGACCTCACCGGCATGGCGATCGCCAACGCCTCGATGCTCGACGAGGCCACCGCGGCCGCCGAGGCAATGACGCTGGCCCGGCGCAGCGTCAAGAGCAAGAGCAACGTGTTCCTGGTCTCGGGCGACTGCCATCCGCAGACCATCGAGGTGATCCGCACGCGCGCCGCGCCGCTGGGCATCGAGGTCAAGGTCAGCACCGCGTCCGAGACCCTGCCGCATCTGATGGCCAGCGGCGGCTTCTTCGGCGCGCTCGCACAGTACCCCGCCACCACCGGCCAGGTGCACGACCTGCGTCCGCTCGCCGGCTACGCACACCAGTGCGAAGCCGCCTTCTGCGTGGCAGCCGATCTGCTGGCCTTGACGCTGCTGGCACCGCCCGGCGAGTGGGATGCCGACATCGTCTGCGGCACCACCCAGCGCTTCGGCATGCCGATGTGCAACGGCGGCCCGCATGCGGCCTACCTGGCTTGCCGCGACGAGTTCAAGCGCTCGCTGCCCGGCCGACTGGTCGGCGTCAGCGTCGACACCCACGGCCAGCCGGCCTACCGGCTCGCGCTGCAGACGCGCGAGCAGCACATCCGGCGCGAGAAAGCCACCTCCAACATCTGCACTGCGCAGGTGCTGCCGGCGGTGGTCGCCAGCATGTACGCGGTCTACCACGGGCCCGAGGGTCTGCGCCGCATCGCGCAGCGCGTCGCCCTGCTGACGGCGGTGCTGGCCCAGGGCCTCGAACAGATGGGCCGCGAGCTGGTCAACGGCACGGCCTTCGATTCGCTCACGATCCAAACCGGCGAGGACACCCAGGCCATCCACGAACGGGCCCTGGCTGCCGGCGTCAACCTGCGCCATCGGCTGCAGCATCACCTGGGCCTGTCGCTCGACGAGACCACCACGCGGGCCGACGTCGAGATGCTGTGGAGACTGTTCGCAACGGCCGGCACGCGGGGACCCGACTTCGACGCCATCGCCGCCACGGCGCAGCTGCGCCTTCCCGAGGACCTGCGCCGCAGCAGCGCTTTTCTCACGCACCCGGTGTTCAACACCCACAAGAGCGAGACCGCGATGCTGCGCTACATCCGCAGCCTGAGCGACAAGGACCTCGCGCTCGACCGCAGCATGATCCCGCTCGGCAGCTGCACCATGAAGCTCAACGCCACCAGCGAGATGATCCCGATCACCTGGCCCGAGTTCGCGAACATCCACCCCTTCGCACCGGCCGACCAGTTGCATGGCTACGCACAGCTCGACGCCCAGCTGCGCGCCTGGCTCTGCGAAGCCACCGGCTACGCGGGCATCAGCCTGCAACCCAACGCCGGCTCGCAGGGCGAGTACGCGGGCCTGCTCGCCATCAAGGCCTTCCATGAAGCCAGGGGCGACACGCAGCGCAACGTCTGCCTGATCCCCTCGTCGGCGCACGGCACCAATCCGGCCAGTGCCCAGATGGTCGGCATGAAGGTGGTGGTGACCGCCTGCGACGCCGACGGCAACGTCGACATCGACGACCTGCAGCGCGCCTGCGAGAAGCACAGCGCCACGCTGGCCGCGGTGATGATCACCTACCCGAGCACCCACGGCGTGTTCGAGACCCGGGTCAAGGAACTGTGCGAGATCGTGCACGCGCATGGTGGCCGGGTCTATGTCGACGGCGCCAACATGAACGCACTGGTCGGCGTGGCCGCACCGGGCGAGTTCGGCGGCGACGTCAGCCACCTGAACCTGCACAAGACCTTCTGCATTCCGCACGGCGGCGGCGGCCCCGGCGTCGGCCCGGTGTGCGTGGTGGAAGACCTGGTGCCCTACCTGCCGGGACACGCGACCGGCGGCTTGCCGTCGAACGGCGCGGTGGGCGCGGTGTCGGCGGCGCCGCTGGGCAACGCGGCGGTGCTGCCGATCAGCTGGATGTACTGCCGGATGATGGGCGCCAAGGGGCTGCAGGCCGCGACCGAGACCGCGATCCTCAGCGCCAACTACATCAGCGCGCGGCTCAAGGACCACTACCCGACGCTGTACGCAAGCCCCAACGGCCACGTGGCGCACGAGTGCATTCTCGACCTGCGCCCGCTCAAGGACGCCAGCGGCGTCAGCGCCGAGGACGTCGCCAAGCGGCTGATCGACTACGGCTTCCATGCGCCGACGCTGAGCTTCCCGGTGCCCGGCACGCTGATGGTCGAGCCGACCGAAAGCGAGCCGCTGGCCGAACTCGACCGCTTCATCGAGGCGATGATCGCGATCCGCGGCGAGATCCGCCGCATCGAGGAAGGCATCTGGCCGAAGGACGACAACCCGCTGAAGAACGCGCCGCACACCGCGGCCAGCCTGCTCGGCACCGAATGGACCCGGCCCTACTCGCGCGAGCTCGGCGCCTTCCCGCTGACCAGCCTGCGGCAGGCCAAGTACTGGCCGCCGATCGGCCGGGTCGACAACGTCTACGGCGACCGCAACCTGTTCTGCAGTTGCGTCCCCACGGAAGACTACGCCGGCAGCTGACGCGAGAAGCATTCTTTTACAAGTCGATGGCCAGCTGGCTGTCGATTTCGCGCCTGCTGCTTCGACGTCCATTCAGAGCCCCGGAACTGTGCGGTCGATCCCCGACTGCCGCCGGCCTCGAAACCGAAGGAGCAAGAACATGCGATTCATGGTGATCGTCAAGGCCAGCAAGGAATCGGAGGCCGGCGTGATGCCGAGCCAGCAGCTGCTGACCGACATGGGCAACTACAACGAGGCGCTGGTCAAGGCCGGTGTGCTGCTCGCGGGCGAAGGCCTGCACCCGAGTTCGAAGGGCGCCCGCATGCGTTTTTCCGGCAAGGAGCGGACCGTCATCGACGGCCCGTTCAGCGAAACCAAGGAGCTGATCGCGGGCTTCTGGCTCTGGCAGGTGCGCTCCAAGGAAGAAGCGCTCGAATGGCTGCGACGCGCCCCCTTCGACGACGGTGCCGAGCTCGAGCTGCGCCAGGTGTTCGAGATGGAAGACTTCGGCGCCGAGTTCACACCCGAGCTGCGCGAGCAGGAAAAGCGGGTCTTCGACGAGGCCCGCGCCAAGCAGCAGCCCTGACACGCCCGAACGTGGACTCGGCCGAGACGCATCGCACGGTCAACGCGGTCTGGCGCATCGAGTCGGCCCGCATCATCGGCGCCCTGGCGCGCAGGGTGCGCGATGTCGGCGTGGCCGAGGAGCTGGCGCAGGATGCCCTGCTCGCCGCCCTCGAGCAGTGGCCGCGCGAAGGCATTCCGGACAATCCGGCGGCCTGGCTGATGGCGGCCGCGAAGCACCGTGCCATCGACCTGCTGCGCAAGCGCACGCTGCATGCCGGCAAGGAAGGCGAGATCGGCCGCGAACTCGATGCCCGGCATGCGTTCGCAGCCGACGACTTCGCCGAAGCGGTGGACGCCGCACTCGACGACGAGGTCGGCGACGACCTGCTGCGGCTGGTGTTCACGGCCTGCCATCCGGTGTTGTCGCCCGATGCTCGCGTCGCACTGACACTGCGCCTGCTGGGCGGACTCACCACCGACGAGATCGCGCGCTCCTTCCTGGTGCCCGAGGCCACGATCGCGCAGCGCATCGTGCGCGCCAAGCGAACGCTGGCCGCCGCCCGCGTGCCCTTCGAGGCGCCGCGCGCACAGGAACTCGGCGCCCGTCTGTCGTCGGTGCTCGAGGTCATCTACCTCGTGTTCAACGAGGGCTACTCGGCCACCGCCGGCGAGGACTGGATGCGGCCCGCGCTGTGCGACGAAGCCTTGCGGCTCGGGCGCATCCTGGCCGAGCTGGTCGCGGACGAGCCGGAAGTCCATGGCCTGGTGGCGCTGATGGAGATCCAGGCCTCGCGCGCGGCTGCCCGCGTCGACGCCGATGGCGAGCCGGTGCTGCTGCTCGACCAGAACCGTGCGCGCTGGGACACCTTGCTGATCCGCCGCGGCCTCGCGGCGCTGGCGCGGGCCGAGAAGCTCGGCGGCGCGCTCGGTCCCTACGCCCTGCAGGCCGCGATCGCCGCCTGCCACGCGCATGCAACGACCGCAGCGCAGACCGACTGGCCCCGCATCGCCGCACTCTACGAGGCGCTGGCCCAGCTTTCGCCCTCGCCGATCGTCGAGCTGAACCGGGCGGTCGCGCTGTCGATGGCCTTCGGACCGGCGGCCGGCCTCGAGCTCGTCGATGCCCTGCAGGCGGAGCCGCAGCTGCGCGGCTACCACCTGCTGCCGAGCGTGCGAGGCGACCTGCTGGCCAAGCTCGGGCGACGCGCCGAGGCCTGCGAGGAATTCAAGCGGGCGGCGGGCCTCACCCGCAACGCGCGCGAACGCAAGCTGCTGTTGCTGCGCGCACAGGCCTGCTCCGCCGAAGAGCAGGCAGGCGGCGCCTGAGCGCGTGCCGCGCTACTTCTTCGCGACCGCGCCGGTTGCGACCTGGGCCCGCAGTTCCTTCAGCTTGGCCTTCAGCCGGCGCTCGTTGACCGGCCCCATGCGCACCAGCATCTTCTGGCCGGCCGAGAGCGACTCGAGCTTCGGGTCGGCGAATTCGTAGCTGATCCAGGGCCGCTCCGCAGCCATCTCGCCCTTCACTTCGGTCAGCTTCACCGGCACCGCGCCTTCGGTTTCCGGCGCCTGCAGCAGGTGGTCGATGACGGCCACGAGGCGGTCGTTGAAGTAGCGGTTCGGGTAGCCCAGTTCCTCGTAGGCCTGCTGGAACAGCGGATAGAGCCGGGCATAGAGCGCGGCTGCGCGGGCACTGTCGACCGACTCGACGAAGAGCACGAAGGGCGTGTAGCGGCTGGCATTGTCGGCGCCGATGGTCTTGAGCTCGCCCGTGCCCTGGACCTCGAAGGACTTGGGTGCGCGCTGGACCGGCCACAGGCGCGAAGTGGCCTGTGCGCGCGGCAGGTTGTCCACGGTGGCGACGAAGCGCCGCACGAAGCCGCTGGGCTCGAGGAAGGCCCCGACCGATTTCTTGCCGACCAGGTCGTCGAGCGCCGCGGTCACGCGGCTGTCGGCGTCGTTCAGCGGCGGCAGCGCGGCCTCGGGCGCGGCCAGGGCATCGACCAGGTTCTGCGGCCCCGTCGCGACCGCTGCGCGGGGAATGTCCGCGGGACGGTCCTGCGGCGGCGGTGCGCTGGCGGCGGGCGGTGCCGGCGGCGGTTCCTTCTGCAAGGACCAGCGCCACCAGGCGAAGGCTGCGGCGAGAATCACCACCACGACGAGGACCACGGTCCATATCGAGGACTCTTTGGCTGGCCTGAATTCTGCTGGGTCCCTTTCGGGCATGGTTGAATCCTCCTTTGAATCACGGGCGTTGCATGCGCTCCATTGGAAACCACGCCGGCGCGTCGTGCCGTAACGCCCTGTGACCGCCAAGGAACCCGACATGGACATCGACTTCTCGACCCTGACCGAATACCAGCGCTACAAGCTGATGGCCAGCCTGATCGTGCCGCGGCCGATCGCACTGGTCACCACGCTGGGGGCCGACGGCATCGTCAACGCCGCGCCCTTCAGCATGTTCAACATGCTCGGCGAAGAGCCGCCGATCGTCATGATCAGCGTCAACCGGCTGCAGGACAACGCGCTCAAGGACACCGCGGCCAACATCGCGCGCAGCGGCGAGTTCGTGGTGCACCTGGCCGACGAGGACATCGCCGAGCAGATGCACCGCTGCGGCGATCGCCACCCGCCGCACGTGAGCGAACTCGAGGTGGTCGGCTTCACGCCGCTTGCGAGCCGGGCCGTGAAGCCGCCGCGCATCGCCGAGGCGCCGGTGGCCTTCGAATGCACGCTCTGGGAGACGCTGGAGACCGAGAGCCGGCAGATCTTCATCGGCCAGGTGCGCTGGATGCACGCGCGCGACGAATTGATCGACACCGAGGCCTGGCGCGTGCGGCTGCAACACTATTTTCCGGTCGGCCGCTTCGGGGCCAGCTTCTACGTGAAAACGCGCGAGCGCTACGCGCTGGCGGCGCAGGCGCAGACCCGGAGCACGCAGATCGACGAGATGTAGGCCGCATGATGCCAAGCTGGTTCTTCTCGTCGCTGCGCGGCTATCGGATCGAGTCCTTGCCGCGCGACCTGGTCGCCGGCCTGATGCTGGCGGCCATCGCCATCCCCGGCCAGCTCGCCACCGCCCGGCTCGCCGGCATGCCGCCCGAAACCGGGCTCTATGCCTTCATCGCCGGCTCCATCGCCTTCGCAGCCTTCGGCGCCAATCGCTTCATCTCGGCGGCGGCGGATTCGACCATCGCGCCGATCTTCGCCGGCGGCCTGGCGTCGATCGCCGCCGCCAGCGCCAACAGCTATGGCGAACTGGCCGCGCTGCTGGCGCTGATGGTCGGCATCGTGCTCGTCTCGGTCGGCTTGCTCAAGGCAGGCTGGCTCGCCACGCTGCTGTCGGTGCCGGTGACGACCGGATTCCTCGCCGGCATCTCGGTTCATATCGTCGTCGGCCAGTTGCCGACGCTGCTGGGCATCCCGGACGCGCACGGCCACCTGATGACGCAACTGGTCCACTTGCTGGCCCGCATCGGAGACGCGAATCCGTACGCGCTGGCGCTCGGCGCCGGCGTGCTGATCGTGACCCTGGTCGCGGGGCGCATCAGCCCGCGCATTCCGGGGGCGCTGATCGGCCTGGCGACGGCCGCTCTCGCGGTGGCCGTGTTCCACCTCGACGCCCGCGGCGTGAGCCTGCTCGGCGCGCTCTCGGTGCAGTTGCCGCAGGTCGCCGTGCCGTCCTTCAGCGGCGCGGCGGAGTTCAGCCGCATGGTGCAGCTTGCGCTGGTGATCGCGATGGTCTGCGTCATGCAGACGGCGGCGGTGTCGAGCACCTTCCCGTCGGACGAGGGCCGGTCCGACAACGTCAGCCGCAACTTCGGGGCGGTCGGCGCCGGCAATGTGCTGGCCGGCCTGATCGGCGCCTTCGCCGTCGACGCGAGCCCACCCAGCACGGCGGTCGTGAAGGAGTCCGGAGGCCGCTCGCAGATCGCCGCGCTGATCGCGGTCGGCCTGGTGATCGCGCTCGCGCTGCTGGCCTCGGGCGCATTGGCCTACGTGCCGCACGCGGCGCTGTCGGGCATCCTGGTCTACATCGCCTGGCGCATC
Organism: Variovorax sp. P4_B11; assembly: GCF_056402355.1. NCBI lineage: Bacteria > Pseudomonadati > Pseudomonadota > Betaproteobacteria > Burkholderiales > Comamonadaceae > Variovorax > Variovorax sp. P4_B11. The sequence continues at coordinate 292,175 of NZ_JBFUHO010000004.1, forward strand.
TTCAGGATCGACGAAATGGCCCTGATCATTCGTCGCGGCGGCCTCGAGATCCTGCTGGTGGCCGCGAGTGCGGCGCTCGTTGTCGCACTGCCGATCGAGAGCGGCATGCTGCTGGCGATCGTGATGTCCTTCGTGCACAGCCTGTACATCGTCGCCCGGCCCACCTGCGTCGAACTGGCCCGCGTGCCGGGGAGCACCGTGTGGTGGCCGCCGGCCCCGGGCGCCGCCCTCGAACATGAGCCCGGGGTGCTGGTCTTCGCACCGGGTGCGCCGGTCAACTTCACCAATGCCGAACGGATCTGCGCCTGGGTCCGGTGGGCCATCGCCGGCCGGAGCGCGCCGGTGAGGCTGCTGGTGATCGAGGCCAACGGCGTCATCGACATCGACTACACGGGGTCGCAGATCCTGCGGCGCGCCATCGTCGAACTGCTTTCCGCCGGCACCATCGTGGCCATCGCCAGGCTGTCGGACGAACGGGCGCAGGCGCAGGCGATGCGTACCGGACTGATCGAGGCCATCGGCGCCGACCATGTGTTCATGTCGGTAGAAGAAGCGGTGCGCAAGCTGGTTCCGCGCGCCTGAGCGCGATGAACGAGCGCCCAGGAAAAAGGCCACCCGGGGGTGGCCTTCATTTCCTGCACGATTCGCGTGTCGTGCAGCAGATTCGAAATCTGGAGCGGGAGAAGAGTCTCGAACTCTCGACCTCAACCTTGGCAAGGTTGCGCTCTACCAACTGAGCTACTCCCGCGAAGCCTTCGATTATAGAGCATTTTCAGGCCGCTTCTTCGCCGGCCGGCAAATGAATGAGTCCGGTGCGCAGATCGAACTCGAACACCTCGCCGTAGCGACCCCATTCGATCGCGGTGCGCAGCACGCGCTCGGCAGTGGCGCGGTCCAGGCTCTCCTCGAGCAGATCGAGGAAGGGCTCCTGCGGCAACTCGCCCGCAGGCGCCTGCTCGAGGCTGTGGCGGATGTGCGCGGCGAGCGGCACATGGGCGAGCAGTTGCTGGCCGAGCAGCTCTTGCCGCAGCGTGTGCGCGCCGGCGACATAGCGCCGGCCCAGCGCCGTCAGATGCAGGTCGGCATCCGCCAGTTGCGCGAAGCCCAGCAGCGCGAGCGCCTGCGCCAGCGGCAGCAGGTCGTGGTCGGTGAGCTCCGCCTCCTCGGCGAGCTGCGGCAGGTCGGCGCGGCCTTCGCGGCCGTCCTCCATCAGCATTTCGAGCAAGGCTTCCATGCGGCCGATGTCGGCATCGGGCAGGCGATCGCCCAGGTGCATGCGCACAGGCTCCTCGGGCACGCGGCCGGCGCCGGGCGCGCTGGCCGTCATCAGCGCATAGGCCTCGTCGATCAACGCCCGCACCTCCAGGCTGTCCGGGTCGCGCGGCCGCGCGAGCCGGATCGGCAGCTCGGCCCGCACCCGCCCCGGATCGGCCGCGAAGATCAGCACGCGGTCGGCCATCAGCACCGCCTCCTCGATGTTGTGCGAGACGATCAACATCGCCTTGGTCGGCATCGCGCCGCCGCTCCACAGGTGCAGGATGTCGTCGCGCAGGCGCTCGCCCGTGAGCACGTCGAGGGCCGAGAAGGCCTCGTCCATCAGCAGCACCTCGGGCTCGACCACCAGCGCCCGTGCGATGCCGACCCGCTGCCGCATACCGCCCGACAACTCGCGCGGCAGCGCGCCCTCGAAGCCCGCGAGGCCGATCAGCGCGATCGCCGCACTTGCGCGCCGCGCCCTCTCGGCCGGCCCGACGCCGCGGGCCTCCAGCCCCAGCTCGACGTTCTGCTGCACGGTCAACCAGGGAAAGAGCGCGAACGACTGGAACACCATCGCGATGCCGCGCGCCGGTCCGTAGAGCGGCTGGCCGCGGTAGCGCACGCTGCCGGCGTCGGCGCCGATCAGGCCCGCGAGGATGCGCAGCAGCGTCGACTTGCCCGAACCCGACTGCCCCAGCAGCGCGACGATCTCGCCTTGCGCCAGCCGGAAGTCCACGCCTTCCAGGACCGAGCGCGCCGCGCCGTCGGCCGAGCGAAAGGACTTGCCCACGCCCTCGAGTTCAACAATTGCTTCGGCCATGGGCCCTCCTCGCGCGTTCATCATCAAAAGTGCATCCGGTTCTCGGCCAGCTCATAGAGCCGGCGCCAGACGAAATGGTTCATGCCCATGACGAAGACACACATCACGCCAATGCCCAGCGCGATGCGCGGGAAGTCGCCGATGGCCGTCATGTGCGCGATGTAGCTGCCCAGGCCCGCGGCCTGCAGCGTGGTGTCGCCCCAGGTCACGTACTCGGCCACGATGCTGGCGTTCCACGAACCGCCGCTGGCCGTGATGGCGCCGGTGACGAAACTGGGGAACACCGCCGGCAGCAGGTAGCGCCGCCAGCGCAGCCAGCCGCTGAGCCCGAGGTTGCTGGCCGCGTAGCGCAGTTCGGTCGGCACGGTCGATGCACCGGCAATCACGTTGAAGAGCAGATACCACTGCGTGCCCAGCACCATCAGCGGCGCCAGCCAGATATTGGGATTGAGCTGCCAGCGCACGATGAACAGGACCGCCACCGGGAACATCAGGTTGGCCGGAAAGGCCGCCATGAACTGCGCCACACCCTGCAGCCGCCCGGCCCAGCGCGGGTTCATGCCGATCCAGATGCCGATCGGCACCCACACCAGCGCAGCCAGCGCGATCAGCACCGCCACGCGGATCATCGTGTAGAGGCCGAGCACGAACACACGGCCGACTTCCGTCCAGCCGACCTCGGTGTGGATGAAGCGCACCAGCCAGACCACGGCGAGCAGCACCGCCGCAGCCAGCACCGCGTCCCAGACGCGCGTCACGGCCGGATTGGGCGAGCGCGGACGGGCCTTGATCGAAGTCCCGTCGTGGTCGCGCCGGAACAGCACCAGCGATCGCTCGAGCAGCCGCGCCGCGCCCCCCATGCTCTGCTTGATGCGCTCGGTGCGCCGCAGCCAGGTCAGCAGCCAGGAGCGCGGTGCGTCCTCGCCGCTGCCCTCCTCGAAACGGAACTTGTCGGCCCAGGCGATCAACGGGCGGAAGAACAGCTGGTCGTAGAGCGTGATGCCGATCAGCATGCCGCCGATGGCCCAGCCGATCGCGCCGAGGTCGCGGGCCTGGATCGCCATCGCGATGTAGGAGCCGACGCCGGGCAGCATGATGCTCTGGTTGGAGACCGAGATCGCCTCCGAGGCGACGACGAAGAACCAGCCGCCGGACATCGACATCATCATGTTCCACAGCAACCCGGGCATCGCGAACGGCAGCTCGAGCCGCCAGAAGCGGTGCCAGGCCGAGAGCTGGAACACCGAGGCGGCCTCGCGCAGTTCCGAGGGCACGGTGCGCAGCGACTGGTAAAGGCTGAAAGCCATGTTCCAGGCCTGCGAGGTGAAGATGGCGAAGATCGCCGCGCACTCGACGCCCAGCAGATTGCCCGGGAACAGCGCGATGAAGCCGGTCACCGTGATCGACAGGAAGCCGAGGATCGGGATCGACTGCAGGATGTCCAGCATCGGCACCAGCACCTTCTCGGCCGCACGGTAGCGGGTCGCCAGCACCGCGAAGACGCAAGCGAACACCAGCGAGGCGCCCAGCGCGAGAAACATGCGCAGCGTGGTTCGCAGCAGATAGTACGGCAGCACCCAGGGGTCGAGGCTGATCGGCAGCGGCTGCCCGAGTTCGTAGGGCCGCGCCATCTGGGCGCCGCCATAGGCCAGCGCGAACAGCACGGCCAGTACCAGCGGCAGCAAGGCCCAGTCCCAGCGGTTGCCGCCGGACGCGACGGCCTGGCGCGGAAAAAAACGTTTGTCGAGCATGGTCGGGGACGGAGGGTTCGGTTCACGGACCCGGTCCGCGGCGCGGCGCCATTTTGCCCTCGCTGGCGGACCTCCGCCTGACCTCGCGCGTTTCAGGCCGAGCACGCCCGCGCTGGAAGCTCAGCGCTCGCGCAGCGCCTCGCGCGCCTTGTTCAGCGGCTTGAGCAGGTAGTCGAGCACGGTCTTTGCCCCGGTGTGGATGTCCACCGTCGCGATCATCCCCGGCACGATCGAGAACACCTTGTCCGCCTTGTTCCTCAGGTGGTCCGCCTCGGTGCGGATATAGACGCGGTAGTAGTAGACGTCCTTCTTGACCTCGTCCTGCAGCGTGTCGGGCGAGATCGTCGCGACCTTGCCCTTCAGCCCGCCGAAGATCGAGTAGTCGTAGGCCGTGATCTTGACCGTGGCGTCCTGCCCCGGGTGGATGAAGGCCACGTCGCGCGGCGAGATGCGCGCCTCGACCAGCAGCTTCTCGTCCATCGGGATGATCTCCATCAGCTGGCCGTTCGGCGGCACCACGCCGCCGACGGTGGTCACCGCGATGTCCTTGACGATGCCGCGCACCGGCGAGGTGAAGGTCAGCCGGGTCAGCGAGTCGGCGCGGCCGCGCGTGACCGAGCGCTGCGCCTCCACCTCGGCGTTGGCCTTGGCGAGTTCCTCGCGCGCCTTGACCTGGTATTGGCTGCGGATGTCGGCCGCCTTGGTCTCGAGGTCGTTGATCTGGCGCTTGAGCCTCAGCACCTCGACGTCGCTGGCCGCGCCGCGCTTGACCAGCGGCTCGGTGAGCCCGAGTTCGCGGCGCACCAGCACCAGCGCTTCCGACACGCCCGCGAGGCTGCTCGCCAGGCTCTGCCTGCGCGACTGGTAGAGCGCGGTCTCGGTACGGATCAGGTCGGCCTCCTCGCGGACCTCGGGCGGGAACACCAGCGGCGTGCCGCCGACTTCGGCGGTCAGCCGGGCCGCGGTCGCGAGCGCGGCGCGCACCCGCGACGCGCTTTCCTGCACGCCCGACTCGGTCTTCGTGCGGTCGAGCTGGGCCAGCACCTGGCCGGCTTCGACGATGTCGCCCTCGCGCACCTTGAGCTCGACCAGGATCCCGCCTTCGAGCGACTGGATGACCTGCTCCTTGGACGACGGAACCACGGTGCCGGTGCCCGCCGAGACTTCGTCGAGCTCGAACAGCCAGGCCCAGGCCAGCAGCACCAGCAGCAAGGCGCCGATGATCCTGACGACCCAGGAGGAACGGGGAAGCGCGGGCTCGGCCTGGATGCCGAAGCCTGCGGGGGCGGAGCCCGGGTTGTTATGCGTTGCCATGCGAGAGCTTTCCGAGAATCTGGTCCTTGGACCCGTCCATCACGATGCGGCCGCCGTCGACGACGACGATGCGGTCCACCCACTTCAAGACCTGCATGCGGTGCGTGGCGACCACCAGCGTGCGCGAAGGCAGCCAGGCGTCCATCGCCTCGATCACCTGGCGCTCGGTCATCTCGTCGAAATGCGCGGTCGGCTCGTCGAGCAGCACGATCGCGGGCTGGCGGATCAGCAGGCGCGCCAGCAGCAGCGCCTGCCGCTGGCCGCCCGAGAGGCCGAGGCCGCCTTCCTGGATCATGTCGTCCAGGCCTTCGGCGCGCGACTGCAGGAAGGGCATCGCGCCGGCCATGCGCAGCGCCTCCATCACCTCGGCGTCCGATGCCAGCGGCATGCCCATCACGAGGTTCTGGCGGATCGAGCCATGGAACAGCCGCGCGTTCTGGGTCAGCAGGCCCATGTCGCGCCGCACGTCGGACGGATCGATCAGCGAAAGATCCAGGCCGTCGAGCGAGACGCTGCCTTCCTGCGGCGATTGCAGCCCGGCCAGCAGTTGCAGCAGGGTCGACTTGCCGGCACCCATGCGGCCCAGCAGCGCCACCTTCTCGCCGGCCTCGATCCGCAGGCGCGGGATCTCGAGCGCCGCGCGCTTGTCGTCCTCGCCGTACTTGAACTTGACCCCTTCGAATGCATAGTCGCCGCGCAGCGCCGGCACGTGCACCAGGCGGGCCGCCTCGGGCTGGTCGACCGGACGCTGCATCAACTGGTCGAGGCCGTTGCGCGCCACCTTGGCCTGCTGCCAGCGGGCGAACACGCCCGACAGCTGGGCCAGCGGCGCGATCATGCGCGAGGCCAGGATCGACGAGCCGACCAGCGCGCCGGTCGTCATGTCGCCCTTCATCACGAGGTAGCAGCCCGTGAGCAGCACCACCGCGTAGACGATGTTCTGCACCTGCTGGGTCCAGGTCAGCAGCAGCCCGGTCAGGAAGCGCTGGCGCATGCTCACGCTGGCCGAGACGCTGTTGACGTGGTTCCACTGGTTCTGGAAGCGCGGCTCGGCGCGCAGCAGCTTGATGTCCTCGATGCCTTCGACCGCCTCGACCAGCAGCGCGTTGCGCAGGGCCGATTCGCGCATGCCCTCGTTGGCCATGCGGGCGAGCGGACGCTGGATCAGCAGGCCGGGGACGACCAGCAGCGGAATCGCGGCCAGCGCCACCAGCGCCAGCGGACCGGCCACCAGCCACATGACGACCAGGAACAGCAGGAAGAATGGCACGTCGGCCACCGCGCCGATCGTGGTCGAGGTCATCAGCTCGCGCACCTGCTCGACTTCGCGGACCTGCGCGATGAAGGAGCCGGTCGACTTCGAGCGCGCGGCGGTGCGAATGCGCAGCGCATGGCCGAAGACCAGGTCCGATACCTTGAGGTCGGCGCGCTTGCCGATCAGGTCGGAGATGTGCGTGCGCGACATGCGCAGCATGAACTCGAAGGTGATCGCCACCATGACGCCGCCGAACAGCACCCACAGCGTGGACGCCGACTGCGCCGGGATCACGCGGTCGTAGATCTGCATCGAAAAGACCATGGCCGCCAGGGCCAGCAGGTTGGCGAACACCGAGGCCAGCAGCACGTCGCCGTAGCGGCGCCAGTCGCGCAGCGCGATGGCGCGGAACCAATCGGCCTTGTAAGGCTTGATGTAGTCGTCGACGCGCGAATCCGCGACGGCGGTCTGCGGGCGCAGCAGCGCCACGCGGCGCGCGCGCTGGCGCACCTGCTCGACCGGCAGCGCGGTCTCCAGGCCCTGGTCGCCGGCCAGCACCACGCCGAGCATGCCCTTGCCGTCGGCCGATCGGATCAATCCGACCTTGCCGTCTTCGAACTCGACCAGCGCCGGCAGCCGCCACGGATCGAGCACCGCGTCGCTGAAGGCATCGAAGCGCAGCGCCAGGCCGAGTTGCCGGGCCATGAGGTCGAGCAGCGCGTCGAGCGACGCACCGCGCTCCCAGGCCAGGGACACGCGCACGCGCTCTTCCGAGGCGCCGAGGCCGTAGTGGCGGGCGACAGCGAGCATGGCCTCGAGCCATGCGATGTAGGACGGGGGCAGCTTCACGACTGCACCTCCATGCCCTGGACGGTGGTGTTCTCGAGGCCGTAGAACTGGCGTGCCTGGCCGGTCGCGCCGATGTAGCCCAGGCGGCCGTCCCAGAGGTCGTGCCGCACGGCTTCCTCGTCGGCCGCGGCCTGGTGGATTTCCTGCTCGGCATTGAGCAGGTCGAGGATCGAGCGGGTGCCGAGCGTGTACTGCTCGCGGTACAGGTCGCGCGCCTCGATGATGCTGCGCTTGCGCGCGGCCAGCACGCCGAGCCGCTCCTGGGCCCCGATGGCGCGCTCGCGATGGCTGCGCGCCTGGTCGCCGGCATCCAGGCGCGCGGTCTCGACGCGTTGCAGCGCGGCTTCCTCGGCCGCCACGGCGGATCGAATCTGGCCCGTGAGCGCACCGCCCTGATAGAGGGCGCTGGTGACGTTGACCATCAACGAGTGGTAGGTGCCGTTGCGCGCGAGGGTGTTCGGGTTGACGCCGCCGATCGCGCGGTTGACGGAAGCGTCGAGGCTGATCGTCGGGTAGCGCTGGGCCTTGGCGACCGCGAGCTGGGCTTCGGCCGCCTTGCGGTCGGCGCGAGCCATGAGCACCTCGGGCAGCAGGCTGGTGTCGGGCTGCGCCTCCATGTCCAGTTCCTTCGCGATCTTCTCGGGCAGCGGCGCCACCACCTGCGGCACCGGGCCGCCGATCAGGGTGCGCAGGCGCTCGCGCCACTGGGCATGCTGGGCCTTGACCTGCAGGTAGTTCGCGCGCGCGCCGTCGACGCGCGATTCGGCCTGGATCGGGTCCGCCTCGGGGCTCAGGCCCGCATGGGCGCGCAGCTTGGCAGTTTTGAGCACCTTTTCGACCGCGCTCACCTGCTCCTGCGCGATCCTGAGCAGCGACTGGTAGCGGTGCACCATCACCACGGCCTCCGCGGTCTGCTGCGCGATCGTGTCGATCTGCTTGAGCACCGCGGCCTGCTGGCGTCGCACCAGCGCCTCGGAATGGTCGACCGTGCCGGAGACCTTGCCGAAGTCGTAGAGCATCTGCGACAGCGAGGCCGTGGCCAGCGTGCCGTTGCCGGGGTCGGTGCCGTTGGTGGTGCTGCCGTTGTTGCTGCCGCCGCCGAAGCCGGCGCGGATCTGCGGGTAGTAGCCCGCGCGGGCGACGTCGACGCCGCCCTCCTGCTGCGACAGGGTGGCGACCGCGTCGGCGATCGAAGGATGCCGGCCGACGGCCTGGCGCACGGCCTGCGTGAGTTCGAGCGCACCGGCGGGCGCCGGGGCGTCGAGCGCGGGCTGCGGCGCGCCGGCGCCGAGCGATTGCGCCAGGTCGCTGGGCGCGAGACGGCGCGCGGGGCTGTTCCCGGCGGCACTCGCCAGGCTCGGCAGGCATTGGACCGCCAGCAGGAGCATGGCGGCCGCGGAAAGCCGGTTCAGTCTGGCGCGCGGCCTGAATGCGGCGCGGCAGGAACAGACCTCGAGGTCAGGAATTGGATGCATGGTGCTGATTTCTTGATGGAAGCGAGGCGGCTCCCTGGAGGCGGTCTTTTCTCGAGGATCAATTTCGACCGCTCGAGAATTAATTCAGAGGCTCGCCACCTCGAATTGACCGCAAGATCATTTCTCTTTTATTGACTCACTGCGGCGTGGCGCCGAAAAGCAATAAGCAACACATAAATGTTAGAACTTTTCATTCCAAAACAAACTGAGAAATATCTGAAACCGCCAGCCAAAAAAAAGGGGGCGCCGAAGCGCCCCCTTTTTGCTCACGGGGAGTTGCAGGCTCAGAGAACCAACTGGTGGTTGGCCAGCAGGGTCGCCAAGTCGGTGGTGACGTCGTTGAGCGTCACCAGCGTGGTCATCGCATACGCGCCGCCGCCGCCATCGCGGTCGATCCTGATCACGGTGTTGCCTTGCACATTGCTCACCTGCACGAACTGATCCAGCGGCGAACCTTCCGCGTAGCCCGTCAGCAGTTCGCCGATGTCGATGCGGTCCGCATTGGCATCGGTGCCGAAGGCGCCCACGGTGAAGCCGTCGACAGCGTCCGAACCGTTGCCCCCGGTGGCGTCGGCGGTGGCCAGCAGCTTGTACAGCAGCGTGTCGTTCCCGCCCTGCGTCAGGAAGAACGCATCATTGCCGCCGGCACCTTCGATCGTGTTGCTGGCCGCCGTGTCGGTGAGGATGTCGCTGTCGGCCGTGCCCAGCATCTCGCTGCGCAGTTCGACGCTGACGCTCTGCTGCACCCACAGCGAGGCCGTGCCGCTGAGCTGGTTGACGTAGACCTGGTAGGTCTCGCCTTGCCAGACCTGCGAACCTGCGCTGGTCCAGGTCGAATCGATCACCACGCGGTCACCGCTGCCACCCAGCACCGTCAGCGTGTCGGTCGTGCTGGAGATGCCCAGGACGTCATTCAGGCTCAAGGTCAGCGTGTTGGCGTTCGTGTCGCCCAGGTGGATCGTCTCGATGTTCGACACCTTCGAAGCGATGGTGCTGAAGTCCAGGTTCTCCGTCGACTGCCAGATCAGCGTATCGCGGCCGCTGCCACCATCCACCGAAGTGAAGTTCGCGTCCTTCAGGATGATGAAGTCGTTGCCGGCCCCTGCATCGAACACGGTCGCGCCGTTGCGGCCGTCAAGCGTGTTGATCGCGTCATCGCCGGTCAACGTGCCCGTGCCGTCCAGGTAGCTGGCCGTCGTCGCATAGGTTTCACCCGTGCCGCGGATGGTGCCGTCGGCGTTGACGATCACGGTCTTCACGTCGCCGGTGCGGTTGCCCACAAAGTCCGCGGCGTTGGCGTTGGTCCAGGCCACCGCGTAGCCGCCGTCCACGAGGGCGGTCACCGAAGGCATCAAGTCCAGGCGGTCCGCACTGTTAACGCTGATCAGCGTTTCGCCGCCCAGCTTGTTGCCGGCTGCATCGAAAGTCTGGCCGTACACCTCGGACCGGCTGTCGCTGGTGAACTTCGTCCACACCACCACGTAGCCGCCGTGCGCGAGCGCGGCGACGTCGAAGTGGACGTTCAAGGTGTCGTAGCCGACGCCGTTCACGCCATCGGTGCTGGTGTTCACCCGCACTTCCTGGCTGTCGAGCGCAACGATCTCCGAGCCGTTGAAGTCGAAACGGCGGGCATAGACGTTGAAATCATCCATCGTGCCGGCGCTGCCGGATGCCGATGTGTGGTTCGATACCCAGGTCGTGATGAAGCCGCCTTCCTTCAGGGCCACCACCTTGGCGCCGACCTGATAGAACTGGCTCTGCGCGTTGGCCTTGACCTCGGCGCCGACCTTCAGGCCGGTTTCGTAGTCGTAGACCTGCAGGAACATCTCGCTATCCCGTCCGGCCGTTCCGTTCTCCTTCGAACTCATGTACTGGACCACGTAGTACTTGCCGCCCAGGCTGGCGCTCGACAGGCCTTGGGTGTCCAGCTGGAAGTTGCCGCCCGTCGGAACGCCGTTCAGGCCCTCCATGTTGTAGGTGAAGCCGTTGCCGAGGTTGGTTCCGGTCGTCAGCGCCACGGGTGCCGCGTCGATCGCCGTGCCATCCGCCCTGTAGCGCACCTGGTAGACGTTGTAGTTCCAGACGGTGCCCGACACGTACAGCAGCACGTAGCCACCGTTGTCCATCGCCACGTAGGTGGGCGTCAGCTCGTAGGTCAACGTATTGGTCAGTCCCACTGCGGCGCCCGCAGCCGTCCCATCCGCATTGAAGTTGCGGATGTAGGGCACCGTCGAAGCGTTCGACGAGTAGAACACGCTGAACGAACCATTGGCATGCACAGAGACGTCGTAGCTGCGGATGTACTGCAGCGAGTCGTTGTAGCCATAGCCGTCGGAGGTCGCACCGTTGGCGATCACCACCTGGCCTCCCACCTTCTCGCCAAGCTTCGAGTAGCGCTGGGCGTAGAGGTTGGTGTTGTTCGAGGCGGCGGAACCATCGGATACATAGAACAGCCAGTAGCCGCCATCCGCCAGCGCATAGATCTTCGCGGCGGTATCGTCGTTGGCCGTGGTCACGGCCGCGTTCACGACGGGTTGCACCACCGTGAAGGTCGAATCCTCGCCCACCTGTCCGCCACTGCCGTCGGCCACCTGGACGTGCACCTTGACCGTGTAGTCGCCCGACGCGAGCTGCGTCGTGCCCCAGTTGGCCGTCGAGATCGACCAGCTGCCCGTCGCATCGTTGAGCGTCAGGCCGCCGTTGCCGGCCACACCGCTCGTGAAGGTCTTGATCACCGCGCCGTTTCGATCGAAGACCTCAATGATCAGCTTCTCGTTCAGGCCGGCGTTGATGCGGCCGGTACCCAGCAGGGACGGCTGCAGTTCGGCCACGTAGTCGCTGTTCGACGACTGGATCACCGACACGTCGCGGTAGACCGTCAGCTCATTGGCGGAGCTGTCCACAGTGCGGTTGCCCGCCGCATCGACGATGGCCGCATCGACGTTCAGCAGTGCATCGGCCTTGCCGTCCACGTTGAGGGCGTGGGCATCGTCGATCTTCAGCGACCAGGTCGTGCCCGTCACCGTCAGTTGCAAATCGACGCCTTCCTTGTAGGTGACGCCGTTGACCGTCACCCAGACCGTCTCGCCGGACGCGCGATCGATGCCGGTGACCGTGCCGGTGATGACCGGCGTGGTATCGCCGGTCCTCAGGGTGTTGACCACGATGCTGCCCGTGGGCGCGGTCGTGTCGACCGACAGTTCGAAGGCGCTCGAACTCGTTCCCGGGTTGCCAGAGGCGTCGATCACCACGGCCGTGTAGGTGTGGCTGCTGCCGTTGTCGAGGGTCGGCAGATCGAAGGTCCAGTCGGTGCCTTCCACGGTGGCCGTGCCGAGCAGGGTCGAGCCTTCGTAGATGTACACCACCTCACCGTCGGCCAGGGGCACGCTCAGGCGGCCGTTGAGAACCGGCTGGGTGTCGTCGGTGGCGCTGCCACTGGCGAAGTCGCCTTGGCTGATGCCGAAGTCGTCGGAGTAGGAATCGATCGTGGGCAGTGCTGCCGGCGGCGTGATGTCCATCTCGGCGCTCGCGCTGTCGCTGGCCGGGTTGCCGGCTGCGTTGCTCACTTCTGCCATGACTGTGATCGTGCCGTCGGTCAGGCCGCTCAGGTCGGCCGCGCCAGCCGTCCAGGTATTGCCGTTGACCGTGCCCGTCACAACCACGCTGTTCACGCCATCGCTGAAGGTCAGCGTGACTGTCTGGCCGTCTTCCACGTTCGTGGTCGTGCCGCTCACCACCAGGGCTTCGGCTTCCGCTGCGTTGATCACGCCGTCGCCCGCGATCGGGCCACCCACCGTGATGGTGGGCACCGTCGAGCTGACGCCGTAGGCGTGAGCAACGTTGCCGCTGGCGCTGTTGCCCGCTGCATCACGGGTGGTGACGCTGGCTTCGACGGAGGTGTCGGCATCTGCGGCCAGATCCGAACCAAGTACGTCGATGCTCCAGGCGCCGTCTGCGTCCACGGTGCCGCTGTAGGTCACGCCGTTGATCACCAAGGTGACCACGTCACCCGCTTGCGTGCCGGTGGTCGTACCGCTCACCGCCACGGTCGAAGCCGCTTCGGCGTTGTTGATCACGTTGTCCGCCGTGATGGCATCGACCGCAATGGTCGGTGCCTCCGGCGGCGTGATGTCGAGGACGGCCGAGTCCGTCGCCACGGCGGAGACGTTCCCCGCCAGGTCGGTGCTGATCGCGCTCACGTTGAGCGTCGCGCCATCGGCCGGCGTCGGCAGACTGACGATAACGAAACCGTTGGACACATCGGCAGCGTTAAGCGTGACGTTGACCGTGTTGGCACCATCGGTCACGGCGATCACGTCGCCGGCCGCTGCGCCGGAGACCAGGCTCACCTTGACCTGAATGCCGGCACCCAGTTCGGGGCCGCTGATGACACCATCGCTGTTGGCATCGCTGACGATCTCGACACCGATGACGGGGGCCGTCTGGTCACCGCCCACGATCTCGACCGGCTCGGACTTGTTGCCCGACTCGTCGATCGCCTCGATCGTGCCCGGCTCGCCTTCAGGCAGCGGGTTCGGCTCGATGCGCCAGTTGCCGTCCGGATCCACCACGGCGCTGCCCACGACATTGCCTTCGCCGTCGGTGACGACCACCGTGCTGCCCTCTTCGCCGGTGCCGGCTAGGCCGCCACCGTTGTTCTCCGTCACGACCGGCGTCGACGGATCGGTCTGGTCACCGCCCACGATCTCGACCGGCTCGGACTTGTTGCCCGACTCGTCGATCGCCTCGATCGTGCCCGGCTCGCCTTCAGGCAGCGGGTTCGGTTCGATGCGCCAGTTGCCGTCCGGATCCACCACGGCGCTGCCCACGACATTGCCGCCACCGTCGGTGACGATCACGATGCTGCCTTCTTCACCGGTGCCGGCCAGGCCGCCACCGTTGTTCTCGGTCACCACAGGGG